>NZ_CACXXB010000014.1 GCF_902771435.1 uncultured Methanobrevibacter sp. | reverse complement strand
GCCTAAACTCGTTCGACTTGCATGGCTTAATCGAATCCCAATAGCAGTAGCATCTGCCAGGATCAAACAGAATTGAACACATAACAGACATAATAATAAGTATTATGAAGTACGCTAAAAATATAGACGAGTATACACAATAAATTTGAAACAAATTAATTTGTAACTAATTCACCACATCTACAAAACCAACATCATACTCGAAAAAACTCAAGTACTCACAAATTTATAGCTACATGTGGAAAAGCAGTCATCATAGTCAGAATTGTAAATACAATATGACTTAAACCAACGCCATAAAAACACATAGCACAACTAATAGACAGACAAGTTTGAGTAACAAAATCAATTAAAAAATATTGCAATAATAAATTAATTATTTCAAAAATTAATTTTAAAACTTAAATTTACAAATAAAGATTAAATATAATTTAAATCAAAAAAATAATAAATTTATAAAAATTAAAAATTAAAATTTTAAAAAAAGCTGAAATGTTGAAATAAAAAAAAATATTTATCCAAATTATTAATTGAGAAAGAATAGTCAATATTCAACTTAAAAATAATATGAATAAAAACTACTAGTATATAAATGTAACTATATTAATCTAGTTTTTTACGGATTACGGATATTATTCTTGTTAAACTTCTATGCATCTTAATCCCATACTGTTCAACAATTTCAAATCCGACTTCATCAGCCATAGGCTTTAAATCAACATAGTGAGGACTGGCCATGCACAGATAGGCATCATCCCTCATGTTATCATAAATTGAAATGAAAAACTCCTTAAATATATTGTCACCTTCAATATCTCCTGTAGATGTTGAGATGCCATATGGGGGATCGGTAACTACGGCGGCCACCTTTTCATACATCTTAAGTTCACGCACATCCAGATTGAATGTCCTGTAATCGGTTATTCCAAAGTAATCCAGGTTAATGGCAGCTCCGTTCTTCATTTTCCAGTAGATGTCAGAGCCTACAACCTTACATCCGATCAATCCCGCTTCAATCAATATTCCTCCGGTGCCGCAAAACGGATCAAGCAACAGCTGACCTTCAGTTACTCTTGATAAATTAACCATGCATCTTGCGAGTTTCGGACTCATTGATCCGGGATAGAAAAACGGTCGTTTATGAGGTTTGCTTTCAACGAAATGTTTCTTATTCAGCTTGAACTTTTCAATGGCTATATAGATATCATTTTTGGAAGCGACCATGCGGACAAGTGAGTTAGGTTCCCTAAGCTTTACCTTGATGTCATTGCAATTATCCAGTATAAGTGCACCGGCTTTTCTTTCTGTTGCGACGGTATCGATTTGTGAATTGAGTCTTTTAACGCGAACTGCAAATGTTTCGGAAATGTAGTCAGGCCAGTTTATGGATGGAATATCTTCACTTAACCTTTCAGGTGATGACTTCATTATCAGCTGATGAACTTCATGGGTATATCCCAGTCTCCTGGTCAATGTTTCATTATACAGGTCAATTCTGTCTTCAGGAATGTCTCTAAGGATAACCAGACCTTCAGCAACCACATCTATTGTTGCCTCTATATTTTCACATTCCATAACTGCCTTCAATTCGGCAAGCGGCAACTCGGGATGCTCTTGAGACTGTACGCACAATAATTCCATTATATTTCTCCTAAAAATTAAAAAAAATTATCTTTTAAATTTATCAAAATGCCTTTGTATGACCTGTTCACTGGAATCTTCCTTTGCTCCTACTGCTTGTTCAGGTTCATTTTGATAAACTCTTTCATCACTTTCATAATACTGATTTTGAGGCTCATCATATTGATAGTAATCCCCATCATCATAGGAATAATCCTGCCTCCTTTCATTATAACGGGCATCATTAGAAAATGTATCTGAAGCTCCCTCATATACAATATTGTCATTGGAGCTGTTGGAAACACGGCTCATGACGCTTTCATATTCATCATGATAAGGCTCATATTCATACCTGTTGGCCCTTTCATCCTGAAAGCTGAAGTCTTCGGGATAATATTCATACTCCCTTCTTGGAGGACTGTTCCTTTCATGGCCTATTGGAGTGATAGGTTCATATTCGTCATAATAGTCATCATCCGCAACACTTTCAGAATAGTATGCATCTTCATTCCTGTCAATGTAACTTCTAGGAGGTTCCTGGAATCTTCTGATGCCCATCATGTTGGAGAATATGATCTCTTCAACCTTGCCTGGATTGGAGACGTTTTCAATACTCATCAGATTATTGTCATATGCGCTGAATACTGAAACTGTTCCGACATTGAATATTCTTGCCAGAATGCTTTGAGATGAATTGATATCCTGAATAGTGCTGTAAGGCATGTAATTCTTTTTAGTTGACAAAATTCCGGATTTGACGATGATTCTTGTATCTGTCAATGTATACTCAATGGAATACCAGCCGATAATCTGCCAAATGATATACAGTATTATGACAAGTATAACAACAAAAAACGCTATTGCAGCATATCGGGTCAAAGGAAGCTTGATCTGGGATATCATATAAACCTGCATATGACCCACAAACTGAATAACCATTGGGGAAACAACAAAAACAACAGCCAATAAAACAACACCTAGAATAGCTTTTTTACAACCTAAAAACATGTTTGGTTTTGTTTTATAAAGAACCCTTTCATTGGTTCTTCCATCATTTTTATTGAATAACATAATTATACTATTAGATATTTCTTTTAAATATAGTTTTACAAAAAAAGCGCCGGTGACCGGCTAAGATTTTTTCCGAAAAAAGATTAAAAAAATAAGCCTCAGCTCGCCCATCATTCATCACATATCAGAGCTCATAGGGTTCATCATAGGCTTATTTTTTACAAATGACAATGAATTTATCCGAACATTACTCCGGCTTCACTATTGAAGAGTTCATCCTCCTTATTCTTATTCATGACCTTTTCAATAGCATCCATGAAGTCATCTACAGTAATTGTGTCACGTTCCTGACGAATCGCAAACATACCGGCTTCAGTACATACAGCCTTTAAATCGGCACCGGAAAGCCCGTCAGTCAAGCTGGCAAGCAAGTCAATGTCTGCTTCCTCATCAAAGGACATGTTTTTAGTGTGAATTTTAAGAATTTCCTTTCTTCCGTCATCATTAGGAAGAGGAACTTCAATGAATCTGTCAAAACGGCCAGGACGCAACAATGCAGGGTCAAGGATATCCGGCCTGTTGGTTGCACCGATGATACCGATGTCCCCTCTGGATTCGAATCCGTCGAGTTCTGCTAAAAGCTGCATCAATGTTCTTTGAACTTCCCTGTCACCGCTTGTGGAACTTTTAAGCCTTTTGGCTGCAACTGCATCAAGTTCGTCAATGAAGATGATTGCAGGTGCCTTTTCCTTTGCAAGCTCGAAGACTTCACGCACAAGCCTTGCACCTTCACCAATGTATTTTTTGACAAATTCTGATGCGACAACTTTAATGAAAGTTGCGTTGGTTTCATTAGCTACTGCCTTTGCAAGCAATGTCTTACCTGTTCCAGGAGGGCCGTAAAGCAAGATACCTTTTGGAGGTTCAATTCCGACTTTTTCAAACAGTTCAGGATGTGTTAAAGGCAGCTCAACAGTTTCCTTAACTTCCCTGATTTGCTCTTCAAGACCACCGATTTTTTCATAGGTGATGTCAGGTTTTTCCTCAATTTCCATTCCGGAAACATTTGCGTCCTTTTCAGACGGCAGCACTTCAACAATACCGAATGTCTGTTGGTTTAATGCCACTCTTGAACCAGGCACCAGTAATTTTTCATCTAAGAATTTTGAATAGTTAACAAGAAAACTTGGTCCGGTGCTACTTTTGACGGTCATTCTGTTATCATCAAGAACTTCTGTAATGGTAGCCAATACCAATGGTGGAGATCTGAATCTATCCACTTCTGAACGTAGTGATTTGGTTTCTCTTTCTAATCTGATTTTTTCATTTTCAATTAGGACTTTATCCTTTTCTAATTTCCTAACTTTCCACATCAAGTTACTTTTTGCCTTGGATTTTTCTTCTCTAAGCAGGTCAATCTCTTCTCTTAATGATTCGACCTGTTCTATCAATTGCTCTTTTGAAGAATTTTCCAAATCATCGAAATCATTCATGTGAATCACTTCCTTTCGATTTATATTAATTTCATAAACTTTGTACTTTAATAACAATTTGTAATTTTAAAGTATTTAAAGGTATTCATTTTATAGTATACTAACAAATATTAATAAGTAGCATTATATAATATTATACAGAAAAACATAGGAAACTGATTAGTATGGAATGCGAAATTTGTGGTAAACCGGTACCGGAACATAATCCAATAAGAGCAAAAATTGAAGGATCAGTTATGGTTGTATGTAAAGAGTGTTCAAAACTTGGAAAGATCCAAAAGGCTCCTCCAAAACCAAGATACGTACAACAAAAAAACAAAAAGCAAAAAAATGCGCCTAAAAGAAATTACTCAAGAAACGACGAACCTTCCGAAGAGCTGATTGAGGATTTCAGCAGCGAAGTCAGAAGAGCAAGGGAATCCAAAAAATGGTCCAGGGAGGATTTGGGTAAAAAAATCAACGAAAGGGTATCAGTCATTACAAGAATAGAAACAGGAAAAATGACACCCGACACAAAACTTACAAAAAAATTAGAAAAGGCATTGAATATAAAATTGCTTGAAAAAGTAGATAATGTCGATTTGAATCAGTTCATTAGCAGTTCCTCAGGAGAACGTACCCTGGGAAACGTAATGAGAATCAAAAGAAAATAGCTATTTCTTAAGATAGCTATTTAACCTTTCATTTTTAATATATCTGTCTTCTGCCTTAATCTTATAATCAATCATCCCATCATTTCTGGCCTTATGTGAATTGTAACCAGGCAAGTTTTCAGCATCATCCAACAACTTTTCAAGCTGAGAGTATCCTTCATACTCGTCGCTTACAACCACCACATGGGCAGGAGGATGAATCTTTTTAACCTGCATGATGCTTAAAGTAGTATCTTCTTTTACAAAAAAGGCAGTGGCAACACTTGATTTTGTTCTGAGTTTAGAATTTAAAATGCCTTCAACCAAAGAATCGGCAAAAGCGGCATCGATTACCTTGGGTGTTGTTATCAAATTTAAATTTCCATGTCTTTCCATGTCTGAAATTGCATTAAGTAACTTTGAATTGTTTTCTCCTCTAACTAAAATTAATGCCATAATAATCACTATTTAAAAAAAAATAAAAAAAATATAGGTGATGTCACCTACTCTGGAAAGATTTTAACAGTCTGCTTCTGAATACAACCAGCAGTATCAGTATAATACCAACAGCTGTTTGAATACTTCCTAAAATGCCTAAAATATTTCCATCAACCGGCAAATCCCAGGAAGGAGAAGATTTATCTCCAGGTAAAGCCTTGTAGTAAACACCAACGGCTTTGGAACCCTGTTTTACATTCAGGTCTTTAGGTTCAACATGATCAACACCCATCAGAAGACCGTTGTTGATTCCTCTGTTAATGGAGGTTGCAATAGCTGATGCGTCATATCCGTTTTTAGCAACAGATGCTTCAACAATTTCTTTTGTTGTTTCAGCTAAACCCGGCCTGTCACTTCCATAAACCGAAACACTGACGGCATTAGGACTTACAGTCAATGCATTACCTAAAGCTTCGTATGCATAGACAACTCTTAAGTCATCACCACAGACAGGACATTTGTCATAGGCTTCAGATGCAGGGTATCCCATACCCCATCCGCACTCGTCACAGACCTTGGAATATTGCTCATCCATCGGATAACCTGTTGTGTTCATGTCTTTAGGGGTAAACATGTCTCCGGTAGAAATTCCAGAAACAAGATTGACTCCACCACCACCGTATTTTTCACCGGACTCGTTAGCCACTTGACCCATAGCCTCTGAGAGAATGGTGGTTGCAGGATAACCGTCACGAATCATTTTTCCGATATTCATAGCAGTCTCTTTTCTGACAGAATCTGCAGTACCATACAAAGGATTTCCATTTGTATTTCTCAAGTGAATAATAGCTCCTTTCTGACCAGGCTGCAATGTAGCTATACCACTGTTATAAGGAGTTACCTGAATTGTATTTGTTCCTTCATCCACAGTTACGACGTATGCATCAAAAGACCCACCGACAGCAGCACCTATTCCGGGACCACCGACAACAAGACGAGCCCCCTTATATTGGGATGCAATGGAAGCGGCTGAAGCTGCAGAAACATTATTTTCCAAACTTGCAACAGCGGCAACAATAGAATCCAGCCTTGTATCTGAACTACCTGTACCCCCAGAGAGTACGGCAAAATGGTTATTTTTTGACATCAAGAATGTTGACTGGAACATGTTGTCCGCAAAGGACATACTTCCTGCCGCAGCACCGTTTGGATCCTTTCCTGTAGGGTCTGTAATAACAATAATGTTACATGTAGCCGCAACGGAACTGATGGACAATAAAAATATCACTAATAAAACAATTGAGAATTTTAATTTATCCATTATTATCCCCCACTCAGCGCAGTATTATTCTCTAGTTCAACAGAAGAAAAGTCTTCTATAACAGTTACAGTTACAACACCGGTATTCTTATCTACCTGAACATCAGCAGCAGTGATTGGAGTTACTGATGTACCGGGAACCGTCGATTGCGTTGCAAATTCCTGTGCCGTCTGCAGCGCGTCTTGAAGCGATACCTCTCTTTTAGATGTCTTTAAGATATCACCATATATGACACTGCCATCCCTGAAACCGGCCTGCATCACATTGGATCGGATGGTATCTACTGGAACAATATCATTTCCTTTTACAATAATTCCTGAGATTGGAATACCATCGTTGATTTCACTGGAAGATGCGAAAGCCACATAAGTGATTAAACGACCACATAGAATCAAAATAAAAGCAAGTAATAAAATAATTAATGTGTCTCTTCTAATCTTTATAAACATGTTTATATCCTCTTACATATTTATTCCGTCACAGAATAAATTATACATTTATTATATTAATTTGATATGATATTTAAATTATGTCTTTTAAAAGTGATTCGGCGGGGTCCATTCCCTGAGCACCGATTAATAATATTATGTCATCTTCGTCAACTTTGCCGTAAGTTTCACTTAGGCATTCCTTCAAATCATCATAATGAGCAAATTCTATGCCTTTTTCCTTTAAAGTGTTGAAAAATACCTCACGTTCTTCCATTTCAACAAAATTCAAATCATTGACAACATCATTGCTTGAAGAGAGAATCACTTCAACGTTATCATCAACTGACTCGGCAAGAGCCTCCACATTCAGCTGATTGATTTCAACACCCCTTGAGCCTCTGATGGCACATACCACATATAATTTCTGACCATCCCGAAGCATCTTTTTAGTCTCGGAAATAGTGGCCCTTATCCCATCAGGATTATGGGCAAAATCATCATAAATCAATGGCGCATCGTTCAATTTTGCAAAGCGTCTGTTCAATGCCTTGTATGATTTGACACCGTTTGCTATAGTATCAATATCAAGGTCAAGGGAAATTGCCGCACCGATGGCGGACAGAATATTTTGTATGAAATGTGAACCTGTGAAAGGGAGCTCATCATTTTTCAATATTGTCTGACCGTCATAGACAATTTCGCTTCCGTCATAATATACTGCATTCTTCTCATCCATTTTGCTCATTGATGTGTAAAACGGATTTTCAACATCCAATTTCATTACCATTTCATCATCATGATTAAGTACACATATTCCGTCGCCAATAGCTTCAGGAACTGTGGAAATTTCATTGAATACTTCTTCAATTGAGTTTACAAGACCGATATGGTCCATTGCGATGTTTGTTATTACTCCAACATCAGGATTTATGGCCGCACTCATCAGTGCCGCATGATTTTCCATTAAATCCCCAAGCCATCCCTGAACTTCAGACACTTCAATGACCAGATAATCAAGCTCGCCGTTTTCAATTGCTTCATCGGAAATTAACTTTGAAACCATAGGGTCGATTAATGTGTTGAATTCCGATTCGCTGTCTGTGTTGGTTAAAACATGAAAACCTGCTGTTTTTAAAATATGATAGATCAGATGGGAAGTGGTTGACTTTCCATTTGTTCCTGTGATAACTATATTTGTTGAATTTGGAGAATACTTATCTATTGTATGTGAAAGTGCATAAGCGTTGGCCAGCTCTATCTTATCCACAACAATCAAAGGGAAATTGAGCTTGTTGGCCATTTCAATTGCTCCATCCTTAGGAGTTCTGGTAATAAGACAGGCAATATTCTTATCGAATGCCATTTTAACACCGGTATCATTAATCCAGTGCCTTATGACAATGTCTCCAGTGTGCGCATCATTTAGAAAAGTAAACTTGCCTGTAAAACCGTCAATAGAAAAAAAATCATCATTTCCATATAATGTTCCGCCAATAGACTCTGCTAAATCTTGAATTTCCATTTAATCACCCAAACTTAAAAAATGTACATTTTTGCTAAAATTCCAATTGCACATAATAAAACTGTAAAACCCCAGTAGCTAAATACGATTTTTGTCTCAGACATGCCGTAATGGTTTAAAGTGTGATGCAGTGGCTCAACCGGCAATTTTATAATATGAGCCCTGTGAAGCAAGCTTACGACAACTGAAATAATCGGAACCCCTAATGCAAGAACTCCAAAGTAAGGAACGTCACATATCATTACTGCAGCCGCATAGCCTGTACCCAATACAAATGATCCTGTATCTCCCATGAATATTGAAGCTGGATACTTGTTGAATACTAAAAATCCTAAACATATGCCTGCCAGTATCAAGAACGGAGGAATGATTGTTGCCGGACCAAATAAATAGCCGTACAGACAACATGCTATGGAGGCTATACCTACAATACCTGCTGCAAGACCATCCATACCGTCAATAAGATTGACTGAATTGATTGATCCCAAAACACCAATTATTACAACAGGAATAGCAAGCAGACCTAAATTAAAACCGCCCAATGTAGTAACGGCACCGGTCAATCCTAAAAATATTCCTAAAACAACCTGGCTGCAGATTTTTTCAAACTCTTCAGGCTCTGTCTTGATTGGAACTTCACCTATCACTTCAACTTTTCCTTCCTTAAGCAAATCATCGACTTCAGCTTTTGCCTTTGGAGTTGCAACACGCACTTCCTCACCTGGTTCGACGTCCAATCTGCCTAAAGTGATGACCTCATCTGAAGTGTTTACAACAATTTTTTGAATTTCCTTGATTTTGAGACCTATCAGGTCATCCACCAGACCAATGATTCCGCCTGCAAGCATGATGAATGAAACAATTAGAATAGGAGTATTTTGATAATACAATGAAATTATCAAAGAGATAGTAAATAAGAATGCAATACCTCCCATTGTAGGAGTACCGCTCTTATGTCTATGTTCACTAACTATAGGACTATCTGCAATCTTTGCTTTAATCAATATCCTTTTAACATACCATGTAAAGAATATTGTACCAAATAATGTTACTAAAAAAAGAATTAACATTTCCGTATTATTCATCAAATCACACTATTAAAATCTTTCAATCATTATGATATCTATTTATAATAGTATATAATTATAACTTATAACACAGATTTATGTCAATTTTTCAACTAATTTTTCAAGCTCTGTTTTGGAACTGGCTTTGGCGGTAACCCTTTGATATCCTTCAGGACCGTGAACAACAAAATCATTGACTTTAAAGGATTTTACAGGCTCATTAACAGCAGGTCCCTCATAATTGCCCACCGGAATTTCAGTGGAATAGTTATACTCCAATCTATCTGAAATGTCTGCAAGTGAAAATTCGCCTGCGGCCATGTTAATCAGTTCACATAATGAGTTGACACCGCATGTGGCTGTAGTCAAATACCTGGTGCCGTTTGGCCTTGTGTTTACTTCAATGGCATACAGCTGATTGTCCTTTTTGGAATACATGAAATCCATTTCAAAAATTCCGTCTGAATCAAGATTTTTGGCCACCTTATACGCAGTATGCTGAACCAGATTATTGTCCAGTCCTTCAACCATGCAGGGACCGGTTTTGACCTTATTTAACGGGTGTGTTCCTTCCAAGGTTGTTTCGCCCTTATAGATTGGAGGCAATGCAACGTACTGTCCGTCGAAGCCCAAAACCTCAATGGAAATTTCGGATCCTTCAATGAACCTTTCACATAACGCCTGGTCAAAGTTTTCGAAGTATTCATTGACATCTTCAATTGTCTTTGCCACCATAATGTCCTTTCCGCCCTGGCCTTCACCCTGCTTCAGGACAACAGGAAACTCCAAAGTAAGCTCATCCGGACCGTTGAGGATTTGATATTGCGGAGTTTCAACCCCTATTTGAGAGTAAAATTCCTTGGTTTTGATTTTATTGGAGGTCAGCTCAACTGCCCTTACACCCGCCGCAACAACAGGAATTCCATATTCCTCTTCAACTTCCTCCTTCATGCGGGCAACATCAATCAATGGAGGGTCAATACCGATTAACGGGACAATAGCATCAACATTCTGCATAAGTGCAACCTGTTTTGGACCGTCCATACCTCTAGGCACGATGAATACCTGGTCTGGCAAATCCAGGTTTATAGCATTTTCATTTGATTCTGTAAGTACGCTTTCGATACCCTTTTCCTTTACATACCAATCGACATCATCATATAATCTTGAACCGATAAATAAAATTTTCATAATACAATCCCTTTTAAAATGTTTATAAATTCATTTGCGGCATCTTCAACTTTAACGGTTGGATTATCAGCATAATCCATGGATTCCGGTTCGATTCCAACGAAAATTATTTTAAAATCGCAATCCTGCTGCAAATATTTCACAAAGAAAGACAATGACATGGAATGTGTTGAAATTCCAATGCTTGCAAAATCATTTTCATCAACTACTTTCATGTCTCCCGCTTCACCACCCATCAAACATGCGTCAACAATTATTAAATGGGTAGGGTTTTCCTTTCGGATTTTGCCTGTAAAATTTTCTGGAACTGTTTGAGCATCAATAAACAATAACCTGTCTTTATCTTCAACCATGTCCTCTTTCAATTTTTTAATTATGTAAGGCCCTACACCGTCATCGCATTTAAGCTCATTTCCGACGCCCAATACAATCAGCTTTTCAAAACCCTCTAAAAAATTTCTTAACTGTGATTCAAAAGACATGTCATTATTCCCTAAATTACATTTAATTCGATACTTTCAATTCCGTTTCCCATAATATATTTTAGTTTTACAGTTATATATTCATTACTTTTAACGGATTTTTCTTCAAATGGAATTAATAAAGGGGGATTTAACATCGGTGTCGGTCCGCATACTATATCGTCTGCAAGTTTTGTGAATGTGGTAATCTTCAAACCGTTTACAGTTCCGTCCCTTTTGACCTTAAGGGACAGGGTTGTCTCAAAATTCGGGTCGATATCCTCCATGAAATCAAATTCCGAATAGATCAGCGCATCTGAGAAAACTTCATATCTGGCATTTTCATCCCAATGGATGTACTCCCTTTCTAGGTTGACCAGTTCGGCAGAGTTAAATATCGCCTGGGGAATTATTTTGCCTTCCGGTTTCAGGCATTTTCTGGCGTGATTCAATACTGGAATCTGCTCTTCATCGATTAATGCAGTGTCCATCATTTCGCAAACTATCAAATCAGCTTTCCTATCGAATTCATATTCCAGAACGTCAGCGTTTATGACCTTGACATTTTCAAAATCAGCCAGATTTTCCTTTGCGCATTTATATGCGCTTGAATCAATTTCAAGAGAAATGATTTCATTAAAATTAGAACTTAAAAAATAGGACAGTATTCCGCTTCCGCATCCCAAGTCATAAGCCAAGTCATTTGTACCGTCATATTCACTGATGGCCTGATAAAAAGCGGACAAACGCTGGGAATCCTTAATCAAATCAAAATGATATGGAGTGATTTTGAATTTCATGTATAAAAAAAATAATAAAAAAAGAATTAGTGGTGGTGTCCGTGGTCATGGGAGTGACCAGGTTCACTGAATTCCTCTCCGTTTGCAGTACTTGTAAGTTTTACGTGTTCAACACCTTTGAGTCTCATTATCCTTTCGGTCAAATCACGAATTTCTGCAATATCTCCGTTTACAACAACAATTTCCATACAGTATTTGTCGGTCATGTGGATATGCATGCTTGTGTTAATCTCGTTTCTGAAACTGTGCTGAATTTCTGCAAGGTTTTCCATTACTCCAGTATAATGATGATCATAGATGATTGTTATGATACCTATTCTTTGGCCTTCCATTGAGTTCATCCATTGGTATCTGACAATGTAATCCTGAAGAGCATCACGGATTCCTTTTGAACGTGACTGATATCCTCTTTCCTTTAGTACCTCATCAAAATCTGATAATAATTTTTTTGGTAATGACATACTTATTCTCATCATAAAAAAACACACCAAAATATTAATCTTATACTAATATTATATTATTGAATGTATATAAATATTATGATTAAATTGAAAAAAAATATTACTGTTTGTAATAAAATATGTAAAAATAATATTACTTAACAAGAAGATAGTATTCCCCATCGTCCTTATGGATGGATTTGAGAAGTCCTTTATTCTGAAGAGACAATATGATGTGGTACATCCTAAAATTAGTGAGTTTCAAGTCCCCGTACAATAAATGACCTTCCAAAGTATATTTGGAGATGAGATTTTTATCGTCAACCAACTCCTGAATCAATTTATATGATTCCTTTTCCTTCATGTTCAGCTCTAACTCTTCCAAATCCTTTTTGGAATTGACCGTGTTAATTTCCTTTTCATGGTCTGTTAAACTGGCCTTATTGTCCTTGAAAATAACCAGATCCTTGGCAGACAATTCCTCAAGAATTTCAACCAAATCATATTCATGAAATCCCAGTTCCTTTCTCAATACTCCTAAAGGAATGCCTTCTGGATATTCTATGTTGAATATCCTAATCTGGTCAAGAACAACTTCCTCATTTTTAGTAATGGTAATCATAAAATCAATGCCAAAAGTTAATTAATAATATATTATGTTTTAATATTACTTAAACATTTAGGTTAACTGCATTTCATTTTCCAATGCCTTTGCTTCCTGCCTATTTTTCTCCGCATTCTCTTCTGGAGTCAAATCATAAGGCCTTGTGAAAAATAAATCAATATCATTGACCACTTGGCAAATTGACATATGTAACAGCTCTTTTAATGCCAAACTTTTTTGAACCCTGTTCATTGACTCGTCACCGTAAATCCTGTCGTGATCTGCCTTATAGTCCTGACGGATTTTTGCCGGATCCAAATCCTTTTGAAGAGGCTCTTCCTCATATTCCTCAGTCAAAACTAAAAAATTGATTAATTCTTCCTTTTCATCTGCAAAATCATTGTCATCATCTGCAATGACCTCATGGAAATACTGATAAACAGACTGGAAAACATCCCTTGAGACATTGCCTCCGATAATATTGTCGATGAATAGCTCAAAAGTTTTGGAAATATAATATTTGCCGTTTTCTTCTTTTGTTTTAAAGACCAATTCGTTTTCCACATTAGCAACATACTGAGTTAAAACAATATCCTGGCCCTTTTCAAAGGTGTTAGTGTTAAATTTAGTATTGTTTAATTTATAATCGGCATTGACTTTCAATGCATTTTCAACAGCTTCAATTTCCTCTTTTGAAATCTCCATATATTCTTCTACCATACTACCTTTTTAGATTTTTATCAATATTAAAAGTATTTATTATTTAAATTTAATAATAAAAATCATGAAACCTGAGGAAATACTGGTGGAACTTGAAGAATTGTCAGCAAAGACTGAAATTGAAAAAGATGAAATAATGGATATTTTGAAAAACTATGCTAGTATTATCTCGGTTTATGATTTAATGATGGCTACAGAATACATAAGAAAAGACGGAGAATTTATTCAAGCCGGCTATCGTGAAAAATACTTGGAAATCTATATAAAGTATTTCATTATGCGCATGAAGGAAGTTCTGGGAAATGACGATTATGACAAAACAGCAATCATTGACAAGGAGTCCTTCAATGAATCATTGCCGCTGCTCCAAAAAACTTTTGAAAAGGAAAGAATGTCCTCATCAAGCGATGACAAGTTACCATTAATCTATGTGATTACCTCACTGTATACAACATTCATCCTTGAAGAGCCAATACATCCAGTGGGCAGCGAATTTCCGGGAAATTTAAAAGTGGAAAACAGGAAAGGGACATTTCTGTGCCCGGTCAAAGATAATCAGAAAGACAATGAAAACGCCATTTGTCACTTATGCATAGCCGAGCAGACACCGGACATTTAGGAGAAATAATATGAACATTTGCTTTTATGGCTCCGGAAGCCAAAAAATCGACAGTAAATATACTGATGAAGCTTATAATTTAGGCCGTGCCATAGCTTTAAAAGGACATTGCCTTGTTTTTGGTGGAGGAGACACAGGAATGATGGGAGCATGTGCCAAAGGCGTCCATGACAATAACGGAAAATCCATTGGAATAGCTCCGAAATGGATGGCTGATTTTGAACCCCTTTGCAAAGACTGCGAAACTTTCATATATGTCAGTTCAATGGATGAGAGAAAAAACAAATTTGTGGAAAATTCAGATGCGTACATAATCTCCCCTGGAGGGGTAGGAACCTTTGACGAATTTTTTGAAATCGTTACCCTTAAAAAACTAAACCTCATTGATGATGAAATTATCGTTTTCAATATCTATGGATTTTACGATAAGATGTTTGAAATGATTGATGAAATGGTTGAGAAAGGATTTTTAAACAAACCTGATAAAATCTTCAAAACAGCAACCAGCATTGATGAAATCTTTGAATATCTGGAGAATGAATAACATGGAAAATAACATGAAAATAACGGAAAAGCCTCCGAGAACAACATTGAAAAGAAGTTTGATAATATTAGTCGGTAATGTCTTAGGCATTTATCTGATTAGTTTTTTCGGATTGGGAGTTACAATTGAGTCCTTCGACGACATATTCCTGCTTGTCATATTCATTTCAATAGTGAACTCCATTTTATGGCCCCTTCTAACAAGAATTTTCATGCCTTTTCTGGTTATAACATTCGGTCTTGGAACACTGGTTTTAAATGGGGTATTGCTTGAAATATTTGGACCCCTGTTTGGAATAACAGTAGATGGACTTGCAATTATCCTCGCTCCCCTATCAATGGCATTGGTAACCACCGTATTATCTGCATTGCTTACCATTGAAGATGACGGGTCATACTACAGAGCCGTTTTGAGAGATGCTGAAAAGAAGAGAAAAGATATCGTAAAAGATTATCCGGGGCTAATCGTTGTTGAGATTGACGGTCTTGCATATGACATCCTATCCGAAGCCCTTGACAAAGACCTGATGCCAACCGTTAAGGAAATGATTGAAAACAAAAGCCATACCCTGAAAGAATGGGAAACCGACCTGTCTTCACAGACTGGAGCAAGCCAGGCGGGAATTCTCCATGGGAATAACGAGGACATAACCGCATTCAGATGGATTGAAAAGGAAAATGACAATCAGATGATGCAATGTTCCGGTCCGACAAAAGTTAAAGAACTGGAAGAGAGAATTTCAGATGGAAACGGATTGCTGGCGCAAAATGGTGCAAGCAGATCAAATCTATTTTCAGGAGATACCGACAATGTGATTTTTACAATGAGTAAAATTTTAAACCTTCAGAAATTATACAACAAGGCCTGGTTTTCAGTATTTTCAAATCCGAATAATTTTGCACGTATATTTGTGCTGTTTTTGGCAGAAATGGTTCTTGAAGTAATTTCACAAATAAAACATAAGGTAAAAAATATCCGACCAAGAATCCACCGTGGCATCCTATACATTCCGACAAGAGCAGGAACCAATGTGTTCATGAGAGAAATAAACACCGCCACATTAATTGGAGACATGATGGTTGGAGACGTGGACATCGCTTATTCCACCTATTTGGGTTATGATGAAATAGCCCACCATTCAGGAATCAGGGACGAAGATTCATGGTTTGCCCTTAAAGGAATGGACAGACAAATCAAGAGACTAATCGATGCAAACAAATATTGCCCAAGAGACTATAAGATTGTAATTCAGTCAGACCACGGGCAAGCAAACGGAGCTACATTCAAACAGAGATACGGAGAATCATTTGAAGACTTTATCAAATCACTTCTGCCGCAGGACATGACCCTCTTTGCAAAAATGTCATCAAATGAAGAGCACTACGCAGAAACATTTGTTCCGTTTTCCAAACAAATTGACCAGATAAAAAACAGAAGCAAAGAAGAGGAAAAACAGGAACTGAGTGACTCCGAAGTCATTGTACTCGCATCAGGCAATCTTGCAATGGTTTATCTGACACAATGGAAGCACAGATTAACTTACGAAGAATTGAATGATCTGTTTCCGGAATTGCTGCCTGAAATTTTAAAAAACGAATACATAGGATTCATAGTTGTCAAATCCTCTCAAAAAGGAGACATGGCAATCGGAAAAGATGGAATCTATTATCTTGACAGCGGCGAAATTGAAGGTGAAAATCCTCTTGAAGGCTTTGGAAGCAACATTGTAATGCACATCAAGAGAAACAGCTCCTTCAAGTACACACCGGACATCCTAGTAAATAGCTTCTATGATGCCGAAAACGATGAGGTCTGCGCATTTGAAGAGCTGGTTGGAAGCCACGGAGGAGCCGGAGGAACCCAATCAAAACCATTCATTTTATATCCTTCAGATTGGGACGTGCCTGACGGAGAAATAATAGGTGCTGAAAGCATATATCACATTTTAAAAGAAAATTCTGAAAAAATGAAAGAAATGGTATAATATGATAAGTGATAATGAAGCACTTGAACTTGCAAAAAAGCTGGAAAATTCAGACATCGACATCAAAAAGACTATTGAAAAAGCAGCTACCGCAGGTTATCTTGGAGAAAAACATTTTTACTGCACCGTCATTGAAGAGGGAGGATCCACACATACCGTTCCTGAGATTTTAGGAGACCGGTACAAATCACAGCCTTTGGATAACCTGTATTACGACATAATCTCAAAAGCCCTGGACCACGATGGAATTTACATTTCCGTTGCCTACTGCAGTTCAAATATAATCCTTCCGGATGAAAACTGTGACGAAATAATCGAATATGACGATTATGACCTTGATGAAGATGAATATGAATATCTCCAGGAGTACGCATTAATTTCAGCAGACACTCTCAAAAAGTTCAAGGTTTATGCAGAAGAGGGAATAGCCGGCCACGAGCCGACCGAAGACATTGGGATAATGACAAACATCATTGACGGAGAATACAAAACCTATTTTGCAATCAGATTAACCGACAGATGCATGTCCAGTTTTATGGTGCTTCCCTTAAGTACTGAATATCCAAAGGAACATCCCCTGTCATTTAAAAATCCAATAAACAAACTGCTGATTGAAATGATTTATGAAAACATCATTTTAAAATAAAAAAAAAGAATGGAATTAATCTTATTTCAAATTTTTTCCGAATTCATATGCCTCTTCAGGAAATTTGGAAAACCTGGTCATTGAAGGCGTTCCGCATCCATATCCAAGGACTCTTCCCATATCCTCCAGATTGAGATATCTCACCAGGGTATCGTAATGGGCCTCCAATGCATCAAAAGTCCAATCGTCAGCATTGTATGCGACTGTTAAAAGTGCAGATTTGAAGTGCTTTTGCTGGATTGAAAAGTTTCTTGAACAGAACCTGTCAATCAATGTTTTAAGCTGTGCAGACATTCCATAGTAATAGAGCGGAGTTGCAAACACCATCATGTCAGAATCTAAAATTATTTGCCTTATAATATCCATATCATCATTTAAAACACATTCACCTTCATAACCGCAGTGCACACAACCGATACACGGAGAGATATTGCTGTGAGCTGCATCAATTTCCTCTATATTATGTCCGGCTTCGGTTGCTCCCTTTATGAAGTTATTCACCAGCATTGCAGTTGAACCGTCAATATTGGGACTTCCCTTCAAAACAACAATCTTCATCAAATCACCTAATTAGAAATATGCTAAAAAATATTATATAAATGTTGCACATGCCAACAATTATTCTATCAGTCTCAGGACATATTTGTCCAGATGAGTCTTTAAGAGTCTGACAATCGGTCCGATAATTATGGCTGAAATAATAGTTCCTTCACGAACACCGGCAAGATAGCCTAAAAATACGACAGACAAAACAGCGGCTATAATTACCATGGATGTGTCAACGAAAGGTTTTACAGTAGAAAATTCTTTTTTCAGGACTTTTGAAATGGCAACAATAACCCCATCTGCCGGAAGATATACAATCTCAGTTTGGATTTCCAAAAGCACACCAAAAGCCACGACCAAACAGCTGATTAAAAGCAGAGCCATCTGACTTGCATATCCGACAGGATTGATGAAATCAACAAGCATCAGGGAAAAATCAACGAAAAACGAAAATATCGTTCCTATGACAAGCTGCAGGTACTGTCTTTTTTCAAAATCTCCCCTTAAAAGTGCAACCTGAATTACGATAAAAATTAGGGTAAAAACGAACATTACCTCTCCAACAGTCAGCTTTGTAATTAAACTTGAAACATAAGGCAGACAAATCAGCGGAGAAGTTCCCAGATTAGCTTTAATAGATAATGAAGCTCCTAAAGAAATGATAAACAAGGAAAGCAAATATATCCAATATCTATTAACTTTTTTAATGTTCATGGTAAATAATTTGTATTTAAAGATTAAAAAATGATTGGAAAATTTTAGCGATACCCAAGCTCCTCGAGTCTTTCAGATGCAAGCTGACGAATGGATCTGCCGGAATCGTTGGATGCGATATCTGCTAAAACAAATTCATCATGAATCTTTCTGATGGCAGCCATACGAACTTTCTTATTTGAATCATTTAAAGCCACTTTTACTAAAACGGATTCATCATCAATACGGTTGGTGGCCTCAAGGCGGACATTGGAAAAATCATTATTTAAGGCAAAATCGGCCAATACTCTTGAATCCTCTTCGCTTCTTACCGCTTCAATATACTCTTCATATTTTTCACGACTGAACTTATCTTTGAAAAAACCAACCCGATGTGCCATGAAAATCACTGCTTAAACCTTTGATTAAATTAGTACATATAGGTTTGCAGACCATCAAAAAATATAAAAAAATAGAAAAATTTAGAGAATTTAATCTCTAAATTCTGCCTACACCCGCCATAGGCACGCCAGTCAGTGCTGATGCCTCCAGAGTGAGTGACCTTAAATTTTCTTTTTCGAGTTTTGTAATATGAGTGTTACCTGCCTGCTGGACAAGCATACATGCTTCGTCAGTCATTGTGTTAATGTAGTTTGCAACGTTTTTGCCCATTTCCTTATAGTCCAGACGATGCCTTAGGGACAAGTCCTGTGTAGCTATTCCTTTTCTGCATGTTCCAGTATAGCACATTTGACATACTCTGCATCCTATTGAAATCAGGGCTGCTGTTGCAATGTATACCGCATCTGCACCTAATGCGATTGCCTTAGCCAGGTCCGCACCGGAACGAACTCCTCCTGCTGCCACAAGGCTAACCTGATCTCTCAAACCAATCTCTTTAAGTGCCATGTCAGCTTCAACGATTGAAGCTACTGAAGGAATACCTGAGTGTTCCATGATTACTTCAGGACCTGCTCCGGTTCCTCCCTGCATACCGTCGACGACGATTATGTCTGCTCCGCCTTTCGCTGCAATCTTTACATCAGATGCGACTTTACCTGAAGCGAATTTGACCATAATCGGCACTTTCCAGTCGGTTATTTCACGAAGTTGTGATATTTTCATGCTCAAGTCTTCAGGACCTACAATGTCCATGTGCCTTGCAGGTGACAGTGCATCGGAACCTTCCGGAATATTACGAATTCTTGACACTTCTGCAGTTACTTTTTCACCCAAGAGGTGTCCTCCCATTCCGGATTTTGCACCCTGACCGATTTTTATCTCAATTGCATCTCCTTTTTTGAGATAATCGGCAGATACACCGAAACGACCTGATGCATATTGTGCAATCAGTTTATCGGCAAGTTCTCTTTCTTCGGGAAGCATACCCCCCTCACCAGTGTTTGTCACGGTTCCTGCCAGTGAAGATCCGATAGCCAGTGCCATTTTTGCCTCTTTTGACAGTGCACCAAATGACATTGCACCAATCATGATTGGAGTGTCTATTTTTAGAGGATTTTCAGCAAACCTGTCTCCCAATACCACGTCGGTTCCGCAAGGTTCCCTGTATTTGTCGATAGGAGGTCTTGATACCTGGGCGGGAATTACTACCAAATCATCAAAGTCCGGAATTCTTCTCAATGCACCGGTACTTCTGAGTTTATATGAGGCTGTCTGTGACTGCCTGACTATTTCAACGATGTCCGGGAATCCCCATCCCTGTCTTGCATCTTCAGGTATTGCATTTACTTCAATTGCCCTGTTCGGACACATTTCAAGACATATTCTGCAACCTACACATTTTTCCTGATTCAATGGATAAGGATCACCCTGAATAATTTCATAAACGCCATGGGGACAGTTGTTAAAGCATGAAAAACATCTTCCGCAGATTTTTTCATCCCTATCATCACATAAATACCAGCAACATCCCGGACGGCCAAAATTTTTTTTGCATAAATCTGGATTTCTTTCTACTCTGTATGGCATATTTTATCCTCCTAATGACCGTAAAATGGCCTTGTACTTTCCGGAACAATTTTTTTAAATTGGGAAATGTCATCAACTTCAAATTCGTATTTTGACAGTATCTCTTCGACTTCAAGTGAATCCTCAAATGTCATCTCTTCTATTTTTGCATTGTATCCCAGGCTTTTGATTTTGCCCCTGACATATACGACTCCGCGAATGATGGATTCGGCAACATCATCGCCGACATCTCCGAGAATGATGATTCTACCTCCCATCATGAAAATTCCTGTCATGAATCCTGAGTTTCCTCCTATAATTATTGTGCCGTTTTTCATGATTTCACCGGTTCTTGAACCGACGGATTCCTTTACGACCACAGTTCCGTCATAGATTCCCTGACCTGCACCGTCACCGGCTGTTCCTTCGACTATCACTTCACCGCCTGTGAGATTATCTCCTACAAACCAGCCCGCATTTCCGTTGATTGTTATTTTTGGCCCGTCACACATGCAACCTCCGAAGTATCCGACGGAACCGTCGAATTCGATTTCCACATCTTCTGTCACACCTGCCGCAAGGTAATGGTTTGCATTTGGATTTCTTATGATGATTTTATCATACTCACCTGCTGCATCTTTTATCTGTGAGTTTACCTCACGGGGAGTCAGTTTCTCTGCATCTATTTCAAATACTTCCATCACAACCACCTATATTTCATATACCATTACTTCGCCAGGGGAAATCTGCTCTACATGGCGTGTGTCAACAACTTCCCTTAGGGACACCTCTTCTGATGCAATTGCAAATACCTCATCGGTTTCTGCCATTACACCAGGCCTTAGGCCTAACTTGTCTTTAGCTATTCCGATTCCTTGTGGAGTTCCTATAATGTATGAAAACGGACCGTCCATATCCTCTACTGACTGCTCCAGGGCTTCCTCAAGAGAGTAGCCTGTAGCGAGCTTATCTGCAATGTAGTGAACCAGACATTCAGTGTCATTGAATGTTTCGAACACATGTCCTTTTCTTTCAAGAGGATCACGGATTTTCCAGTAATTTGTAATCTGTCCGTTGTGCACTACTGAAATGTCACGAACAATGTAAGTCTGGAAAGGATGTGCATGGTATCTGTCCACACCACTTTCTGTTGAAAAACGGGTGTGTCCAATTGCATGTGTTCCTTTTACATCCCTTACATCATACCTGTCGGCAATTTCAAGTACGGAGCCCACATCCTTTATCATTTCAAAGTCGTGACTGCCGTTGATTACAATGACATCATCTATTGTGTCCACTTTTGTAATCAGCGGCTTCAGCTGGGAAAATTCGTCTAAAGATATTTTGCATTTATAGATGAATGAATCTCCAACGGAAGGAAGGATGGCATCCTGTTTGATTGGAGTGATGAAGTTGATTGTGTGTTTGACTTTATCAAGCAACTTTTCACTTTCTTTTACCTGAATTTTTAAAATGTATTCATCATCTTCAAGACCAGTTCCACCGTAAATAGAGTATCCTGCTGAATCAGGTCCCCTATGCTGCAATTGGTGGAGCATATTGGTCATGTCATCACCGATATTATGCAATTCCTTATCTTTATAAACGATTCCTGCGATTCCGCACAATTTTAGTCCTCCACATAAAATAATTTTAGTCGGAAAATAACTTCCGTGTTATACTTTAATAAAACAAGTATATAAATGTGTTGGAAGATATCTTCCGACTGGAAAAAATTCTGAAAAAAAGTAGTTAAAATAAAAATTTTATAAACAATGTTTAGAAAATAATAGCAATAAAATTAAAAAAATGAAAAAAATTTACATTTGGCTATTTGTTTAACCAAGAAATAGCATACAATATCCGGAAAAAAATGTGTTATGCAAAAAATAGCTGACCGTTAATGTTAGTCTAAAAAATGAGTATAACCCAATGAAATATAAAAAACAAAAAAAGCAAGAAATAAAAAAATTATTTCTTGATTGAAGCAATTGCACTCTGTGCGCCTTGTTTTACAAAACCGCTTTCATCATCTAGCAATTTTTCAAGTGCAGGAATCGCCTTTTCATCACCGATGTTTCCGAGTGCCCATGCGGCTGCACCCCTTACTCTCCAGTCTTCATCATCCAATATTGCGATTAAAGGATCAACTGCAGGTTCGCCCATACGGCTTAAAGCTGTGGATGCTTCCCTTCTAACTAACTTGTTGTTGTCTTTTAAAGTTTCAATTAATGCAGGAATTGCTTTTGGATCGTTGATTGCACCAAGCAAGGTTGCTGCATGTAACCTAATATTTTTCTTTCTGCTGGATAATGCATCAATTAAAGGATCTAAAGATTCATCCTTTCTCAATTCCAATTCTCCAATGGCATCCTCAACAACAAAGTCATCTTTGTCATTCAATAATTCAATTAATTCGTCGATACTTCTTTCCATCTCAATCCCTCATAAAATTCAATAGGAAATCTAATCTTATTTTTGTATTAATATACTATTATACTTTGGTAATATAAAAGTATTTCGATAGTATACGAACAAATTTTTTTTATAAGAATTATATACAATAAAATGGATATAATATAAGTATAACAAAAAAATGTTTTAAGTGAAATAATGTATGATATTGCAATTATAGCGGGAGACGGAATAGGTCAAGAAGTGATGAATGCTTGCGAGTATCTGCTTGACAAAATAGATATAGAATTTAGTTTTGAATATGGTGAAGCTGGTTTTGACTGTTATAATAAAAATGGAGTTACATTACCTGAAGAAACTATCAGAATAGCTGAAAAAAGTGATGCAGTACTGTTTGGAGCATCAACATCAACACCAGGGCAACCTAGCCCAATCATCAATTTAAGACAAGCATTGAACGTGTATGCAAATATAAGACCTATAAAATCATATAAAGGAGTTAATTGCCTCAGAGACGACATTGATTTTGTAATCGTTCGTGAAAATACCGAAGGACTGTATTCACAGCTGGAATACGGTGATGAAAACAGAATGATTGCAGAAAGAGTAATCACAAGAAACGCATCGGAGAGAATCTCAAAGGTGGCATTCAACCTGTGCATAAAGAGGGGCCAGTCAAAGGTCACATGCGTTCACAAGAGCAATGTCCTCAAAAAGACAGACGGCATTTTCAAGGAAAGCTTCTACAATATTGCCAAACAATACCCTCAAATCAAAACTGAAGACTATTATGTGGATGCAATGGCAATGTATCTTGTAACACAGCCGCAAAACTTTGACGTTATCGTATCAACCAATCTGTTCGGAGACATTTTATCAGATGAAAGTGCAGGACTCGTCGGAGGATTGGGCCTTGCGCCATCCGGAAATATCGGAGATCACAACGGATTATTCGAACCTGTCCACGGTTCAGCGCCTGACATTGCAGGAAAACATGTTGCAAATCCATGCTCAATGATACTTTCCGCTTCAATGATGCTTGATTATCTGGGAGAATGGGAAACCGCAAACGACATCAAAAATGCCGTGGAAAAAGTGGTTGCAGACTGCAAGATTAGAACTCCTGACCTTGGAGGAGATGCAAGCACCATTGACATTACTAAAGCAATTGTGAAGGAGTTAATCTAAATGTTGAATATTACCACTTTTCTAGATGCAAATTCAAAAAGATTAGACAAGGACGTGTTGTACAACCCCACAACCGGAAACAAATACAATTCAGGAGAAATACTGTCAATAGTTTCCGAAATCGGACGGGAACTTAAGGAACTGGGAGTTAACAAAGGTGACAGAATTCTGATTTATTTAAAAAACTCCGAGGAATACTTATTTTCACTTTTTGCAATCTGGAGAATTGGCGCAATAGCCATACCAACAAACAGGGTATTCACCGCATCCGAACTTGAATACATCATAAGCGACTCCCAGGCAAAACTGATGATTACAGACAGCGAAGCTGAAGGCATCATTGACATTGCCACCTACATCCCGCAGGACATAAATGACTTCAAGAACAGTGAAGTCCTGCAAGCCGAAGCAACCGATTGGGACGACTTATGTCAACTTCAATATACTTCAGGAACAACAGGCAAGCCAAAAGGAGCCATGCTCACACACGGAAACTACTTTACAGCAATCCACAATGAATGTGATGTTTTAACCTTAAAACAGGACGATGTGTTTTTGGGAATCTATCCGATGGCTCATGTCGGACTTTCCTGGGCAATTTCAGCCCTAAGGGCCGCAGCATACTACATAATGATGGAGCAGTTCAACCTTGATGAATATTTAAAGCTATGCGAACATGAAAAGGTAACTGTCTTAAGCGGAATGCCTCCGGTCATACATTCACTAACAACAATGGACGGAAGAAAACACCTGAAAACCGTCCGTGAAATCATTTCAGGCGGAGGGCCACTGCACAAAAAGATATGGAAAGATTTCCACCAAACATACCAGATACCAATCATTAATGCTTACGGACTATCAGAATCAATTGTAATCGGTACAGGAACAGTTATAAGACCTGAAGACTACTGGGAAGCAGACAGATTTGAAAGTGTAGGTCATCCGGTTTGTTTTTCAGAAGTCAAAATTGTCGATGAGCTTGACTCTTCAATAACATTGCCCCAATACAAACAGGGAGAAATTGCCCTTAGAGGACCAGCAATTGCAAAAGGATATTGGGGAAATGAAGAGAAAACCAAAGCATCATTTTTGGATGACGGATGGTTTTTAACAGGAGATATCGGATATCTTGATGAGGATAACCGTTTGTTCATTACTGACAGGAAAAAAGACATGATTGTGATGAGCGGATGGAAAATCTATCCAACTGAAGTCGAAGAAGTTCTGATTAAATATCCTGCTGTAAAAGAAATAGCTATTTTCAGTGTAAATGACTGCCACAGAGGAGAGATACCTGTTGCTGCAGTTGTATGGGAAAATGAATCTGACGATGAAGGGTTAATAGAATATGCCCGTGAAAACTTATCCAGATATAAAGTTCCAAAGAAAATTTTTGCGCTTGATGAACTTCCAAGAGTAAACGGCTGGAAATTACTTAGACGGGAACTTAGAAAAATGTTTAAGGTTTAAAAAAAAGATTTAAAAAAAAGAAAATGACTATGATTATTTGCAAATCATAGTTCCAATGCCTTCAGTTGTAAATACTTCTAAAAGCAATGAGTGTTTTTTACGTCCATCAATGATATGGCAGGATTCAACACCATCTTCAATGGCCTTAACACATGTTTCTATTTTTGGAATCATTCCTCCGGAAATAATTCCATCTTCGATTAATCCAGGAATCTCATCAATGGTTATTTTTGGAATCAGAGTATCAGGATCACTAGGGTCTCTTAAAACACCAGGAACATCAGTCAATATTATTAATTTTTCAGCACCGACAGCACTGGCAACTTCACCGGCCGCAGTATCTGCATTTAAATTCAAACTGGTTCCATCCCTTGCAATACCAACAGGAGAAATTACTGGAATGTAATCATGATCCAAGAACATTTCCAGCAGGTCAGTATTTACACAATCGATTTCACCAACAAGACCCAAATCAATGATTTCCTCATCAATTTTGCTTGCCGGTTTTTTATGAGCAAATATTAAACTTGAATCCTTTCCGGACAAACTTATAGCATCACCATCATGTTTAATGAGTTCTGATACGATTTCTGTTGAGATTTTACCAACCAAAACCATTTCGATAATTTCCATTGTTTCCTTATCAGTTACCCTTAAACCTTTAATGAATTTTGGCTCTTTTCCCAGTTTATCCATGGACCTTGAAATTTCCGGACCTCCACCGTGTACAATTAGAGGTTTCATTCCCACATATTTGAGTAAAACAGTGTCACGTGCTGTAGATGACTTTGCTTCCTCATCCACCATTGCATGTCCGCCATATTTAATTAAAATTTTTTTTCCATGAAACTTTTTAATGTAAGGCAAAGCTTCAATTAAAACATCGATATCCTTCATTTAATCACTCACAATTAATCATTCATTCAAAATTTATAGTACCATAGTATTTATATCTTTGTATAAATAAACAAAATATTATGTCTGAAATGAATAAACTTAAAGAATACTTGATAAGTTCAGGTGCAAGCAAAGTTGGATTTGCAGACGTAAACGGTCTTGCAAGTGAATTCATCGATTTTCCCTATGGGATAAGTCTTGTTTTAAAAATTCCCAAAGAAACAATACAATTAGTCAAGGATGATGAATACGAGGCCTACTGGAAATCATTCCACAGACAAATTGGAAAACTTACCCAGATATCCCACAAAGGTGAGAGATACATTAAACGCCTTGGATATGATGCCTTTGCACTGACAATGAAGCGAAACGAATGCGACATGGAAAAATTGTTAAGTATTCTTCCATACAAAACAATAGCTACCAAAGCAGGACTCGGATGGATTGGACGTTCTGCATTATTTGTAACACCAGAATACGGTTCAGCAGTTGCTCTTGGAGGCATACTGACAGACATGCCATTGGAATTCGGCAAACCTATCACCGATTCGCAGTGTGACGACTGTACAAATTGCCAGGAAGCCTGTCCTGTTGATGCAATCAATCCTCAAAAATGGAATGACAGATTAAACAGAAAAGACATCATTGATATTGAAGCCTGCGGAGAATACATTATCAGCCAATATAAGGCAGGATTGGGATGTACAAAATGCATGAGCGAATGCAAGCTCACGCAGAATTATCTGGAAAACGGGAAATAATATGACTGGGCTTAAAAAAGCAGATATCAGTGATGCAGAACATATATTGGAATTCTATCAGAATGTCATCAATTCCATTAAAGGCAGCGAGTTCAGACCAAAATGGAATGAAAGATATCCGAATCCGGAATACATCAAAACAAATATTGAAAAAGAAGAATTGTATATCTGCACAAAAAACCGTGAAATAATTGCCTGTGTTGTTTTGAACAATAGGTTTGACCCAGAATATGAGGATATAAACTGGAACGTTAATGCAAATCCTAATGAAATTATTGTGATTCACACGTTTGCAATAGCTTCCGATTCAACCGGGAAAGGAATTGGAAAAGAGATTTTTGGCCAGATAAAAACCTATGGTCTGAAAAACAACAAAAAAACCATCAGAGTGGATATAATAAATGGAAATGACGGAGCCCAAAATGTTTTCAAGAGGTTCGGATTCGAATATGTTGACAGCGTTGAAATGTTCCATCCCGCAGTTGGTTTGGAAAAATTCCATCTTTTTGAATATGATTTGGAAAAATTAAATTAAAAAAAAAGATAGGAGTATGTTAAACCCCTATAATCCGCATTTGAATTTAAATCTGTATTCTTGGTTTACGATTTCCATTCCAATGAAGGATCCTTTTAAAATATCTGCAACTTTTTGCAGGTCTTCAGCAGTTATTGATTTACCGTTTGCCAATGGTGAGAAAAATGTAATCTCATCATCAGTTATTAAATAGTTTAGAAGTTTTGTATCTTCTTTTTGATATTTTTCGACAATTGCTAAAATTTCTTCTTCGATATTTTTATCTAGATTTGCCATAATATCACCTTTAAAAATAATTATCCTACAAACTATATAAACTTTTATGTCTATATGTAGATGAGGTCAAAAAAATCCATTGAAAATAAGATGCCTATTAAAAATATTAAAAATAGCTATCAAAATTAGTTAAATAAATACTGAACTATCAAGAATAATCATGACTAATTTTAATTTCTGATGATGTAAACACCGGTGAGAAAACTCCAAATAATCAGAGGATATACTGACAGCCTCTCAAAAACAGGCATGAAAGGATTTCTCATAATGAAAAACATTATCCAGAAAGCGATCAGACCGGCAATGCCCAATGTTAATGTAACCTTTTGAAACCTGTCAAATTCGGCCATGGACCTTGAAACAGCAACCAGCATGACATTGCCTCCAAGAATTGCCATTACAGCACCTAAGGTATGATATCCTGATGTCAGAGGATTTCCGCCATGAATCAAACCGACGATAATGACACCCAAACCTGTCACTAATGTCAATAAATAAAAAACAGCCCTGTTTTTGACGATGAAATCTTTAAACCCATAAATATTACCGAAAATCACCACTAGACCGATTAAAATAAAAGCAGAATTCATCAGCCAAAACAGCGGAGAGTTTCCATTTGGAATTCCGAGTTCAGATATGGTATGGAAAATATAGGTGTTAAAAAAAGAAGCATTGAAAAAAGTTGCAGAGATGACTTCAGCCATAATATAGTATAAACTACCAATTATGAATGCATATCCGGCAACTTTTGACTTCATTTTTAAATACCGAATTTCTTATTGAAGTATTTTTCTTTAATGTCAAAGTTAAGCTCTTCAAGGTCAGCGCCATCAAGAGCCCTTTGCAATATCTTATAGCAAGTCTTTTTAGGAACTGTAGTATTCCTGATATTACATATGTTCCAGATTTTATCAAATCTTTTCTTAAGACTTCCCATATCCAATTTTTCCAATACCCTTCTTAAATTGTATATATTGGCATCATTTATAGGATCATAAGTCGCATAGGTTTGCGCATCCAATGAAATAGGGTTTAATCCTAAAATATACCTCTGCAAATCGTAATCCATGAATGAATTATAATCTCCGTCATATGCGTAGACGTGAGCTTTTGCAGATAAAGCATCGATAAATACAATAAATTGATTTGCAATCAATGCCCTTGATAAAATCTCATCACAGAAGTTTAAGGCAGTTTCTATCTTGTCTGCACTGGATCCTTCAACATAATCTTTATAATCTTCAAATCTGAATGCAACAAGTGCAAACATATACAAGTCAATCCAGTCATTTTCTTTGAGGAATTCATGAGCCTTGTCAGTCAATTCATAATCTCCAGCACCTGCACCTTCATTTAAAACCGGGAGAATTCTTTCGACAAGTTCCTGTTTTTTACCGGATACCTTCAGGCCATTTTCCTTTAACAACACTTTTAAATCGGCCACTGTATATTTTTTTGAAATTTCTTCAGCAGTTACTGTGCCGCCATTTCCTGAAAGATAACCTTCTTCAACCAAATAATCCAAGCAATCCTGACCGGACTGGAAAGTTCCGAAATTATCTTCGTTTAAAATATCGTCTATTTTATAACCACGGCTTAAAAAATTCAAAACATTAAATACTTCTAATTTTTGTTCACTCACTTAAACACCCTTTATATTTCATCAGCAATACTAAAAAATTGCCGAATGTTATGCATAAGCTTCCGATTAAGAAAGCATATAAATTTGAAATAAATATCATAATAATAGCTATTCCCAAACATGTAGCCATTATCATAAATACTATATCTTTTTTGGTTAATTTAATACTTTGCCTATAATATTGTTTATTTGCAATTACTGAAATGTAGAAAACAATCAGTGAAACAATCATTAATCCAGCAGCAAATTTGGGGTCAACTCCACCTGAGCGGATTAACTCAAGAGCCACTGTTACAAGGTTAATGCTTATTACGATAAAATAATGGCTAAACATTAATCTTAATGATCTTTCCACACGATTATGCTGCATCAGATAATGAATTTGAATCACATATGCTCCAAACATTGAAATTACAATGAGAAATACCATAACTGGAATGAAACTGAAATTCAATGCATCGAAAAAATGAGCCAAACCTACAATTGCCTCTCCAAATGTGATTATTGTCAGAAGCTCAAAGCGTTCCACCAAATGCGGAAAATTGATAATGCTTTTGTCAAATCTTCCTTTGATGAAAAACGGCAGAAATGCCCCCGCCAATATGGCTACGACATTGACTGCAAGCACATATCTCTGAAAACCGAAAAATGAGCATAGGATTGCGATTACATATATTGCACAAACAATTGAAAGAATCGTTATTGAATTTCCGGCAGCTCCCTTCAATGTCCGTTCCTTTCTGGCCTGAATGACATAGAGAAATGCAACGGTAAGAAGAATTATCAGCATTGACACGTCATATGTGAAATACATTACCGCCCAATCGCCCAGAATGGTATTGGACATGAAAATTACGGCAATCATATTTATACAAATCAATACATAATCGTACCATTTCCATTGGCCGTATCGATTGACGTAATTTGTAAAGTAGAGCCATGCCTGCAGAATTACAAAACATGTAACCAGATAAGAAAAAAAATCATATGGAGGTATGATGCCTCCAACAGGTTCATTAATAAGGCCAGTCAATTGAGATATTGCATAAACAAAGAGCAGATCATAGAATAATTCTATTAGCTCCACTGGCTTTTTAGCTATTTTCATATTATCATTAAATGTAAGAATTCAAGAATGAAAATCATGGATTGCACGCTTCATCAGCCGCACCCATTACAACACTGATTTCATCGGAGATGTTGATTTCGGATATCTTTTTTGGAGATTCGTTTTTAGCATTATAATACGCCTGAGCGAAGTTCATATTAACAAAAACGACTTGCTTAAAATCCAAAATAAAATCATCACCGTCAATCCTGTTTAGGATATCTACCAATTCCACAGCAATTTCATTAGATTCCAAATGTGTACCGAATTCTCCTCCAACATTAATAAGCATATTAACACCTACATTAATATTTAAAAATCATCGTTAATAAAATTAAGATATATGAAAACCTGTCCCAAATGTGAGCGCGAATTGAAAAAAGTGTTTCATGATTCAAATGACGAATTAGCGGTCGAATCAATGAACGGTGAAATAATACTTGGAAACTGCTGCAGCAGTGAATATAACTATTACTGCGAATATTGTGATGAGTTCTTTAAGTTTTAACTAAAAAAAAATAAAAAAAGGGATTAAAATCCGAATGCTTCAAGCATTGACTGAATACCCAATATGATTATAGCAATACCGCCCAATATTTCAATGTAATCGGCATACTTGATAGCTATTTTTGTTCCATAAGTTCCAATCAATAACCATATAATAACTGCGATAAGACTCAATATGCCTAAAATAATTGGGTTCACATGTGCAACGGCGCCCTGGGAAGCCAAAATAAGGTTTTCGATGTTTCCAAAAATAAGCAAACCAGTAAATGGAACATAATCTTTTAAATCTACCATACTATTCACTTCCTCTGGTTGATCTCATATGTTTTAATGCGTCATAGACTGCCTTTACACCCAACAGAAATATTGCAAGTCCGCCAATGAAAGTAATAATATTTGCATACTGCATTGCAACATTTGTTGCGACAGTTCCAATGATTAACCATAAAATTACTATAAGAATACTTAATCCGCCCAATATTTTGGGATTGACTCCACTGACAACACCTTGGGAAGCCAATATTAAGTTTTCAATGTTACCGAAAATAATCAAGCCAATAAAAGGCATAAACTCTCCTAACATTTTTTTTCACCGTGTAAAAATTATATTTTCTCTACTATAAATAATATTTGAAATACCCTCAATCTAATTGTAAACCTTTGCTGTTTTCTTGACAGAAACGCCGGAATAGCTTGCAGAGTATTTAACTGTTTTTCCTATTTTAAGTTTTTTCAAGATACTTGATTTGACAACAACCTTTGCAATTCCTTTTGAGTTTGTTTTTCCTTTTAAAGCATTTCCATTGAATTTGAAGGTAACCAATTTATTTTTTACTGCAGAAGATCCTTTTTTAACTGTAGCGCTTAAAACAAGCTTCTTCAATGACTTTTTAACTTTGACAGTTTTTAAAGTTATTTTAGTATTTTTAAAGATGCAGTTTTTCAGAGTTCCTCCGTAAATGTTTTTGCCATGAGGTGATTTATTATCACTGAAAGTACATTTTACTGCCTGAGCACAAGGAACATCAGGAGCGCCAGCAAATTTAAATCCGTAAATGGCTCCTCCACGTTCTTTTGCAATGTTATGTGTGAAAACGGAATTTTGGATTAAGTTTGAATAAAATTTAAGTGATGAAACCCAAGTTCCGTTTACATAGCTTCCGGACTGTTCATGGCCTTTGAAGTAAACTGCACCACCATACATCGGCACCTGATTATTGGTGAATTTTGAGTTTTTAATGAATAGGTCTTTGCATCCAAATACTGCTCCACCTTTTTCATTTGCCTTATTTGAGGTGAATGTTGATGAAACGATATTCAAATGGGAGAATCCGTAGATTGCTCCACCGCCACGTCCTTTAGCAACATTATTTTTGAAATAACAATCACTTATTGAATCTGTTTGGAAATTGAGAGTATTACCCAATGACAGTTCAGTGAATATTCCACCTATATCTTCTATTTTATGATTTTTAAAGTAATCAGCATAATATTTGAATGAAAATTCAAAATTCAATGAGAAAATGGCTCCGGCATCTCCTTTAGCTGAATTTTGTTTGAATACACTGTTTTTACAGTTCAATACCCCAATAGAGTTTATTGCACCTGCTGTAACACCAGCATAGTTATTTTTAAAGACACAATGGTCTACAGTCAAATCTCCAAAATTCAATATTGCCCCACCATAGTCAATAGAATTTCCATTTTTAAAGGAGATATTGTTCAATACCACTTTATTGTGCTTTAAAGGACTGCCATAATTTACAACCAGTATTCTGGATTTGGACAAACCGTCTAGGGTATGGCCATTACCGTTTATGGTCAAATCTTTATCAATTAAAATTCCAAATTTATCAAATCCCCCATCATAAACGTAATTTTTATCCAGAGTTATTGTAGCTCCGGCTGGAGCACTGCTAATCTGTTTCTGCAATTCGAAAAATGTTCCGTCACCATCAGCTGCCAGCGGAGTGTCATTTGTCTGGCCAATCACATCATCATCGACATTGGCCACATAAGTATCATTGACATCACTTGCAGCAACACAGGAAAGGGTGAATAATATACTAAGTATTAATGTAAAAATAACTATACTTTTTTTAAATTTCATAGAAAAACCCCTAATTTATATACTTATTTAAAAAAAATGTTGATATTTATATGTTTTTAATAAATATAACAACATTTATATTAATTTAACTTTTAATATAATATTATATTTCAAATATTATAAATATTGTCAATGAATTAGAGGATTAACATGAGTAGAAAAGATATAGGCAAAATTGCCGAGATAATGAAAAATGATTTCAAGGGGGCATTTTCAAACCCCATAGTGACAATCGTGTTGATTGCAATTATCATTTTACCTTCTCTTTACGCTCTTTTAAATATACAGGCTTGTTGGGATCCTTATGAAAATACAGGCAATGTTGAATTTGCCATAGCCAACCTGGATAACGGTTCAACATTCCAGGGAACACCATTTAATGTTGGAAATGAGCTTGTAAAGGATTTGAAGAAAAATGATAAATTTGATTGGAAGTTTGTAACAGAGGATGAGCTGCGGGACGGCGTTTATAAGGGAGACTATTATGCGGGAATCATAATACCTAAAAACCTGTCGGAAAACGTTATTTCGATTGCCGGCGATAATCCTCAACAGGCAAAGCTTGAATATGTTGTAAACGTCAAATCAAATCCGGTAGCTGCGAAATTAACAGATTCTGGTGCAAATACTGTTTATACAACACTTAATGCAAAAATTATTCAAATTATAAACCTTGCGGCCTATGGAAAACTTGGAGAACTTCAGAGCGGCCTTGCACAGGGAGCCAGCCAACTGGCCAGCGGTGGAGGTCAGCTTGCAGCAGGTTCAGCACAAATTGCATCAGGTGCAGGTCAGGTATCTTCAGGAGTCGGACAGGTACAGGACGGTGCAAGTCAAGTTCAGCAAGGATCATCTGCAATCAAGGGCGGTGCAGATCAGGTCAAGCAGGGTTCATCCGATCTCCAGCAGGGAGCAAATCAAGTTCAGCAAGGTTCTGAGGAGCTTCAATCAGCAGTAGACCCTTCATTAATTCCTGACGGACCTGTAAAACAATATGTAGACAGCAGTGCCCAACTTGCAAACGGAACCGGTCAAGTGGCACAGGGTGCAAGTAAACTGGCCAACGGTTCAGTACAGCTTGCGGAAAGTTCATCACAACTAGCTGACGGTGCAGGCCAAGTTGCCGGAGGTTCTGTTGCTCTGGCAGAAGGATCTTTAAGCCTTGCAGCTGGTGCACAATTGCTTTCAGGTGCTGCATCACAGGCATTATATGCAGCAGCAGGTGCATTAAGTGCTTCAGCAAATTCACTTTCAAGCATTACAGGAATCAATGAAACACTCCTAGGAGACTATTTCTACTCCCCAATAAAATTAGACAGACATGAATTGTTCTCAGTACCTAATTACGGGTCCGATGTGGCTCCATTCTATATTGTATTGTCCATGTGGGTCGGTGCTTTAATTACCTGCGTAATGATTGAACCAAAATCCAGTATGGGAACCCCATACTCACCGTTTGAAATGTATTCCGGCAAATTGCTGATTTATATAATAATGAGCATTCTTCAGGCAATAGTGACAATTATCGGATGTGTCCTACTAGGTGTCCATATCGACAATTATCCATTATTCATATTTTCGGCAATACTGGTATCGACGGTATTCATGATTTTAATATATTCCGTCATTTCCGCTATCGGCACTGTTGGAAAAGGACTCATTGTAGTTCTTTTGGTGCTTCAGATATCTGCAACAGGAGGAATATATCCAATTGAAATCATGCACCAATTTTTCCAGACATTGTATCCGTACATGCCAATGACATATGCAATCACATTAATACGTGAGGCTCAGCTTGGTGTGGTCTGGTCAAACTATTGGCCGGCATTGGTTATTCTTCTGGCCATTGGTATTGTATCTGTTATTGTTGCAGTGCTTATTAAAGAAAAAGCAGATAAAGCATCCAAGTACTTTGAAGAAAGATTAGAAGAAAGTGGATTATTCTAGAAGTTGATAATCAACTTCTACCCTTATTTTTTTATTTTAAACCTAAAACATCCCTGTCAGGATCAGCGTTTTTAAACAGATTGATTTTTGTATCGAGTTTCCATGTGAATTTCAGCAGCCCCGCATGAATCATTTTTAAATCATCATCCGAAAAGCCTTCGAGATAGTAGATTTTACCCCTTTTGCCGACATCCATTAAAAATCTAATCATATGACGGTAAACCATGATGGAAAATGGCTTATACACCACAATATCATCAGTAATGTATTCAATCAACTGTTCTACTTCAAATACATCAGGACTGATTACTTCAACATTGCAGGTTGGGAATTTCTCGGATATTATTGTCTCATAGTCCACAATATCACCTACTGATTATTATTTACATCCCCCTATTTAAATTATGGATATCACTGTTTTTCAATGAACAGTTTCCCAGGAAACATTTATATAGAATTTTCTACAAAATAACTTTAGATAAACCATGACGAAAGAAAACAATGAACCCGACAAATTTGATACAATGCCTTTTATTGCATTGATACACCACATATCAAAAAATAGGCTTAAATACACCGTGAAAAATCCGAATCGCATAGATATGGTTCATGAAGGACGTTATTTGCTAGAAATACACAACAAGAAAAACTTATCTCAGGACGATTTGGCCACCACATTCGGCCAAAGCAAAGGAACAATAGCAAAAGCACTGCGAAAACTAGAAGACCAGAAATATGTCGAAAGAAAAATTGACGAAAACAACAGAAGAAAATACATATTAAATACGACAAAAAAAGGAGAAGAATTAGCCATACTATTAAAAAAAGAGTTGGATGAATGGGAAGAGCAGGTCGGAATTGACAAGCTGGATGACGATACAAAAAACAAGTTGATACAAATAGCTAGAAAAAGTGAAGAGATAATAGAAGAATAGTGATAATATGGCCAATAAAAACGTGGAATTAATGAGAGGAGAACCGGAAAAGGCAGTCAAAAAATTAGCGATTCCCATAATGATATCAATGATTTTAACAGCATTATACAATATCGTTGACGGAATATGGGTGGCGGGACTTGGACCGACCGCAATTGCTGGAATCGGATTTGTGACACCCATTTTCATGGTGCTGAATGGAGCAAGCGTAGGGCTTGGAAACGGTGCAACAAGCAGCATCTCAAGATTCATCGGTGCAAAAAATAAAGAGATGGCCACAAAATCAGCGACACAGTCATTGTTCATTTTCCTGATAGCATCAATCGTATTGTCAATAGTATTCATCATAATACAGGAACCATTGCTTAGAAGCTACGGCGCAAGCGGCCAGACATTAAATGAAGCGATAGCCTATGCAACACCATTATTTTTAGGACTTATTGCATTGATGTTTGGAAACGGATGCAGCGGAATCCTTCGTGGCGAAGGGGACATGAAACGTGCGATGTATGTTGTTGTTGCCACAGTTATCCTGAATGCAACACTTGATCCGATATTTATCTACGTAATGGGATTAGGATCAGCGGGAGCATCCCTTGCAACAGTTGTCAGTGCTTTGATTTCAGCAATGATAATCCTGTACTGGATTTTAATCAAAAAGGACACATATGTCGATGTCACACTCAAAAACTTCAAGTTCGACGCCAAATTAACAAAAGACATCCTCAAGGTAGGAATTCCATCTGCACTTGACATGCTGATTATGGCGATTGCAATGTCAATTTATTTAATCATAATCGCAATGATTGGAGGGGATTACGGTATCGCAACATTTACAACAGGCCAGAGACTATACCTATTTGCAATAATGCCCCTGACAGCAATCGGTTCAGCAGTTATTGCCGTGGCGGGCAGTTCATACGGTGCGCGCAATGGGGATTACCTGTCAAGGGCACATAAATTCGGTGCCAAATTTGGTCTGGCTTTAGGAACAGTCATAACATTAATACTTGTGATTTTTGCAACACCTTTGGCCACCATATTTGCTTATACACCAGAAACCGCAAATCTGGTTCCAGGAATTGCAGAATACCTGCAGCTTGTCTGTCCATGTTTGATTCTGACCGGTATAGGAATACCTTCAAGCTTTTTCTATCAGGGAATCGGTAAGGGAACCTACAGCTTAATGTTTACAATTCTAAGGGAAATCCTATTCGTCGTTCCCTTAATCAGCATATTCGTATTCGTCCTTGGTTGGGGACTGGTTGGAATATGGTTAGGATTATGTATCGGAAGAGCAATAGCCAGTATTTTAAACTACGCATTTGCAAGATACGAAATAAAACGCATAAGAGCGAGATTTGGAAATTAAAAGTATTTGCCTCACCTTTTACAGGGTGAGGGTTTCTAATTTTTTACACCACATAAAGCAGGACATTTTTTACGACATCACCACAACAATTGCTTAAAATCTAACTTTTGTTATCATTATTGAAAAATGATTTAACCCTATAAAATTGCTTTAATTTCAAACTGACTAATTTATAAGCGATTAAAATAGATATAAAGAATACAAATTAAAATTTTGAAGTGATAACATGAAAGAAAAAGATTTTGACATAAAAACAAAAGTGATTAAGGAAACATTTGATGATAATAGCCACATAGTTTCATCAATTGACTCCAATGAATTGGAAATTGACAGCAATATCCATCAGGGAGGAGACATTTTTATAACCTCCACCGGAGAATTTATTGATTTGGAATTTCAAGACGTGGATTTTACTGCAGAGGAACTTGCAAAATATATGGAATTTGCAGAAGAGCTATACGAAAAATACGGTAAAAGAATTTCAATATATATTCTCTGCCCGAAAAACATCAACGTCAATGTCAAAGAATTTGAAATTTATTCAAATGCCCCATTTACCATCAAACTGGCCTGCATCAATGAAGATCCGTGTGAAATCATCCTAACCCATATTAAAGAAAAAATGAAAAAAGAAACACTCGATGCTAATGACATAATGATGCTGGCCAGACTTCCCGGAATGTGCCAAAAAGAGGATAGGAAGTATTATCTGACGGAATACATCAGAATAGTTAGCAGACTATAAAATTAGCTATTTGTTCCATTTTAGAATAGTCTTTCCGAATTTTGAAATAGAATCTTTATCAAAGGCTTCCTTCAAATCATTTAAGGAATTTATTTCACATACATTGGTGATTAGCTTTTCGAGATAATCAAAAAGTCGAGGATTGTCACTTAGAAGAGCGACAACTCCTATGAAATCTTCCCTTTCAGAGCGACTATTTCCCTGAACGGTCAATCCCTTCTCCAAAATCATCCGAGTATTAATCGGAACAGGATATTCGCTAACTCCAAACAGATTAACAGTTCCCTGAGGATTGACCAAATCAATAATCTGTTCAATGGCAGTTTGGGATGCACTAGACCCCACACATTCAAAACAGTGGTCAATTGCCAAACCATCAGGCACATCATGTATCCTATAGATTTCATCGGCAAATGAAAACAGATTAAGATTATCCTGATGTTTGCCGAACACTACCACCTTGGATTGAGGATACATCTCCTTTAAAAATAAGGCTGTTATAAAACCAAGGTTTCCATCTCCCCAAACACCCAATCGGCTTTTGGGAGTAATTGCAATGCTGTCAAACTTGGTTATGCCCTGATACGCAACGGACATAAGTTCAATGAATGAAGACACATAATTATTAAAGTCATCCGGAAGCTTTACAACCCTGTCTGATTCAAGTTTTATCAAATCGGAAGTAAATCCGTCAAATCCGCTGCCTCTGAATTTGGATTTATAGGAATAATTGGCTCTGCAAACATCCTCCCCACAGGGAGTGTTTGGAATCATCACTACAGTATCGCCTGATTTGAAGTTGCCTTCACTGTCAAAGACAACATCTCCGATTGCCTCATGAATCAATGCCATAGGTAATTTTTTGTCTAAAATCTCAGCAGGTCTTGAGCCCTGATAGTACCGTTGGTCAGCCTGGCAAATTGACAGGTAGGTCGGCCTCACCACAACACCGTCAAGTTCAATTTCATCAATTGACTCTTCAAAAAATTTCGGAGATTTCAGTCTGTAAACAATATTAATCATGTGAATCCTCAAGTATAGTATTTGCTAATTTTAAATCATAAGGGTATGTAATCTTAATATTTGTCACTTCACCCACAACCAGATATACATCCTCATCCTTAAGAGTGAAAATTTTGCATGCATCTGTCAGAATATTGCTTTCCTCTTCTGTCAAACTGCTTATCAGATTGAAAAGTTTCTTTATATTGAAGCTCTGTGGAGTCTGACCCTGGTAATAATAATCCCTCACGGGAATGCTTTCAATAGTGGTTCCGTTGATGCTTTCCACAATGGTATCTGTAGCGGGAATGACCGTATCGCAGGCCCCATATCTTTTTGCAGCGGCAATATTGTCTTCAATAATCCTGTGGGTTACAAACGGACGTACGGAATCATGTGTAATTATTATGGAGTCGTCATCAATTCCAAAATTCTCATCAATATATGAAATGCTGTTCATTATTGTATCGTTTCTGGTCTCTCCGCCTTCAATAACAATAATGTCATCACTTTCACCGATATATTCTCCAATCAGATGATTTGTGTGATTGATGAAGCTTTGAGGTGTCAGAACAATAATCTTATCGATTTTACTGTTGATTACAAATTTCTCAATTGTGTGAATGATAACAGGCTTATCCCCCAAATCCAGAAATTGCTTGGGAGTGTCAGTTCCTCCCATTCTAGATCCGATTCCGCCTGCCAAAATTGCTGCAAAAATCATGGTTTATTCCCTCTGAAATATTATTAAATAATGAGATTTGCCCTCGGGACCATCCTGGCCAATATTGTCATTCAGACATATTTTCTTAAAGTCATATTTATCAAAGATTTCCACAAGCTCGCTTGGAGCATATTTGATTTCCGTTGGAGGTCCGATTGACCAGTCTATAGGATTAAATTCCACAATGGCTATTTTACCGTCCTTTCTGATAATCCTTAAAAGGCTTTCGATAACTTCATCAAGATTATCTGATGCCTTGAATCCGTGAATGACATTGAACATGAACACCATATCTACAGACCCATCCTCAATTTCAGTGATATCCTTTGTAATGTCTGCTTTAATGACCTTCAAGTTTTCAAGGTTGTTTTCCTGCTTATATGCATTAATCTCTTCAATTGACGGTTCGTAATTATCAATCGCATAAACAACCCCGTCAGGAATATAATCTTCAACAGCCTTTATTGCAATGTGACCGTCTCCACAACCTGCATCCATAAAAACTTCATTGCCTTTAAGGTTCAGCTCATCCAGGATTTCCTCAGAACTCATAAACTTTAAACTTGATTTCGCATGATGTTTATGTTCCATTATCTCACCACTTTTCATTAATAATAATCTTTAAAAAATAGTATTTATAATTTTCAAGGAAAAAAACGTATGAAGATTATTCAAAAAATTTTTTACTATTGAACCCAATATTCACAAAGATAATCTTAACCTATATATAATTAAAAAAATATAAAATAAATGGGTTGTTGGAAAATATTTTCCAGCATACATACATGTTTATTAGGAGCATAAAAAAATGAGATGTGTTGGTACTGTAGTACGTGGTATAAGGACACCTATTATTAAGGAAAATGATGATTTGGTCAGTATAGTTATAGATTCACTGATGGCCGCAAAAGAAAGTGAAAGATTTGAATTCAGAGACAAGGATATCGTTGCAATAACAGAAGCAGTCGTAGGTATTTCAGAAGGAAATTACGTAACCGTAGATGACGTTGCTGAAGATGTGCAAAAAAAATTCCCATCCAAAAAAATTGGAGTTGTAAACCCTATCTTAAGCAGAAACAGATTCTCCATAATCCTCAAAGGTATCGCAAGAGGAATGGACAAAATCACACTCCAGACAACCTTCCCTGCAGACGAAGTGGGAAACGGAATTTTAGACGCAAACCTTCTGTACAATTCCAATTTCAATCTAGGAAGCATAATTTCCGAAGAAGATTACTTTAAAACATTCGCATCATGGATACACCCATTCACCGGAATAAACATGATCGAATTTTACAGAGAACTGATTGAAAGCGAAGACTGCGAAGTGGAATTCGTATTCTCCAACGACATAAAAACCATCCTGAATTACACCAATGACGTCCTCACATGTGATATTCACACAAGAGAAAGAACAACACAAACACTAAAAGCCCTCGGAGCCAACGTATACGGGCTACACCAAATACTAACAGAACCAATCAACGGATCAGGATGCAATCCAGACTACGGACTACTCGGATCCAACAAAGCAACAGAAGAAAAACTAAAACTCTTCCCAAGAACCGGAGACAAAGTAGTCAACGAAGTACAAAAAAGACTAAAGGAAATGACCGGAAAACAAATAGAAGTAATGGTCTACGGTGACGGAGCATTCAAAGACCCAGTTGGACAAATCTGGGAACTGGCAGACCCTGTCGTATCACCAGCACACACCGCAGGACTCAACGGATATCCAAACGAAATCAAACTAAAATACGTATCCGACAACAAATTCGCAGACCTGAAAGGTGAAGAACTGAAAGATGCGATTATAAACGAAATAAAACACAAAGCCGCAAACCTAACCGGACAAATGATTACCGAAGGAACCACACCAAGAGTACTTACAGACCTAATCGGATCATTGTGCGACTTAACAAGCGGTTCCGGAGACAAAGGAACTCCGGTAGTATTTATACAAGGATACTTCGACAATTTAGCAAGCGACTAAATTTCGAATCCTCTTCTTTTTTTATTTTTAAAATCTGAAAAAAAGTAATGAATAGGGAATTGAATCCCTTAAATTAAAAACTATTCTTTTTGAAACATTATCAAATAGTGAGATTTGCCCTGAGGGATATCTTCGCCTATTTCTTCATTGAGATAAATCTTTTTAAGACCGTGTTTTGCAAAGTATTCCTCCAACTCTTCAGGAGAACTTCTTACAGGAGTTGGCGGTCCTTTAGGAACATCCCAAGCCTTATAATCCATGATTGCAATTTTTCCATCCTTTTTGATTATCCTTGCAAATTCGGATATGGCTTCATCTATCTTTCTTGATGCCTTAAATCCATGGAAAACATTGACCATCAAAACAACATCGATTGATTCATCCTCAACGCCAGGAATTCCTTCAGTAATGTCGGCTTCGATATTGATAAGATTAGCAACATCGTTTTCCTTTTTATAGGTTTCCATATCCTCAATAGATGCGTCATAAACATCTACTGCATAAACAGTTCCGTTGGGAAGGTATTCTTCTACAACTTTGATTGCATTGTGACCATCACCGCAACCGGCATCCATAAAGACTTCATCGCCTTTAAGGTCCAATTCGGCCAGTATTTCATCTGAGTCCAAAAATAATGCACTTGAAAATCCGTGTGCTCTGTGACCGTTCATAAATTTCACCTAAAAAAAGATTTGTAAAAAATAGTATTTAAAAATTGTCAATGTGATAATGTGTTAATAACACTTAAAAAATAGTTAAAATAATAAAAAAAAGTTATAAGAGGATTATTTTTTCCAAGTTTGTTTTACTCCTCTTCCTCTTTTACTACCAGGTTTGGTGTAACTTCTTTTTTGTCTGGTCCTTCTGTTAGTTCCTTTAACTTTTGCCATATCTTACCCTCCTTCAAAATTAATCATTATAACATTAGAATTATTGTATAACATAAAAATATATGTTTTTAATATATTTAAAGGTTTTCTTTAAGTGGTATATTCTGCATTAATTTTAACATAATCATAAGTTAAATCACAACCCCATGCGGTAGCTTCAAAGTCACCCAAATCCAAGTCGATATTGACAATGACATTTTTGGACTGCATGATTTTTTCGGCTCTTTCAAGGTATGGTGTATCTTCAAATGCTAAAATTTCTCCATTTTTAACCAAATCAACTTCATCTGAATCATCTGCAATAGCTATTGTCACAATATCCGGATTTAAATCACAACCGGAATAACCGATAGCAGAGACTATTCTTCCCCAGTTAGGATCTCCTCCAAACACTGCAGATTTAAAAAGACTTGAAGATATAATTGATTTAGCGGCAAGTCTTGCATCATTCAAATCCTTTGCACCGCAAACATTAGCTTCTATAAATTTTGTAGCCCCTTCACCATCACGGGCCATTTTTTTAGCAAGGTCAATGCATAAATAATTCAGGGCTTCCTGGAAATTTTCATCTATTTTCCCATCCTTAACGGCTTCTACGCCTGACGCTCCGTTTGCCATGAGCAGACAAGTGTCATTGGTACTTTCATCACCATCAACAACAATCATGTTAAAACTGATGTCTGCCGCTTGTTTAAGAGCATTATTTATCTCTTTTGCTGGAATTACTGCATCAGTTACAATAAATGACAGCATTGTCCCCATATTAGGAGCAATCATACCGCTTCCTTTTGTAATGCCCGCTATTTTAACAACTTCACCGGTTGTTAATGTCACTTCAACGGCACATTCCTTTGGAAATGTATCGGTAGTCATTATTGCCTTTGCAGCCGCAAGAGAATTTTCAGGCTGATTGCCCAAATTGGAAAGAGATTCATAGGCAACCTTTGAAATTGTATCGATTGGCATTTCACGGCCAATGACTCCTGTTGAGGAAATTGCAATTTCATCTTTAGGCAGCTTCAAATCACGTGCAACCAATTCAACCAATGTTTCGCAGTCTTTAAATCCCTGTTCACCAGTAAAGCAATTAGCATTTCCACTGTTTATGAAAACAGCTGAGACAATACCTTTCTTAAGTACATTTTTAGTGTATTTTACAGGAGCTGCAACTACCTTATTTGAGGTAAAAACTCCTGAAGCAGTACTGTTAGGACAAAGAATAATGCTAACTCCATACTTTCCTTCACGTGCGCCGGATACTTTAAGATTTTCAATTACTGAAAATCCACCATCAATATTTCTAATATAATCCATAAAAATCACTAAAATAAATTAATTACTCTGAACCCGTATAGTTATAATACGGATTATTTTCAGCACCCAATATCTGAGAGGTCTTGTTTTCATTGAAGTCTACACGATCTGATTCATCAAAAACAACACCCTTAGACTCGTTTAAATGAGTGGTCATCTCCACAGTCACATTTTCATAATGCGTTTCATTTTTAGCATCTTCAGTGCCATCATCAAAACTCAGGAGAATTCCAATTCCTGCACCTACAATAAATGCAAACAATATCAAAATCATCAATAAAACTGTTTTACGACTACGTTTTTTCTGTTTATTATAATTATTATGTGCCGCAGGAGCATATCTATTATCATTATTTCTATTTTTTAAACTGAAATTTGGTGTTCGGCGATTGCGTTTATTATCTCTTCCATTACCTCGCCTCAACACTGTTTTATTATCCTTTTTTCGTCTCATAATATGCTCTCTTTAATTTATGATATGAATGCATATACCAAAGCTATAATGATTGCTACAAATCCGAACATTCCCAATCCTAAAATGGACAGGATATATACGAATATGAATACAAATGCAAAAATTCCAATCAGTTTAGCTTTTTCATTTTCAATCAAATTGATAAGGGTTCTTGAAAATTCTGATGGAATGTTATAGGCATACAATCCATTAGCCAATTCAAAAACAACCAATGACAACGGAGAAGGTGAATTTAAACTGTCGACCAATTGAGCCCTTTCACCTGCTTCACGTCTGCTTCTGCCAACTCCTGCCCTGATTTTAGCACCATTATCAAGTGCAAACCATGCCGCATCAAGTCCTGCACGAATAGCAAGGTCTTTAGATGGGAATCTTGCAATGAAATCATCTCCACCTTCCCTATAACCTTCCAATTCACCTTCACATTCAGTTTCGATGAAATTCTTTATTCCGGTCATAAGGTCAACTAGCCTGTTTCTGCCGTTCTTATCAATGAATTTGGTAGAATCAATCAAGTCAATGAAGAGATAATTATCCAAATCAACAGGATGGGATTCCTGAAGCAAAAATGGGGAATCAAATACCAGTGCATATTCTCCACCAAGTTTTGTAAATGCAATACCTGGGAAACTTCCCACACTTTGAGTATAGTGAATAGCCCTTTCAATTGAAGCCGCACCTGTCATTCCTACAGCGGATATAACCTGAATTCCTTCAGAAAGTCCTATTCCGATAAGTTCAATTGCAACACGAATTGCATCATTTTTACTTAACATTTTTGCGACGAGTTCTGTTGCTGTCTTTTCAACAATTTCTCCCTTTTCATTTTCAATGATTTTAACAAAAACATTAATCAGATTAGAAGGATTCTGCAATTCTATATAGAAATAACGGTCACTTCCCATGATAATATTACTTACCAAAGCGTATTCCTCTACCTTGTTCTCGGCAGGAGTCAATTCATAAAAATTATAATCCTGAGGGATATTTTCAGCACCAACATCACGAATTAAGTTCTCTAAAATTGAATCTGAAGTAATTTCTGCTTTCTCAAGCTCAAAAAGAATAGTTTGAGTATAATTGAACAACTCAACATATTCAGTTTCTAGATTGTTTGTTGGAAAAAATTTGGTTCCAACAGCAATCGGATTAAGTCGGGTAGTCAACTTAATGTAAGCCTTAGTTAAAAAGCTAGTCATCGAAGGCATCTCCTCTTTCAAGCTCTATTTCAAATTCTCCAGGTCTTTCTAAAAGCATGTCAGGTTTTACGGATACGAATGGGAATTTCCAAGATCCGAGTCTGCCGGCTATAGTGCTTGCAATATTTCTTGAGTTTCTTTTTATGAATACCTCATCATGAGTGCTTACGCGAACCAGAATGTTGTATGGTGCGTTTTCGGTTACTTCATCTGCAAGCAGAATATTCAATTCAAAATTACCCGGTTTAGTGAACAGGTCGTTACGAACAGCAATTAAAGGTTTTTTCTCAAGACCTAATCTGTCTGCAATAGTCACTGAAATATTTCCTGCATTTTTAACTGCAAGTTTATAATCTTTAGGATGAACCAATACAAAGATCACATACGGAGCTGCAATTTCAACATCATCGACCATTTCCACAATCTTATTGAACATTGGTATTTTTGAGAAAATATTTTCAAGTTTGGATTCCGCATTATTCTCATTGTCAATACGGATAATGGCCTGTTTGGCAATGTTTAATGGGGAAATCTCCAATCCTTCCTTACCCATGTATATTTCCCATTTTTTAAAGGTCAGTTCCTTGATGATTTCTTCGCAAATATGCTGAAGTATGTTTTTATCCTTTTTAGGTTTGTTTGGTTTACCGAATGCCAATCTTCCATTATTGATTACAAACGGAATTCTCATTGAAGAAATGTTTCTAAATTCAGCAGCATAATCTCTGAATTTATCATTAGATAATATTTTGGCTTTTTCATTGGTCGCAATTTCCAAAATAAAGTGATCTGCATCATTACCTGCTGGAACTTCTTCTACATTTTCACTTTCCAACAATTTCAAATATTTCTGTTTATCATCAATATCATGACGAAGTGATGCATCTGCAATAATTACAAACTCATCTTCACTTTCTTCTAAAGCTTTAACAGCAGCAATAATATTTGCCATTTGCGGTTGTCCATTTTCATTTTTAACAGCAAAAGCCACATTAGAAGCATCAACGACAACTTTCATAATATCACCTAATCATTCTATAAATTTAATTCAGTATACTATATTATATTCTTTTAATATTTAAACTTATTATAAGGTGTTCCTTGGATATTTTCCCAATAACACTCTTTCACCACCAACAGTATTTAGAAAAATCTCTATTTCACTGTCGGTAATATTATAAACATTATATGAGTTTTTGTTCTTTCCTCTCAGCTTACAGGAGCATAATGAGCCTGCATTAACAACAAGAGAATTATTTATTTTCCAGATATTCGGAACATGCTTGTGCCCAGACAATATCAAATCCACCTCATGAGTTGTTAATGTCTTCAGGATATCCCCAGCATCAGACAGGACATTGCGTTCCCTTCCTGTTTGAGGAATTGAAATCACATGATGGTGCAAGGCAACAATGGAAAACTTATCATTTATTACACATTCGTCCAATTGGTGTTCCAGCCACATATGCTGAGGTGTTCCTACATGACCTCTGCTTTCATCCGGAGAACTGCTGTCCAATCCTATTACAGTAAAATTATCTCCCAAAGTTAGTTTCCAGCTTCTCTCACCAATCAGCTCTTCAAAAGTCTGATAACCCAAATTACGTGAATCATGGTTTCCCGGAACTGCAAATAATGGCGCTTCAAACATTCCTAAATACCTTGTAGCCTGTTCGAATTCCACATAATATCCATTATTGGTTAAGTCTCCGGTCAATATGACCATGTCCGGCTGCAATTCGTTGATTTCTGTTACTGCCTGCATGAATATTTCTTCATCAAAATCCGCTCTGCTTACATGCAAGTCAGAAATATGTGCAATAACTGTCATTTTATCTATTGATTTAATTTCATGATAGCTTCAGCCAAATCGCCCTTACATTCTTCAAGGGCAGCCCTTGCTTCATCCTGGGAAACACCTGCACTGTTGGCTACCATTTCAACATCTTCGTCAGGAATTTCTACTTCATATTCAAGTTCCACTTCACGGGCTTTACCATCGATCTGGTAAGTTTCCTGACCCATAACATTCATTAAGCTTACGCTAGGTTCATCAATAATCAATTCTTTATCATCAAAACGGATAATTACTTCACGGACACCTTCAAGGTCTTCCATTTTCATTCCCATTTTTTTCATTTGCCTTTCCATCTGTTTCATTTGTTTTTTGTTCATACCAGGTATCATATCAAAAACCTTCAATAAATTAACTATTAATAATTATATTTTTAATTACTTTTAAAATTAACTTAAATAATATCAACTAAAAAATTTCCAATCAAAACAGAAATAACTGCTTCAAAGACACATGCAATAATCAACACAAACAAAAAAAATAAGACTTTGAGTGTTTTAAATGATGATTTAAAACACTAAAAAAGAAATTCATAAATTTTAACTTTATTGTGCAAGAATTCTCCGGCTTCTTTAAGCCGGGGATGAATTGCACATTTAGTGGGTTAGTGTCTATATTTTTTTTATGTGGATGGGGTGGTGAGATTAGT
>NZ_CACXXB010000013.1 GCF_902771435.1 uncultured Methanobrevibacter sp. | reverse complement strand
GTCTTCCCTATTAATAAACTGATATCCAAAGTTACCTTTTGGACATACTTTACCCTCGTTTACAGGGTGTCTTTTTAAAGGTTCTACACCAACAATTTTGCCGTCTTTAACAACAAAGTTAAGTCCACAACCAGTACCACAGTATGGACAAATTGTTGGAACATATTTAATTTCAACCATTTTATAATCTCCAAAATATATTATTTTTTTAAATAATTTAAAAAAAAGAAGCTTGAAAAGCTTCTTTAAGATTTAATTTACTAGCTAGTCTTTTAAGTAGGTGTACCAATAGATACATGCTACAAAGATAGCTCCACCGATAATGTTACCAATAGTAACTGGGATTAAGTTGTTAATAATGATAGTACCCCAAGTTACACCTTTAGCGCCTAAGAACAAACCTAACGGGATGAAGAACATGTTTGCGACACTGTGCTCAAATCCGATACATACAAACGCCATGATTGGGAACCAAATACCAACAATTTTACCGATGATATCATCAGATGCGTTAGCTAACCATACAGCTAAACATACCAACCAGTTACAACCAATACCTCTAATCATTGCAGTTAAGAAGTCTAATTTAACTTTTCCTTCTGATACTGCAATAGCTTTAGCAGCAATAGCGTTAGTAGGGTCTGCAGGGACAATTCCACCCATGAAAGCGAGAACGTAAGCGACGAATAATGCACCTACGAAGTTGAAAATCCAACTGATTACCCAGTTTTTAGCGAGACCGCCAACAGAAGCGGTACCATCTAAAACACCAAGGGTCATGAACATAACATTTCCAGTGAATAATTCAGATCCAGCAAGGACAACGATAATCAAACCGACAGGGAACACTGCACCGAATACGAACTTTTCTAAACCGATTGGTGCGCCTGCTTTAATCATACCTGCGCTTGCAACGACAGCTAATAATCCACCAAATGCAATATAAGCTCCTGCTAAGAAGGAGAGTAATATTACATTAACAATATTTGCAGAGTTTTTTGCTCCAGCAGTTCCGGAAATTGCTTTTGCGGTATCTACTGGACTTTTAAAAGATGAACCCATATTATCTACCTCTTATTCCCTTTTTTTTATAATTTGTATAATACTAATAGAATCCACTGCTTACACAGTTCGGAGTATTATGATATTATATATTAACTTTACCATATAAAAAGGATTTGTTATTAGGCTTAAAGAGAAATATTTAAATACTACAACTGAATATTTTAAAGAAAAGCACGATGATAAGAATATTAATTCATATCGATTTAATGCATAATTTTAACAAAATTCAAAATATATATCCCATTTAAATGTACAATCACAATACGAAATGAAATATATTTCATATTAAAATTTATGATATGAAACTGAAAAAATAGTTTACTATAAGCCATAAATAGTTAACTAGTTGTCTAATTTTCATAATCAATTTAAATTTAGATATAAACAATTTTTATTCGATTACCAACAAACAAAACTAAGTTTAGACAATTAATATAATTATAAAAAAAAATTTACACAAGCGATTTCATATCGCCCATCACATCGCCAAACAACAATATTATTATTTATAAAATATTTAAAATAGTAACAATAGTTATAGAAAATGTATTCAGAGAGATGATTTAAATGAAAGTCGGCGAAATTGATGCAATTAATTATAAAAATAATGAAGCGGTTGAAGCAAAGGAAAAGGTAGTTCTCGATGAGACAATAACACTAACCATCAACAATGACATCAGCCGCAGCCTCTCAGCAATAGAGGATTCACTTGAAGAATTTGCGGTAGGATACCTTTTTAATGAAAATATGGTAAACACAATGGATGCGATTAAAAAAATAGAAGTTGACGGAGTCAATATCCATGCCGAAATTGATGATACACTTTTAAAAACAAATGAAACAGTACTCTGTTCTGATTCGGCCGGAGGATGGAGAAGCAAAATAAAACATGTAAATCCTGTTGAATCCACATTCCAGGTACACGTTAGCGAATTAATCGACAGAATCGAAGAGCTGAAGAACAACGCCGAAATATGGCAGGCTACCGGAGGAACACATGTGGCCGGAATCGTGCATGAAGATCAGTTTATCGTAAAAGAAGACGTCAGCCGCCATGTTGCAGTTGACAAGGTAATCGGATATGGTCTGCTGCATGATTTTGATCTTTCACAGTCATATGTGATTTACAGTGGCAGAATGCCTGCGGACATGGTAATCAAAATGACAAGAGCCGGCGTACCAATTTTGGCATCAAATGCCGCACCCGCAAATTCAGGATACAATATTGCAAAAAAAGGAAACATTACATTGGTCGGATTCCTAAGAGGCCAACGCTGTAATATATATAATAATCAAAATAGAGTAATTTTTGACTAAATTACTCTAAAACCGCATGCCTATTTCTTAAGTCGTTTTCTGTCTGTTGCATCTTATCCATCAATTCTGATACGATAGCATCCAAAAATACCAAAGTGGTTAACTCAAATGCAGTACCCAGCGGAGTCAATGAAGTGTAATTACCGTGAATCTGACGTTTCATATAGTTCTCGTCATCAACTTCCTGTTTGGTTCTACCTTTGACAAGAAGATAACTGTCAGTCAGCTGCCCAAGAGTGGATTCAGGATAAGAAGTTACGGCCAATACTCTAGAACCCCTGTCTTTAGCAATTCTTGCAGCAGAAACTATGGTATTGGTTTCTCCAGAACCGGAAATGGCAATTATGCAATCGTTTTTATGAATAGCTGGAGAGATGGTTTCACCAACAACATAAGCGCTTAATCCCAAATGCATCAATCTCATTGCAAATGCTTTGCCTGCAAGACCTGACCTTCCCGCACCGGTTACGAAAATATTTTCGGCCTTCAATATTTCATTTTCAAAATCTTCAATAATATCTTCATCTAAATAATCAACAGCATTTTCAATATTTTTCAATATAGCATTAATTGAATCTTTCATTATATCCATTTTATCCAATCCCAGAATAGTTAAACAATATAATTATAATTATGATTAAATAATTATATATAATTAATGAACTTAGAAAGCAAAGGTCTGATTAGCTTAGACATAGATGGTACAATTTATGACTATAAATTATATCAAAGTTTAGAATCCCTCTCCCGAACAAAATCCCAGAGACAGTCAGCTAAAGAATTGAATATATCACATACTGTTTTTAATAGAAGACTGCTAAAAGCTGAGGAAAAATTGGGATGCAAAATTACTGAAAAGGTAGGCAACGGAACAATACTGACTCGAAACGGACTGGAATTGCTTGAAGAATTTCAAAAATATCAAATAAGAATAGAAAAAACCCCGAACATAAACATTGTTGGAGGACATATCAGTTCAGGACTTCTGGAAACCATCAGACCACCATTCAATACAAATATTTACAGCAGCAGCGACAGAGATGCATTTGAACTTGCCAAAAGAGGAGCTGTAGATATATTGACATTGGACGATCCGCTGATTGCCTATGAAAGGGATATTGACTTTACGCCGATAGCCTATGACTATCTTGTTTTAATTTCAAGCCCGAATTGCAAGGAAGTTAAAAGCATAAATGATTTGAATGGCCTTAATTTTGTAAATGTGACAGGTTCTGCCCAAAGGCTTGCCTGGAATACATTAAAACATTACGATATTGATTATAACATCACCCATAAAGTGAATTCACAGTTCGACGCTTTCAAACTAGTGAAAAACTCTGAAAATTTACACTGTTTTTTAAATGCCAGTTATTTTAAAGGAAATGAACTGTTAAAGTTCGATACCCGTCACGTAATAAGTTTGATTAAGGTAAGCGAAGATAAAAGAGAAGTAGATGAATTCATTGAATATCTGCTGAATGAGGGTCAAAAGGAAATAAAAAATCAGGGATTTGCACCTATACAATAATACTCATCAAATGCTCTCGGCAAAAAGAAAACCTTTAATAAAAATATAAATTAATTATACATTTATGTGACTGTGCGTGACTGTGATTTTTCACGGTTATGATTTTCAAAACATTAAATAACAATAAAATCCAATATTAAATTGAAATATAAAAAGGCGATATTATGGCAAAAAACAGAGATTTACTAGCTATTGGTCACTCTGCTCATGATTACATTATTAGAGTGCCTGAATTTCCAAAAGCAAACTTCTCAGCACCAATAACCAATATGAAAACATTCAATGGCGGAGCAGCCGCTAACGTTGCGTGTGTTGGTGCGAAATTAGGATTGAAAACCTCATTGGTTTCAGCTGTTGCTGGAGATTTCAAAAAAACCGAATACTACGAACATATGCAAAACTTAGGTATTGACACTGATTCATTAATTTATGTTCCTGGTGAAGCTACCCCTACCGCATTTGTCCTTACAGACGACAACGATGACCAGATCAGTTACTTCTACTGGGGAGCTGCACGTGAATTCGCTGACAGTAAAGTGCCTACCTCAGCAATTAAAAATACTGAAGCAGTGCACCTTGCAACCGGTGACCCTAATTTTAACTGGAAATGTTCCCTTGAAGCAAAAGAAGAAGACTTGCTCGTTTCATTTGACCCAGGCCAAGACCTCGGAATGTATGATACCAAAAAATTATGTGACGTGATACAAAACACCACCATACTGTTTGGAAATCATCACGAAATAGAAAGAATTCTGAATGCTCTGGAAGTTGATTTAGCAGGCCTTAGAGAATTGGGACCAAAAATAATTGTTAAGACATGCGGAGCGCAGGGCAGCGAAATTTATTCAAATGAAGAAAAGATCAAAATTGATGCAATCAAAAGAGAAGCTGTTGACCCAACAGGAGCAGGAGATTCCTACAGGGCAGGATTCTTATCAAGATTCCTTAACGGAGAATCATTAGAAGAATCAGCAAAATTCGCATCAGCAGTATCATCATTCATTATTGAACATCAAGGCTGTCAAACCAATATGCCAACTTTTGATGATGCTTTTGAAAGAATGCAAGAATTTTACTAAATTCTTTTCTTTTTTTATTTTTTTTAAAGTAAACTTTATTTATATCAATAAGGCTTTAATTCAGTTGTACTAACTGAAGAATTACTGTTTTTTAAAAAAAAATTTACATATATCAATAAAGTTTGAATTAACAATAATCCAATTAATTTAAATACTATTAAATAAATATAACACATTATCAATCATTGATGAAAATATAATAAAATAAATTTGACTGTTTAATCTATAATCAAGGAGGAAAATAATGACACAAATTAGTGATGCAAAAAAAGGCATTTTAACTGATGAAATGAAACACGTTGCAGAAATTGAAGGTGTTTCAGAAGATTTCATTTTAAAATCAGTAGCCCAAGGTACTATAGTAATACCAAGTAACGTTAATAGAGATATCGAAGCATCAGGTATTGGTGCAGGATTAAGAACCAAAGTAAATGCAACCGTTGGTACTTCAACAGATATCGTTAACTTTGATGAAGAAGTCTTAAAAGCACAAATTGCAATTGACAATGGTGCAGACTGCTTAATGGAATTGAGTATAGGTGGAGACCTGGACGTAATAAGAAACAGAGTCTTGGACATGTCCCCATTGCCAGTGGGTTCAGTGCCAGTCTATCAGGCTGCTATTGAAAGTATCAGAAGAGACGGATCTGTAGTCTACATGACTGAAGACGACCTGTTCAACACCATTGAAAAACAAGCAAAAGATGGTATTGACTTTATGGCTGTCCACAGTAGTATCAACATCGAAACCTTAACCAGACTCAAAAGACAAGGTCGTGTAACCGGACTCGTTTCCCGTGGAGGATCATTCATGTCCGGATGGATTGTTGAGACAGGGCTCAAATACAAGAATTGATTATTTTAGGAGAATTAATCGACAGGTCCCGTGAAGCTGGAGTACAATGTATGATTGAAGGACCAGGACACATCCCAATCAATGAAATTCCAACAAACGTAATGATTCAAAAGAAAATGTGTTCCAACGCTCCTTTCTACATGTTAGGACCTATTGTATGTGACGTGGCACCAGGTTACGACCACATCGTATCTGCAATCGGTGCAGCATCCTCTGCAAAAGCCGGAGCAGACTTCATCTGTTACGTAACCCCTGCAGAACACTTGGCTTTACCTAACCCAGATGACGTAAGAGAAGGAGTTATTGCAACCAAAATCGGAGCTTATGCTGGAGACCTTGCAAGTGGCCAAATCGACGGTTCACAAGACCTTGCAATGGCAGAAGCCCGTAAAAACCTCGATTGGGAAGCACAATATGCTTGTGCAATGTTCCCTGAAGCTGCACGTGCAAAAAGAGACCAAAGACCTCCTGAAGAAGAAGATACCTGTACAATGTGCGGTAACTACTGTGCAGTAAAAATCGTTAACGAATGGTTGGATCAATCCGATTCTGACCTAATTAAATAGATATTCTTATCTATTTAACTTCTTTTTTTATTTAATTACTTTTATTACTCCTTATTTAATTTTGTTTCATATAAACTGAAAATACCCAACATTTGTCGTTAATGTTGAAATTTTAACAAACTAATCTTTTTATATTATAATAACAAAAATATAGATATACTTATTTTATGATAATTTTTTTATTATTAACGGTGAGAATAGATGACACATTGGATTGAAAATATAGCTGATGAATTAAGTAAAATGGATGTAGAAGAACATGTCATTGCGAGTGGAACCTCCATTTCAGGTTCAATACATATTGGAAACTCCTGCGACATATTTATAGCTAACGGAATTGGAAAGAAATTAAGAGAAAAAGGAAAAAAAGCTAAAACAATATGGATTGCAGATGACCACGACCCACTCAGAAAAGTTCCATATCCTTTACCTGAAGATTACGATAAATACTTAGGAATGCCATATTCCACAATTCCATGTCCTGACGGTTGCTGCGCCAACTTTGTAGAGCACTTTGAAAAACCTTTACTCAGTGTGATGGACGACTACGGAATTGAAATGGAAGCAAAATCCGGTTTTGAAATGTATAAATCCGGAGTATATAACGATTATATAAGAACTGCACTTGAAAATGTTGAAGAGATCAAGGAAATCTTCAACCAATACAGAAGAGAGCCTTTGGCTGATGACTGGCTTCCTTACAACCCAATCTGTGACAAATGTGGTAGGGTAAACACCACATATGCTTATGACTATGACGGCGACATCATCAAATACAGATGTGAATGTGGCCACGATGGTGAAATGGACATCAAAACCGGAAACGGTAAACTCACATGGAGAGTGGAATGGGCTGCAAGATGGAAAATATTCGGAACAACATGCGAACCATTCGGTAAAGACCATGCGGCAAGTGGAGGATCATATGATGTAAGTAGCGTAATATCCGAAAAAATATTTGACTACCCTGCACCATATCCTGTACCATACGAATGGATAACCCTTGATGGTGAAGCGATGAGTAAATCCCACGGAGTATTCTTCGCACCTGAAGAATGGCTGAAAATTGGTCCTGCTGAAAGTCTTCACTACTACCTATTCAGATCAAAACCTATGAAAGCTAAAGATTTCTCACCAAAAATGCCTTTCCTAGACTTTATTGATCAGTTTGATACAGTAGAAAAAGTATTCTATGATGAAGTGGAAGCTCCATCTGAAAAAGAAGAAAGGAAATTCAAGGAAATCTATGAAATAGTCCAAATGACTCCTGATGCACCTTTACCTTTCAGACCTCCGTTCAGATTCCTGGTCAATGCTTATCAGATTGCAGGTGATGACCTTGAGAAAATCTTTGACATTCTCAAAAGAAACTCCCAGCTGACAAAAAGCTTCAAAGACAAGGAATTTGGTGACTTGAATGAAACTGAAATGGCACAATACAGGGAAAGGATCGACAATGTGAAATATTGGTTGGACAATTATGCACCTAAATTTGTAAAATTCCAAGTGCAAACCAAAAAAGTTCCAAAATTACCTTTAACTGATGAGCAAACCAAATTCTTAAGAGACCTGGCTGATTTGATTGAAAACAATGAGTTTTCAGATGCAACAGAACTGCACGATGCAATGTATGAAATCCTGGAAGCTCAAGAATTAAAACCACAAAAAGGATTCCAAGCTATTTACAAAATGATTCTCGGTCAAAAACAAGGCCCAAGAGCAGCATCATTCTTGTTAAGCTTAGATAAAGACTTTGTTGTAAAAAGATTAAGACAGGAAGCTTAATCTTTTAAATTTTTCTTTTTTTAAATTAAACTTTTGAACTCTTTTTTGAGCAGTATTTCATCTGCATCTTCAACAAATTGATAATCCAATTTTTCGAATATCTCAATGAGGATATCTTCCCTGCTTTCAAAACTAACAACAACACTTTTAAACTCATAATCCATTGCTATTTTTTCAAGCTGTCTTATCAATTTATATGCAATCTTTTCACGATTGTCATAGGAATTCAAGAATAATGTAGTGATTTCAGCAGAATCTGCATCATATACCTTAAAACTAGTGCACCCCACAGTTTTACCAAAATTTATTAAAAGTAAAACTACATGAGGCTCATCAATTACGCATCCAAAAGATGCGCACATTTCAATGAATCTTTCATCCCTCTCATCAGTCACTATAATTTCCATTATTTAACCTCAGTAGTGTTTCCAACTTTAGCAAGCTCTTCATCCCATATTCCGCAGTTATCACACTTGAACTTCAAAAATAAGTCTCTACACCTAATGTCATTTAAAACAACGACTTCAACATCATTGCATTCAAGCAAGTTTTCCGCTCCCATTAATGTGGTATTCTCTCCAATCACAACTTTCGGTATATTATACAGTATTACTGCTCCGGAACACATAGGGCATGGGGATAAAGTGGTGTATAATGTACATTTAATGTAATCTTCATAATTTAAACGACCCGCATTTTCGATTGCATCCATTTCAGCATGCAAAATAACGGAATCATTTTGAATCAATCTATTATGACCCCTGGATATAATTTCACCATCCTTAACAAGGACTGCTCCAATTGGAATCCCGCCTTGATCTAAAGATTTTTGAGCCTCCTTGATGGCTTCGGTCATGAAATAGTTATCTTGTGTCATTTTAAAAAAAAGAATAAATTAGATGAAATTAATCATCTTAATCTATTGAATAATCCTTTATTGGATTGTTTTTCTAATTCATCTTCAAGTTTTCTGATGGTATTGCGCAAATCAGAAGACTCTTTTTTGGATTCATTAGACAATTTGTCGTAGCTACTTTCCTTAAGTTTAAGCTGAGTTCTGAGTGAAGAAATTTCCTCTTTATAACCAGTGATTTCTTTTTTGATTTGGCTTTCAACTTCTTCTTTATAGTTACCAAGGTCAATGAGTTCAGATCTTAAATTATCAACTTCAGTGGAAAGGTCTACATTCTCTTTTCTAGCATCAGAAAGTTTTTCCTTAATGTCTTCAATTTCGCTAGTTAACTTCTTGTTTTCTTTTTCAATTGAATCAACATTAACATTAGCTAATTTTTCTTTGTAATCCTCGATCTTAGCTTCAAGTTCTTCTTTAATTGTATCAACTTCGGATTCTAATTTATCAGCTCTCACTTTATTGACAGCACTTTCAGCACCGAGTTTACCAATTTTGTTACTTAAATCTGCATTAATATCCAATTGATCGAAGTATTTTCTGGTAGTTTTTTCTAATGCTTTTGTCAATTCATTTTTAAGATTATTTAAATCAGCGTTTTCTTTTTTAAGCTTAGGAATAATCTTATTAGTCAAATAATTAAGTTCACTTGATTGATTAGATAATTTTTCATCTTTTTCTTTTAGTTTCTTTTTCAAATCATCTAATTTAGATTTTTGTTTTTTAGGTTTTTCATTTGAAGCAGGTTTTTCTTCAGCTTTTGGTTTTTTAGGAGCTTTTTCAACAACAGGCTCTTCTACAACTTCCTCAACAACCTCTTCAGGCTCATCAGGAACAACCTCTTCAACAACAGGCTCTTCTACAACTTCCTCAACAACCTCTTCAGGCTCATCAGGAACAACCTCTTCAACAACAGGCTCTTCAACTACTTCCTCAACAACCTCTTCAGGCTCATCAGAAGCAACCTCTTCAACAACAGGCTCTTCAACTACTTCCTCAACAACCTCTTCAGGCTCATCAGAAGCAACCTCTTCAACAACAGGCTCTTCTACAACTTCTTCAACAACAGGTTCTTCAGGAACATTTTCAACAATAGGTTCTGCAGGAGCTTCTTCAACAGTTTCTACAGGTTTTTCCTTTCTATTTTTAATTTTATCTAAATTTAATTTTACTTTTTGCCCATACATGGCATTCATTGGTTTATCATCTGACATTAAAATCACCAAAATAGCAATAATAATTAAAAGTTCAACCACTTAGTACAGTAATATAAAATTATAGTCAACAACATATTTAACTATTTTTGAAATGTGAAATTTCACACCTGCAAATATTATTAATATCATGAAAACAAATACTAATATACTGAAATTAGTTTTGTAACCTGTGGGGATACCATGAATTATTTTGATAGATTAGAAGCAGAAACCAATCACCTATATGAAATAGCCAATGAGGCAAGGTCTAAAGGATTAGATGTTGAAACAGAGACAGAAGTGCCTCTTGCAAAGGATTTAGCGGAAAGAGTAGAAGGGCTTGTAGGCCCTGAAGGCGTTGCTAAAAGAATTAAAGAATTAGAAGCAGACATTACCAGAGAAGAAGTGGCTTTTGAAATTGCCGCAGAGATTGCATCAGGAAAATTTGAGCTTACCGGTGAAAAAGCAGACTGGAATGAAGAACAAAGATGTGATCAGGGCTTGAGAACCGCTTTGGCCATTCTAACAGAAGGAGTTGTAGCGGCTCCTCTGGAAGGAATCTCAGACGTTAAAATCAAAGATAATTTTGATGGAACAAAATATATCGGAGTTTACTTTGCAGGACCTATCAGAAGTGCCGGAGGTACTGCAGCTGCTTTGGCTGTGCTTTTAGGAGATAAAATCAGGCAAGCTATCAACATTGATGCGTTTAAACCAATTGATGATGAAATCGAAAGATATGTGGAAGAAGTTGAGCTTTACGAATCAGAGGTTACAAACTTACAATACTCACCAACCCCGGAAGAGGTCAGATTTGCCGCAACCCACATACCCGTTGAAGTGTCAGGAGAGCAGACAGACCAGGTTGAAGTTTCACACAGAGACCTTGCACGTGTCGAAACCAACAACATCCGTGGTGGAGCTTTGCTTGCGATGGTTGAAGGGGTTATCCAGAAATCCAAAAAGATTCATAAAATTTCCAAAAAGCTTGGACTTGACTGGGAATGGCTTACAGAGTATTCCAAACCTAAAAAAGATGACTCCAAAAGTGATGATGGAGGAGAGTCTGAAGTCGCCAGTGAACCTAAGTATATTCAGGATATTATCGGAGGAAGGCCGATTTTAGGATATCCTTCCGAAAAGGGAGCATTCAGATTAAGATACGGAAGGTCAAGAAATACCGGCCTTGCAACCATGGGTGTTCATCCGGCAACAATGGCATTGCTCGAATTTTTAGCCGTTGGAACACAGCTTAAAATTGAATATCCTGGTAAAGGTAATTGTGTTGTTCCTGTTGATTCCATTGAAGGACCTACCGTCAAGCTTAGAAACGGAGATGTATTGATACTCGATAGCGTTAAAAAAGCCCGTGAAGTCAAAAAAGATGTTGTCGAAATATTATTCCTGGGAGACATGCTTGTTGCATTTGGAGAATTTTTAAGAAACAACCAGCCATTGTATCCATCAGGTTGGGTTGAAGAATGGTGGATTCAATTGTTAACAGGCAGTGAAAAATTCGATGCGGAAAACAATGATTTAGATTTGCATAAACTTGAATATGAGTATTTGTCATCAATCGAAGCATTTAAATTATCCAAGGAGTATGACATTCCGCTGCATCCGAAATACACCTACTGCTATAATGACGTGACCATTGACGATTTAAATGAATTAATCGATTTAATTATTAAATGCAAATCAACCTATAAACCAAATGAAGGAATAAAATTAGATTTATCATATCCAAAAAGAGTTCTGGAAGTCATTGGTGTTCCGCACACCGTTCGCGATGGTAAAATAATCATTGACAAAGACCATTCCTATGCTCTTTTAGTTACCTTATCCAAAAAACTGCCTAAAATGGAAACTACAATCGAAGCCGTAAATGAAGTTGCGCCTATTGAAATAAAAAACAAGGCCCCGGCATACATCGGTACCCGTGTAGGCAGACCTGAAAAATCAAAAGAAAGATTAATGAGACCTGCACCTCATGGATTATTCCCAATCGGAAATAATGGAGGTGCCAGGAGACTGATTGCCACAGCTGCCAAAAAAGGCAGTATCAAAGTAGAAATGGCCAGAAGGAAATGTACCAATCCTGAATGCGGAATCACTTCCAACAATTCACTTTGTCCGAAATGTGGAAGCCCTACAGAAATTACACCACCTAGAGAAAAAAACATACCCCTTGCATCAATGCTCAAACAGGCATCTGATAACGTTAAAGTCAGAAGGGTTGATGAAGTGAAAGGTGTAATCGGTATGATTTCCGAGTCAAAGTTAGCTGAACCTCTTGAAAAAGGAATACTTAGAGCAAAAAATGAAGTGTTTACATTTAAGGACGGTACAATACGCCATGACTCAACTGATTTGCCGCTGACTCATTTCGTGCCTAAAGAGATTGGCGTCACTGTCGAAAAGCTTCTTGAAATGGGTTATGAAAAAGATTGTTATGGAAACCCGATTGAAAATGAAGACCAAATCATTGAACTTAGAGTTCAGGACATTGTAATTTCAGACAACTGTGGAGAATACCTTCTTAGAACCGCACAATTTATTGATGACGAACTTACAAGATTTTATGGAATGGATCCATTTTATAACGTTAAAGAGAAAAGTGATTTGATTGGTCATTTGGTAGCAGGACTTGCACCGCATACATCTGCAGGCGTGCTCGGAAGAATTGTTGGATTTACCAAAGCTTTGGGTTGTTATGCGCATCCTTATTTCCATTCAGCCAAACGTAGAAACTGTGACAGTGATGAAGATGCAGTAATGTTGCTTTTAGATGCATTGATTAACTTTTCAAAATCATACTTACCAAATACCAGGGGAGGCAGTATGGACGCTCCTTTGGTTTTATCATCAAGAATAGACCCTGAAGAAATAGACGACGAATCTCACAACCTGGACATATTCGAAAGATTCCCTGTTGAATTTTATGAAAAGACATACAGTCCTCTGAAACCTGCCGAAGTTCTCGAATATATCGATAATGTCGAAATGCATTTAGGAACTCCGCAGCAATATGAGGGATTGATGTTTTCCCACCACACAACCAACATTCATGCGGGACCAACAATATGTCTCTATAAAACCTTACCATCAATGAGAGAAAAAGTTGAAGCGCAGATTGCTCTTGCTGAAAGCATAAGAGCTGTTGATCAGCGTGGAGTTGTTGAGAAAGTATTGTCCTCTCATTTCTTACCAGACATCATGGGCAATTCTAGAGCATTTTCCAAACAGAAGGTAAGATGTACTAAGTGTGGTGCAAAATACAGGAGAATGCCGCTGACCGGAAAATGCAGGTGTGGCGGTAACCTGATTCTTTCAGTTTCAAAAGGATCAGTGACAAAATATCTTGAAATTTCGCAAGAGCTAATTGACAGATACCCAATATCCCCATACTTAAGACAACGTTTGGAGATTCAGGAATTTGGTATTAAATCATTGTTTGAAAGTGATAAATCCAAACAGAGTTCACTGGATGTTTTCTTTTAGTCCGAATACTCATCAAATGCTCTAGGACATTTTGTTTTAAATATGAAAAACATAGTAAATTTCAGTGCACATTAATAATGTTCGCATGAAGACGAACATTTTATATATGATAAGGACCCATCTATTATATAGAAACTTGTTCGTATGTATACGAACAATAATTATACATGTGCAGACATATAGTATAATCACGTGAGAGAGTAATCTCTCGTTTACTAATTATACTTATTAATAAAAACGTAGGAAAAATGGTGTGAAAAATATGGAAAAAATATCAGAATTAGGAAATAAATTAAATGATTCCGCTAAAATCAATGTAGAGAAAAATAACGGAATCAGAGAAAGATTCAGTTACGAAAAATTACTAAAATCATTAGTAATGGTCGAAACTCCATTCTTTGAATCAGACAAAATCGTAGCTACAGTGGTATCACAATTATACGATGGAATCAAAACCAAAGAAATCAAAAAAATTGTTTATGAATGCTTAGAGGATATTGACCCTGAAATTGCAAACAAATACTTAGCAAGTACCCAATTAAAGGTACGTACTTCCAGAGACACTATCGAAGCATTCGATTTATCAAAAATTGCTAACACCTTAATTGAAGAAACCGGTGCTAGCCAAGAAACCGCTTTTGAAATCGCTACTGAAACATGGAAAGAACTCAAAAAATTAAATGTCGAATACTTGACCGCTCCAATGATCAGGGAAATGGTTAACACCAAATTAATCGAATATGGTTTAGAAGACTTAAGAAGCCGTTACACTCGTTTAGGTATTCCTGTATACAACATTACCTCATTAATTGAAAACGGTAACAGAGATAACGCAAATATGATTCACAACCCTGAAAGTATTCACAAACATGTAGCGGACGAAGCATTAAAACAATATGCACTTTTAAAAATGTTACCTGCACACTTAGCTGACGCACACATGTCCGGTGACATTCACATTCACGATTTAGAATTCTTCGCAGGAAGACCTTTAAACTGTCTTCAACATGATATAAGAACATTCATCAAATATGGACTTAAAGTAGACGGTACCGGTGACCACACCTCCATTGCAGGTGCACCAAACCACATGGAAACTTTAATGAACCACACAGGTGAAATCATGCTCGCAGCACAACAAAACATGTCCGGTGGACAATCCATGTCTCTCTGGAACGTATTTGTTGCACCATTTGCAAGAGGCAGAACCTACGAAGAAATCAAACAGGCTGTCCAAATGCTCATCTACAACCTGAACATGGCTTATGCAGCTCGTGGATCCCAAGTTCCATTTACCAGCATGGCATTAGAATTCGGTGTTCCTGATTTCTTAAAAGATGAAACTGCTTACGGACCAAAAGGCCAAGTAGTTGGAACCTATGCAGACTATGAAGAAGAAACCAGATTAATCCAAAGAGCATTCACCGAAACATTACTCGATGGAGACAACGAAGGTAAACCTCATTTATTCCCAAATACAATTTACACACTCCGTGAAGAAACAATGACCAGTGAATACGAAGACGACCTCCGTTTAGTTCACGAATTATCTGCAAAATACGGTTCCTCCTACTTTGTAAACATGTTCCCTGAATACAGAGGAAAAAATGCTAACTACATGGGTTGCAGAACCTGTTTACAAGATACCTGGACTGGTGACTGGGACAAAGACTGTTTAAGAACTGGTAACCTCGCATATGTAACTTTAAACTTACCAAGAATCGGATACCAATCAAAAGACGAAAACCAAGTATTCGAATACCTCGACGCATACATGGACCTTGCTGTTGAAACCTTAATGCTCAGAAGAGAACAAGGATTAAAATGTTTAAATGATTTCCACATTTTACCATTCTTAAAACAAAAAGTAGGCGAGGAATCCTACTACAGAATCGAAAATTCAACATTATCCTTTGGTTTCGTTGGACTTAATGAAATGTTAACCTCCCTCTTCGGCGAAGGTATCGAAAACCCAGATTCAAATAAATTTGGTGTAAAATGTATTGAATACATCAATGATAGAGCTAACCAATTGAAAGATGAAACTGGACTCAGATGGTCCGTTATCCAAACTCCAGCTGAATCTACTGCTTACAGATTTGCAACTCTCGATAAAAAACAATTCGGAGACCAAGCTATCGTACAAGGTGAAGGAAACGCTAACTACTACACTAACTCTTCACATGTACCAGTAGACACTGGATTATCATTAATTGAAAAAATCAAAATTGAAGAACAATACCACGGAATTACTCCTGGTGGACACATCTTCCATGCATTCATGGGAGAATCCTACTCCGATCCGGATTCATTAATGAGCTTAACCAATAAAATTGCAAAAAAATCCGACATCGGATTCTGGGCTTACAGCTCAGCATTAAGTTTCTGTCTTAAATGTAAAACTTTAATGAAAGGGCTAAATAATACATGCCCTACCTGCGGAGAATCTGAAGATGTGGAATGGTATGACAGAATTACCGGATACGTACAACAAGTTGGACGTGCAAAATCTGCATCCGGAGGATGGAATCCAGGTAAACGTCAAGAATTAATTGACAGAAGAAGATTTGAAGATAACTAAACAGTTATCTTCTTCACACCATTTTTTTACACCAAACCATCAAACTGTTTAGAATCACTTAAATATTTTACCAAACACTTAAATATTTTACCAAATATATTATAATGCATATAATTTATGAGGTAAAATATGAAATTTAATAAACTAATTTTAAACTCATTCATATTACTTGTATTATTGTTTTCAATCACTGCAATTTCCGCAGCCGATTTGAATGATACTGGAAGTATGGATGTTTTAAAGGACGTCAGTGCAAATGAGAGTTCATTTGCAGATTTTGAGACTGAACTTTTTGTTGCAGATTCGAGTTTGGATCTTAGCGGCGATTATAAATTTGACAATTCCAGCGGACTGGATTCCGACACAGGAATTTATATAAATAAAAAGGCATTTGTCATAAACGGGAATAATCATATAATCGATTGTGACAATCAGGCCAGAGCATTTAATATTACCGGAAATAAAGTGACCATAAATAATCTGATAATTAAAAATGGTTTTCATAACTACGGTTCGGCAATTGCTGCCAATACTACTCTGACATTAAATAATGTAACATTTATAAATTGTATTGGTACCGGAAACCCATATAACATGGGAGCCATATATTCCAAAGAGGCACGTTTAATTGTTAACGACTGTAAATTTATTGATACCAGTGGGGAAGAGGGTTCTTCAATCACTGCTTATGGTTGTGATGTGACTGTCAATAACTCTACATTTATCAGTAATTCTGATAAAATTATCAAAGGTCAAATTTATGGGTATCAGTCAGATTTGAAAGTTTTAAACTCTATTTTTTTAAATACTACTTCAAGGTACGCTACTGCAATATTTTGTGAATATAAATCTGACATTGAGATTAATAACACAAAATTTAGAAACTTATTTGCGAATAAAACTGCTGGTGCAATTGCTGTTAAAGAAAATATTAATCTAGATGTTAATAATTGTGAATTTGTCAATGTGTCCAGTGTAAACAATGGTGGAGCAATATTTCTAGACATCATAGGGGATAATAAAACCGGTGATGGTGAAGTTGAAATCGCCAACTGTAAATTCTATGACTGTTACTCCTCTTTTGGTGGAGCTCTTTTACAGTTAGGCGGAACTATAATAGTCAGAAGTTCTGAATTCATATCAAATAAGGCGAACTATGAAGGCGGTGCAATTTATACCAGTTTTGCTACCGTAGGTATTGCCGATTCAAAATTCCGATCTAACAGCCTACAGGATGAAATATCTTACGGAGGAGCATGTTATTTTGATATGGGAACAGTGAATCTTGCAAGAAACATTTTTGAAAATAATCTTGCTTCCAACGTTACTACCATTTATGCATATGATACTGATTTAACATTGAGAAATAATTATTTTGAGAATCCTTCCAATGTTACAAGCATATATACAGTATATGGAACAGTAACTGATAAAAAAAATAACAACTTCACCAACGATAAGCGCTCATTCGGCAACACTAATGACTTCTATAATTTTGAAAATACTGCAAAACCATTTATAATACTCAATAACACTCTTTCATATGATGAAATGCCTGCCAAATTTGATTTGAGAGATTATGGTTGGATTACCCCTGTCAAAGACCAGGGATTTATGGGTGCATGCTGGATGTTCGGTAATCTTGCAGCATTGGAATCCGCATTACTTAGATATACAAATGTTACATATTCCCTATCAGAAAACAATGCTCAAAATTCAATGATTCAATATTCCAAATATGGAGCAAAAGGATATATTGAAGGTGGAGCTGAATATGGAGCTATAGCCTATCTGACTGATTGGTTAGGAGTTTTCCCTTCAAAATATGATAGTTATGACGAACTGGGCAAAATATCTTCATTATACATAACTCCTGAAGACATTCACATTCAAAATGCAGTTGTTCTTCCTAAAAGAAAAAATGCAGGAGATAACAGTTTAATTAAGGATGCACTAATACGTTATGGTGCGGTAGCTACTAGTCATCATGCAGATTTTAATGAAAAAAAGTTTTTTAGTAAAGTAAAATCCGCGCAATATTATTATGGCAATAAAATTGCAGACCATAGGGTTTGTATTGTAGGTTGGGATGATAATTATTCTGCACATAATTTCTTAAAAACTCCACCTGGCGATGGAGCATGGATTGTCAAAAACAGCTGGGGAACAGACTGGGGTGATGAAGGATATTTCTATGTGTCATATTATGACCTTAGTCTTGGATCTGATGACAATATATGCTACATAATCAATAATGATACATTCAACAGGATTTATCAGATTAATGTCGGAGGTAAAATAACTGAATTAACTGCCAAGTATTATTACAATTCCTTTACAGCTGATGAAGACGAACTGATTGCAGCTGTCGGAACCTATTTCAAAAAAGCAGGCATTAAATATGCAGTTTCAATAAGTGTAAACGATGCTGTTGTTTATGAACAAACAGGCGTAAGTAACTTCGAGGGATTTGAAACCATCAAATTAAACAAATTGGTTCAAATCAAAAAAGGAGATACTTTTAAAATAAAAGTTAAAGCTGAATTGTATTCTGCTGATAACCTTAGAATTCATGTTAAAAAAGGCCAGTCATTTGCAAGTAATGACGGGAAAAAATGGACTGATTTAGCAAAATTAAACAGTGTAGCAATTATAAAAGCTTATACTGTTTCCGATTTAAACATTACTGAAAATTTAGTTAAATACTACACCAACAAGGATCCATTTGTCGCAAAAGTTGGTCCTGGTGAAACAGTCGTTTTTGAATACAATGGAAAAACCTACAAACGTCAAGCAGATGAAAACGGATTGGCTAAACTTAATATAAATTCCAAACCTGGAAAGTATAGCATCACAACCACATACAACAACACTTCAATTGTCAATTATATCATCATAAAGAATACTGTGGTTTCTTCAAATATTAACAAGACTTTTAACAGTAATTTCAATTACAAGTTGAGAGTGTTGGATTCCAATGGAAAAGCCGTGAAAAATACCAAGGTTTTAATTACTGTCAACGGAAAATCCAAGTATTACAAAAGTGATAAATCCGGTTACATAACCCTCAAATTCACCAAACTGGCTAAAAATCAAAAGATAACTGTCAAAAATCCGAAAACTGGCGAAATTAAAACAAGTAAAATCGGTGCATATTCCAGATTTACAGAAGATAAAAATGTTGTAATGTATTACAATGACGGATCTAAGTTTAAAGCGTATATACTTGACGACAATACCAAACCTGTTGGTAAAAATAAAGTGGTGGCCCTCCAGATTAACAAGAAAATATACAAGGTTAAAACCAATTCCAAAGGTTACATCACTTTCAAAATACCAAATACCTTAAAACCGGGCAAATATATACTATATGGAGTTTATAAAGGCAATGTAAATAAAAATATCATTAAGGTAAAACAAAATCTTAAAACCAGCAAATACACCGTTAAAAAATCTGCAAAAAAACTGACTGTCAAGGCAACACTTAAAAACGGCAAAAAAGCAGTTAAAAACAAAAAAATAACACTTAAACTTAATGGTAAAAAATACAGTGCTAAAACCAGTGCAAAAGGAATAGCTAAATTTACCATTAGCAAAAGCGTTATCAGCAAACTCCAGGCAGGTAAAAAATACACCATGACAGTTACCTACCTTAAAAACACTATAAAAACAACTTTAAAAGTTAAACGTTAGAGATATAATTCTCTAACTCTTCTATTTTTTTAACATCTGATATGTGCGAAAAAAACATTTAATGTGCACCAGATTCTTGCAGACTAATGGAATATTACTTATACAATAAAATGCAAAATTAACATTATAACATGTTAATGTTATACATATAGGTGGTTTTTATGAAAAAGATAATAATTGTTTTAATTGCATTAATTGCAATTGGGGTTTCCATCGGCGCTGTTAGTGCTGAAGGATTTAGTTTTTCATTCGGAAGCGAATCAAATTCCGATGGAGGAGACATATCTATAAATAATGATAAACTTAGTTTACAAGGTATAGATTTCAAAGTTCCAGCTGGATTTAAAGAAAATGAATCCGCTAGGATGGTAGCAAACGCTACTGAAGCATTTGGTGAAAAATGTAAAGTATCCGGTACTGAATTCTACAACAACGAAACCAACTTCATTGTACAAGTTTTCTTTGCTGATGATGGTGACTTTAATGACTTAAAAGTAAACAACGCAACTAACCAAACTATTGCAGGTCACCAAGGTTTCGTCACTGAAAAAGAAGGCAGAACACTCTTCGATTATGTTGTTGATGGTAAAATAGTTGAAATCAACTCTCCTGATCAACAAACTCTCGAATCTATATTAAAAGCATAAAAAACTTTTCTTTAAGAATGTGACTTTAAGTCACATTTTTTAATTTCATTAATCTGATTTTTTCAAATTACTTCTTAAGACCATCATGGATTAGAGCTTACCAACTGTTATACATCCTTTAACGTTATCACCATCCATAACATGACCAGTTTAATAATTCCAAACATAAAGTCAGGGTTCACCAGCATATTCAAAACTGTTTTGACATTAACATGAAATCTTTTGTCAAATCACTTACAAAAACTAAAAGTATATTAATGACATTAAACTAAAAATATAATATTATCATATCACTGATGATAATCAATTATTTTCACATTCTATGTTACTAGTATTTATGGGCTTTTTTAATACTAGGTAGCTGATAACATAGATATAATTATATACCCAGACAAGAACTGATTTAAGAGGTTATACAATGCAAAGATCAAGAGGATTAAAAAGTAGATCAAGAAAAAAAATGACTAAAGTACAAAGGCCGGGCAGAACCAACCCAATTACTAACAGACTCCAAAAATTTGAAGAAGGAGACTTAGTTCACATTACCATTAACCCATCTATCCAAAAAGGTCAACCTGCTCCTAGATTCCACGGTAAAACCGGAAAAATCACAGGTCAAAAAGGTAAAGCTTACATCGTATCCTTAAAAGATGGGAACAAAGCAAAAGAATTAATCGTTAGACCTGACCACTTAAAATTACAAAACTGAGTTTTATGATTGGAAAAAATATTATTGAAAGTGAACCTATTCCAGGTGTTGAAGTTAAAGAGATACTTGAAGAGTTTTCTGAGGATAATGAATTAAATTATGAACAGAACATTACTTTAAACCACCTTGCAAGATTTAAAAGATACTCTCTTGAAGATTCACAAGAAATCATTGCAAAACTCCAAGAAGAATTTAACTTAAGACCTAAAGTCGCTGTTCATATTGTTGATTTAGTTCCTGAAGACTTAGCAGATTTAAGATTGATATTTGCTAAAGAACCAAGTAAAATTGACAACGAAGAAATGAAAAAAATTCTCGAACTTCTAGAACAATATGATGTTGTTGAATAGTTACTAACTATTCACCTTTTTTCTTATTTTAAAATATAATTTACTACTTTTAAGGCAATTTTGCTAGCTATTTTTAGATATATTTATTACATTTAAAAATTAAAACTAATCATAAGTTAAGCTAAGGTCAATATTTTTTGACATGCAAAAAACAATAGTGAAGTGATAACTATGGATAAAAATAAAAACAAAAAAAATAAAACACCAGCAGTAAAAAAAGAAGAATATGCTGTTATACTTGATTATTTAAGTAGAGGATATGTTAAATCAGACATGTCCAAATTTGGTGGAAAAGCTATTGCTCAAGCTATTGGTACAGAACAGTTCACTTTACTAGAATTAGCTCCTAAAACTGGAGTGGATTTAGATATCCAGGATACCGTATATATCGGAAAAGGAAAGAGAGATAAGATATATAGGGTCTTAGGTAAATTAAATTTTGAAAATCTAACTGCAACAAGTAGAATAGAATTAGAATATGCTATTCGTGAAATTGTGGAAGCAAATGAAGAAAAATTTGTTGAATTTTTCAATACTGCAGATTCATTAAGTACAAGACTCCATTCTTTAGAGTTAATTCCGGGAATTGGAAAAAAATACATGTGGGACATTATTAAAGCAAGAGAAGAAAAACCGTTCGAAAGCTTTGAAGACATAACTAAAAGGCTTCCTACTTTAACAGATCCTGCAGGAATGATTGTTAATAGAGTAAAACAAGAATTAGATACTTCTATAGTTAGAAGAGGTAAACGTAAATATTATCTATTTACACAAGCTCCAAGAAGACCTAGGAATTCAAAATAAGTGATAAATTGAATAGTGAATCTTCCCAATCCCTGTCAAAAACAACGAAAATCATCTTGAATCAATATGGGATAAAGTTAAATAAAAATCTCGGTCAGAATTATTTGATTGATAAAAATAAAAGGGACCAGATAATTAACTTTGGAAATCTCAATGAAGACGATGTTGTGCTGGAGATAGGAACTGGGATAGGAACACTAACAATTGAACTTGCCAAAAAAGCTGGAAAAGTAATAGCTATTGAACAAGATTCAAATATAGCCAAAATACTAAGAGAAAGACTAAAGAAAGAAAAAATAGATAACGTAGAATTAATTAACGATGATGCCTTAAATGTTGATTTTCCCAAATTCAATAAGATCATCTCAAATCTACCTTATCAAATTTCATCACCAATCACCTTTAAATTTTTAAACTATGATTTTGACCTTGCTATTTTAATGTATCAAAAAGAGTTTGCAAGACGTATGAACGGTGCCGTCGGGACAAAAGACTATTCCAGACTGTCTGCAATGCTGTATTTTAAATGTGATGTTGAAACATTAACAGATGTCAGTTCAGAAAGCTTTTTGCCGAAACCGAAAATAGATTCGACCGTCGTTAAGCTGACCCCAAAGGAAAATAAAATATCAGAAGAGGACTTTAAGATATATTCCAATTTTACAAAAGCGCTGTTCCAGCACAGAAACAAAAAAATCAGAAATGCACTGATCGATTCAAGGCATGTAATCTGCAATCTCGACAAGAAAGAAATGAAAGAAAAAATAAACCGGATTGAAGATGATGAGCTAAATGAATATCTTAAAAAGAGAGTAATAGCCATCAAACCCGAAGAGATACTGTTTTTATCAAAAGAGTTGAATTCAATTTTGAATGAGTAGATAATATGAGTGAATTTATTATAAATAATGATGATAATGTTTATATTCCAGCTGAAGACAGTTATTTGCTAGCTGAAAATTTACTAATCAAAGAAGGTCAAAGCGTTTTGGAAATTGGTACGGGATCCGGAATTGTTGCAATGTATGCATCAAAATTAACGGATAAGATAACAGTGACAGACATCAATTTTGACGCATGCGAACTTGCAAGAAAAAACTTTCAGGCAAACGGCATTGAAAATATTGAAATCCTATTCGGAAATCTATTCGAGCCTGTGAAAAATAGAAAGTTTGATGTAGTTTTGTTTAATACTCCATATCTACCTACTGAAGAAGATGAAGTTATTGACAGCAATTTAAATTATGCATTTGATGGTGGATTAAATGGAAGGAAAGTTATTGATTTATTTTTAAATGAAGTGCCAAATCATTTAAATGATGGTGGAACTGTACAGCTAATTCAGTCTTCATTTTCAGATAACGAGAAAACCCTGGATATGCTGGATGAATTAGGATTTATAGCTGAAATTGCAGCTTCCGAACACTTCTTTTTTGAAGATATTACATTAATAAATGGTTATAAAATATAAAAAGGTGATTAAATATGGAACAATGGAAAATGTCAATTTTAGTGGGAGTAGCACTTATAGTTCTTGCAATAATATTTGCAATACTCAGAAAAGCAATAAGCATATGGATAATTTTAATTATTATACTTGCGATAGTTGACATCGCATTGGGATTGTATAGAAAAAATAGATAGAAAAGGGGATTAAAATTCCCCATCGAAAACAAGCTCTGCAGGACCTTCCATGAAGGCTCCAAGAGCATCTTCTTTTTCATAAACTGTAAAGTTTAAGTCGCCGCCAGGCAGGTGAAGTAAAATTTTACTGTCAAATAAGCCTAGCTTGTAACCGGAAATAGCTGTGGAAGTAGCTCCAGTACCACATGCAAGTGTTACGCCAGCGCCCCTTTCCCAGGTGATCATTTTACCTTCGTTTTCAGAGATTACCTCAACAAAGTGTACATTGATTTTTTCAGGGAAAACTTCATGGGCTTCAATGGCAGGGCCGTACTTGTTAATGTCAACAGCATCAACATCATCAACGAAGATTATTGCATGAGGGTTTCCGACACTGATTGCAGTCACATTAAATGTAGTGTCCAAAACTTCCAATTCACCATCCAAAAATTCATCAACATCGGCAGTCATTGGAATTTCAGGAGTTTTAAAAGTTGATAAACCCATATCCACCTTAAATAAGACCGGTTCATCATTTTCCAATGTAATTTCAATGGTTTTTATTCCGGCTCTTGTTTCTACAGTCATTTTTTCCTGTTTTAAAATGCCTTTTCTGTAGACAAAATCTCCGAAACATCTTATACCATTTCCGCACATTTCAGCTTCGCTTCCGTCCGGATTAAACATTCTATATCCAATGTCAGCTACTTCAGACGGTTCTACAAACAATACTCCGTCACCGCCAACACCAAAATTTCTGTGGCATAAAATTCTGCATGCCTCTGGCTTGTCCGCTTCAGGAATGACTTCCCCTTTACTTTCATCGATTATTGGAAAGTCATTGCCTATCCCATGCATTTTTGAAAATTTTAATCCTTTTAAATCAACCATAATATCAACTTTATTTTAAGTGTGGTGGAATGCGTTGTTTTGCATATAAATCTTCAAAGGTTTGTCTTTCACGTACAAGATTACATTTGCCATCGGTTACCAATACTTCAGAGGTTAAAGGTCTTGAGTTATAGTTGGATGACATTGTAAATCCATATGCACCAGCATTTAAGATACCTAACACGTCGCCTTCCTCTACATCAGGCATTGGTCTGTCACGTGCAAATAAGTCTCCGGATTCACATACGTTACCGGCAATGTCCACTTCCTGAGTAATTGGAGCATCCATTTTGCTTGCATCAACAATGTGATGGTATGACTCATACATTGCAGGCCTTAAAAGTGTGTGGAATCCTCCATCTACGCCTATGAATTTTCTGTAACTTTGTTTTATGCTGTTTACAGTTACAAGAAGGACACTTGCATCTCCGACCAGATATCTTCCAGGTTCCAGATACATTGTTGGATTTCCCATACCATACTGTTCTAATTTTTCTTTGAATAGGCCTATATTGACTTCAGCAAATTTATCCAAATCCACGACATTTTCTTCCGGAGTGTATGGAATTCCTACACCTCCACCGAAATCGACAAATTCAAAGTCAATTCCAGCTTCCTGATGCACTTTACCTGCAATATCCATTGTGGACTCGACAGCCAATTTAAACGGTTCCGGATCAAGGATGCCTGAACCGATGTGGGAGTGCATACCAACAGGGTTGAATCCTAATTCTTTAGCCAATGTGTATACTTCTACGGCTTCATTATCCATTATACCGAATTTACTCATTACTCCACCGGTAATACAGTGGTCGTGGTGACCTGCACCTACCATTGGGTTGACTCTGAATGAAATTTTCAAACCTTCAGGGTCAACAACTTTAGCTAATCTTTTAAGTGCTGAGACTGAATCGATGTTTAAAACTGCACCTTCATCGTGGACAAATTTTAACTCATCGTTGGTAATGTTGTTTCCTGTAAACAATATTCTGTCACCTGAAAATCCGATCAATTTAGCTATGTGAACTTCTCCAGGTGAAACTGCATCAATACAACAACCTTCAGACTCCAAAATTTTCATTACTGCAAGGTTGGTATTTGCTTTACATGCATAAAATACTTTAAAATCAGGATAATATTTTGAAAATGCACTATAAAATCTGTTATAGTTATCCCTTATCCTGGCTTCATCAATTACATAGGTTGGAGTTCCAAATTCTTCTGCAATATCGCATGCATCTGCACCACCAATATCCAAGTGGTTTTTATCGTTGACTTTAATATTTAAATCCATAATAAAACTCCTAAAAAGTTACATTATATATTTATTTATTTATTTTAATCTATTTAAAACTAGTGAAGGAAAAGATTTTGCCGATTAAATTTATTAAATAATACAAATAAACTAAAAAAACAGTGATTGAAATGAAAAAACCATATGGATTAACTGTGCGCGGAATAATCAAAAATGATGAGAATGAAATTTTAATAGTGAAAAGACATCCAAAAAGCAGAACTGACCCTGAAATGTGGGAATTGCCGGGAGGTAAAGTAGAGCCGGGAGAATTCTTTGCTGATGCGCTTGTCCGTGAAATCAAAGAGGAAACCAACCTGGATGTGGAACTTGGTGACTTTGCAGAAGCTATCCAAAACGATTACCAGCACAAAAGAACCGTGCAGATTATGATGTATCTATGCAATGTTACAGGCGAAATTAAAATTAGCGACGAGCACACCGAGTGGATGTGGGCCAGTCTTGAAAAATTAAAAAGTTTAGAGATTTCAACATCCCTAAATAAAGTGTTAAAAAAAAGAAATTGGGATATTTAATCAAACAAAGTTTGATTTTCTATAGTCAATAATCCCACTCTACATTTTGGACATGTTGATGATTCGCCTAAAACCTGAAGCTCGTCATCACAGTTAGGGCAAACTAAAAAGGTATCATTAATGTAAACTGTTAAATCATTGGTATGATCATGAAGGATTTCCTTAATCAATGAATCATTTAAATTTGCATTGTTTTCCAGAATAACAAATTTATTGATTTGTTTTTTACAATCATTACAGTAATATCCATAGTATTTGCCTGAAAAATCAAACTGCTTGCTATCAAAATCATTATACAGTGAATCTTCAATGAAGAATTCACCTTTGTTATCAATAGCAAATGACTTTTCGGATTTTAAGGGCACGTCCTGACGACAGTGAATGCAGCTTTGGAACCTGTTGTCAAAATCGATGATCTTTATATTGTCATCCAAACCTTCAACAAGCTGGATAATCTCTTCTTTTGATATGAATCTTGACTTTCTTGTTACATGAAAATTATAAATGTAATTATCGCAGTTATAGCAATAATATTTAAAAATTCCTCCAGAAGCCAATGCATCAGAAGATTTTTTAGAGGAATCCACAGTTTGCATATCCGCATGAATTTTCTTTTCATCGTCAATCCAGAAAATATCTGAAGAATCTACCAGTTTAAATCCACATTCATTACAAGAATATTCCGTATGGATACCCATTTTATCACCTTATAATATTTCATCTACAGCTTTTACAAATTCATCAATGTCGTCTTTTGTAATTATAAGTGGTGGAACGAATCTCAAGACATTTCCAGCAGTGCAGTTTATTAAAAATCCTGCTTCTCTGAATTTGTCGACGTATTCAGCTCCAGGTTTGGTCAGTTCGACACCAACCATTAAACCTTTACCTCTTACATCAGCAATGATTTCCTTATCCAATTTTTTAAGCTCTTCGATAAAGTAATCCCCAACTTCATTGACATTATCCAATATATTTTCTTCATCTATAGTGTCCAATACTGCGTTTGCAGCTGCACAAACTAAAGGACCTCCACCGAAAGTAGTTCCATGGTCACCAGGGACAAATGCACTGGCCACTTTTTCGGTTGCAAGGATTCCTCCCATTGGAACTCCTCCGCCGATACCCTTAGCCATTGTCATTATGTCAGGTTTTACATCGAACAGTTCATGAGCGAATAAGGTTCCGCATCTTCCAAAGCCTGTCTGAACCTCATCAACAATGAAAACAATATTATTTTCATGACAGAGCTCTTCAATTTGTTTTAGATAATCATTATCCGGAACATTGACACCACCTTCACCTTGAACAGGTTCAACGATGATTGCAGCAGTATTTTCTGTAATAGCCTCTTTGATAGCATCGATATCATTGTATGGAACATTGATGAAACCTTTTGGCAAAATGCATTTAAAAGGCTCATGATATTCATCATGACCTGTTGCCGCAAGTGTCATTATTGTTCTTCCGTGGAATGAATCGATAGTGGAGATAACTTCACTTTTACCTGTGTATTTAACTGCTAGCTTGATAGCTCCCTCATTTGCTTCAGCACCACTGTTTGCATAAAAAATTCTATCGAAGCTTGTTTTGTCGACAAGTTTTTTGGCATAGATTAATGCTGGTTCATTATAGTAAATACTTGAAATGTGAATTAGCTTTTCTGCTTGATCCTGTATTGCTTTGACTAATGCTGGGTGGTTGTGGCCTAAGGCATTAACTGCAATACCTGCAAACATATCCAAATATTCATTTCCGTCGATGTCTGTTACTTTAACACCTTCACCATGGTCAAGTACAACTGGCTGTCTGGTGAAAGTGTTTATGAAATAATCATCTTCAATTTTAATTAATTCCTGTGTATTCATAATAATCATTTCCATAAACTATTTAATCATTAATATTTATAGTATTAGTATTATTTAAAAATTAGGTGAAAAGATGAAAGTCGCAATAATCGAAACTGATAAAGGAAATATCGAATTAGAATTATTCCCAAATGAAGCACCTGGAACTGTAGCTAACTTTGAAAAATTAGCTAATGAAGGATTTTACGACGGACTAACCTTCCACAGAGTTATTCCTAACTTTGTAATCCAAGGAGGATGCCCTATAGGAAACGGAACTGGAGGACCAGGTTACACCATCAAATGTGAAACTGAAGGAAATCCACACAAACACGGTACCGGTGCATTATCAATGGCACATGCAGGTAAAGACACAGGTGGAAGCCAGTTCTTTATCACTCACTCTCCACAACCACACTTAGACGGAGTGCACACCGTATTCGGTCAAGTTATCAAAGGCCAGGATGTCGTTGATGCTATACGCCAAGGCGACAAAATGAATAAAGTGACCATTGAAGAAAGATAATCATTATCTTTCAACCTTATTTTTTATTTTAACTACTGAATTGCTTTTACTTCGTAAAATTGACCTCATAACGAAGTTAAATTATAAATAAAACCTCCAACATAATTAATATTAAATTTTAATTAATGAATGGAAGTTAAAGAATGCATCAAAATTTTTCTCAAAGAATTGAAATGCAAATACCACACGAAAATACATATACTGAAGTGACTACAATGTCCAGTTATGATGATAATTTTGATAAATTATCAAAAGACTATACGCTGGAAAATTATGATAAAATAAAGAATTTTATTAAAAACAATGATGAAATTCTTGACTACATCATTGAAATTACACCATTACTTGATAATTACTTTCCAAATTATCAAAAGGTTATTGAATTTTGTGAAGACCCAGAATTCAGTGATTTGGATTTCATAATGATTTACATTAAAGGCTCAATTTTTGATGAAGACTACGAAATATTGACAAAATTCAAAAAAGAACCCTTATATAAATCAAAATTTTCAAGAAACATTAATGGATCAGTTTGTGTGGAGTTGTGGTAGGCATGGCCTCTTTTGAATTTGAAAAATTCACTTACAACTAATCAAACAAAAAATTCTAAAAAAATATCTGAGGAGATATTTGCACTCCTTGACTATTTAATCAACCATCCTGTAAGGATTATGAAAAAGTAAAATGGAAAATATTTGATGTAAGAGATTAAATTTGATTTTCATTTGATTTGATTCCTACAAGTGAAGCAAATACAGATGCTATGCATAACAGCACACAGATAATGCATGTTATTTGGCAGCTGCTTATCAATAGAGGATAATACTGCTCAACAATCGGCACATTACCCATCACAAATGCAAATACCAATGTCAATATTCCCAAACTCATCGCCTGACCAACCGTACGCATTGTTGCAACGGAAGCTGAAGCTACCGATGTGTCCTTTGGCGGAACGGAGCTCATTATAACATTTGTATTCGGCGGTGAAAACAATCCGAATCCAACACCGTAAATAATCATGGACACTATTAAAAATCCAATGGAAGTTCCTTCGTTTAAAAATGAGAACAGCACCAGGGAAACAGTTCCAAGACCCATTCCAATAGCTGCCAGCACCTGAGGAACATACTTATCGGACAATCTTCCGGCGATTGGAGCAAGAACAACCTGACATAATGGGGCTGCAAGTAAAATTATGCCTGCAGTCTGTGAATCCATGCCTTTAATATATTGCAAATGATAATTCAGGATTGTGGTGACTGCAAAAGTAGCCAGATATGCGCATAATGATGCGAAATTAGCTGACAGGAATCTGCGATTTTTAAAGAATCTTATATCAAATACCGGATGAACCTCTCTTAATTCTATTAATCCAAATATAATCAGGACAATAATACCCAAAACAGTCAATATTACACCTAAAGAAGTGTTGAGTATTGTAAAGCCATATATGAACAGTACCATTCCTATTCCATAGGCGATGGATCCTTTTACATCAAGCGGAATGTCGCCAAAGGTAATCCATTCCTCATCGACTTTGGTTAAAAGCAATGCCAGTATAACAAGTAAAAACGGAACTCCAAACAGGACTACTGACCTCCATCCAAACTGGTAATTTAAAACTCCTCCAAGAACAGGTGCCAGGGATAATGCAATATAAACTCCTGTAATGGTTATTCCCAATGCCTTGCCTCTCTCTTCCGGGGCAAATGCAGATACCACCATTGCCATGGAAGTGACATTGAAAAACGATAGGGAAATTCCCAATACCAAACGGCAAAGTAAAAATTGCTCAGATGATGTGACCAGGACATTGGCAATTGAAATTAGAATAAACAATACGACACTTATGATTGTAACCTTTTTAAGACCATATTTGCCGGAAATCTGGCCTGCAGGTACAGACAGTACGGCTACAACCAATAAAAAGATAATTATTGCCCAGTTTTGAACAATATTGTTCATATGAAATTCAACCGCAATCGTTGGAATTACAACCATGACTGAATTGACTGCAAATACTGCGAAAAATGACAATACCGCACAAATAAAAAGAATTAAATTTTTGTTTTCCATCAAATGTAATATATTGCATTTATACAATATAAGATTATTATTTTTTGTGCTGGACTAAAACAATATTAATTCCATTGGGATCAATTACTCTTGCCATATAACCCACTTGTGTTTCAATAGGCTTCAATGCAATATTAGCTCCCTTATCTTCAAGTTTTTTGATTTCTTCATGAATATCTTCAACATCCATTCCAATTGAATAAATTCCAACATCATAGCTTGGGTGCTCTATTAATTCAAATCCTGCAAATCCGTCACCATTTAAAAGAGTGATTTTGCCTCCTGGAACGTCAAAAACCTCATCAATTGTAAAATCTAAAGTCTCTGTGTAGAATTTAACTGATTCTTCCATATCATTAACAATGACTGTAGCATATCTTATTTTCATGTTAATAGATTTATGTTATTCCATCTTAAAAGTATTCTTAATGGCTGTCAAAAATATATGCCAACATTTCGGCCATTAATTATCCCATCTGCTAATATACCATCTGCCATTGATTTTTTCCATTGTTTGTTGTGAATGAAGGGTCCAAGTTCCTTTCATCCCATATACCTTTGCGTCAAGTGTTACGTCGGCATTGAATATTGCCTTATCTTCTTCGATTATTCTAATTTGGGGATTGTCGATTGTTGATTTGTAGTAGTTGAGCGTTCCATCCATGATTTCATCGATGTATTCCTGCTTTGTTTGTGTTTTTCCGGACATGTGTGTTAATGTATAGTCATCATCTAAAATTTCATTGAGCATGTCTAAATCCTTTTCTATCATTGCCTTTTGAAATTCCATAAATCGTTGAAGCACTTCCTCTTCACTTTCTGTTAATTTCTTTTTGTTAATAACCTCTACATTAATCATCATATCACTAAATTGCATATCTTTAACTTAAAATACTATTTCTTCAATCTATTCATTAAACCGGATTTTCTGGCATAATGGAACATGTACAATTGAACATAACCTGCATTTTCACCGAATTCCTCCATTCCGAATTCACGCACTTTAGCTACACTGATATCCTTTCCCTCAAAATATAAGTGAGATACAATGCGTTTTATCCAAACATCTGAAGGAAAAGCTTCCCTGAAGTTAAATCCGTAAAGCAATATGCAATCTGCCACTTTAGGACCAACACCAGGAACTTCGAGTATTGTTTCAAATGCTTCATCATATGACATGGAAAAAATTTCCTGAAGGCCTATTTCAAGTGTAAACAGCTCAGATGCCTTTCTCATGTATGGTGCTCTATATCCTACACCACAACTTTTGAGATTATTATTGCAGTTGCAAATATCTTGAATATCTGATGAATTAAATTCGTCCTCTTCATCCAAGTATATTTTTGCAAGGTCACAGCTTTTAGGAAATGTATGGTAAATTCCATAATGATTTCCCCAATTTTCCTTAATATCGGAAATTGATTTTGTCCATCTTTTTATGGAATTGTTGGCGGAACAGATTGATGATATAACACACTCAAAAGGATCAGGAGCCAAAAACAATCTCAATCCGTTGCAGAACTTTGACATCTCGGACAATTCTGCCTGATTGTCCAAATATTTATAGAATTTACTTAAGTCAAAATCCAAATCAAAAATATAATTCAATCTGGAGATGGCTTCATTTTGCGAAATTTCACCATTAAAATTAAAATCCAAAAAATCTCCAGACTGTTTAACATTAAAAATAACAGGATCTCCATTGACTAAAACAACGTTACTGTAACATCCGTCAGATTCCTTCCATGGAGGCTGTGAAGTCTGACCTGACAGTTGTGTCAATTCTAAATCAATTGGAGATTTGATAATCATAAGCGAACAGCTACATTATTTTCTTTTAGATACTCTTTAACAGTGCCTATTGAATATTGATTGAAATGGAATATGCTTGCTGCAAGAGCCGCACTTACGTCAGTTTTTTCAAACACTTCCAAAATGTGTTTTGGCTCTCCGACACCGCCACTTGCTATTACCGGAATGTCGACTGCATCGTTGATGGTTTTATTTAACTCAATATCATATCCTGCCTGAGTTCCGTCTCCATCCATACTGGTCAATAATATTTCACCGGCACCGCGTTCCTGACATTCAACTGCCCATGCAATCGCATCAATACCTGTAAACTCACGTCCGCCGTAAATGCTTGTATCAAACCAGCAGTAACCCTTATCAGTTTCAATGACAGTCTTATCAGGTGCATCGTCAGGATGTGAAACATATCTTCTTTTTGCATCAATTCCGATTACAACCGCTTGTGATCCAACCACCTTAGAAGCTTCTGTCAAAAGTTCGGGATTTTTGATTGCCGCAGTGTTTGTTGAACATTTGTCGGCACCTGCCTTAAGCATTTTAATGTAATCATCAACCTTTCTTATTCCTCCACCTACACAAATCGGCATGAATACGTTTTCCGTTAGTCTGTCAATAACATCAGCCATTGTTGCACGGCGTTCATGTGATGCAGTGATGTCCAATACGACAACCTCATCGGCTCCTTCTTCATAATAGCGTGTAGCCAAATCCACAGGATTTCCTGCATATTTAATTTCCTTAAATTCAACACCTTTAACAACACGTCCTTCAGGAACCTGCAAATCACAATCCAGACAAGGAATAATTCTTTTAGTTAACATAGTATCATTTAAATAAAAAAAAAGAGTATTGTTTTTTAAAAAACAATATTTTTAAGCTGAATATCTTAAAACAAAACAAAATATAGCTAAAATTATAGTAGCTACAATAACATGCTCAGGTGAAAGTTTTGGACCTAAACTTTCTTCATCAAAGTATCTTACTAAACCTGCACCAGTTTGAGGCATAGAAATCTTATTATCTTTTTTCGCCATAGTAATCTCCTATAAAATTAATTAATAAAAATAACTGAATATAATTATTTTCTTCATTATATATAAACTTTAAATTTTTTCTTTTTTAATTACTTTAATATCACTGATTCTTGTATCTGGGTATTGTCCGTCCTCATCTTTTTCAACAGCTTTTACCATGTCCCATACAGTTAGCAAAGCAACACTGACGCCGGTAATGGCTTCCATTTCAACACCAGTTTTACCCAATGTATTTACTGCGCATCTTGCTATAATTTCATTTTCCTTAACTTCGAAATCAAGTTCTATTCCTGTTAAAGCCAAAGGATGGCAAAGCGGAATTATTGAAGAAGTGTTTTTAACGGCCTGAATTCCTGCAATTTGGGCGGTTGTTAATACATTACCTTTTTTGATTTCTTCATTCTGAATCAAATCGACTGTATGCTTATCCAAAAATATGCTGCCGCTGGCTATCGCCCTTCTTTTTTGATCAGGTTTTCCCCCAACTTCAACCATGTGCACTCCACTGTCAGTTAAATGTGTAAATTCTTCTGCCATAAATATCTACTTCTCACTTACTTCAATTACGTCTAATTGTTCACAAATTGCATTAACGCCTAAGATTTCACCAACATTGGGATGACTTCTTCCCTCATCGCCTGAAATCAGTTCTTTAATGTATAATCCACCTTCAGTTTTAATCGTCATGCTGAATGTAGTATCGTCTATCACCTCATAAGACAAGTCCAGAACATGCTTAATGCGCACCTTGTCTGCACGCCTTCTAAGAACTCTTAAAGGAGTCTGCTGGTGAATTTCATCCAATTCTGTTAGTTTTTCCAATTTATCCTTGTCGAATGCACCATCACACTTGACAAGAGCTCTGTAAACTTTATATGTGTCCGGAGAGGACTGCTTGATTTCAGCCTTTCTTTTTCTCTCGCAAACATGTAAATTATGATAAGAGGTTTTTCCCTCATTAATTTCATTAATTTTTTCTTCCAATTCTTTTAAATCCAATTTTCTGATTTTTGGTTCCTTTATTTCAAGAACGAACGGTCTGCCGGAACCCAGCATCAGCACATCAATGTCTTCACGACCGGCACCATGGAACTTGGCTTCTTTTCCCTTGGTCAGCTTTAAAAAATGCTCGGAAATTAATTCTTCAACTGATTCGGGATATTGTTTTCCTGTTCCATTGCATTCCTCACAGCCTCTTCCCTTGCATTTGGTGCATGGCCATTTTGTTTGAGGAATACCTCTTTTTAACTTATTGTATTTTCCTTCGATGTATAACGGATTGATTTGAATTCTGACTTTAGGCTCGCCTGTCAAATCAATGTTAAAGACAATGTCCTGGGCTTCAAATTCCGCTTCCTTATCATATCTTTCCCAAATTCCAAGACCGATTAATCTGTTTACTTCCTTTTTAATGGTTTCAACAGTCAGGTCGAATTTTTCGGACAGTTCCTCATCTTTCTGTTGGATATCCTTTGGTATTTTTGAACCCACCAGAAATGTGTCGAACTCAATGCCCAGATGATTTATTTTATCATCTATCTTTTCATATAACTCATCATCGAGCTTGTCAAACAGGTTATCGCAGATTGAACAATCCACATCATCCAGATTAATTTCAAGTTCGCTGCAGACTTTATCTGCCCTTTCTATGTTGTTGGAACCTTCAATCGTTTTTGACAGTTTGCGTCCCAGACAATTTTTGCAGATTTTTCCGTCTGTTTCATCCAAAATCTTTTGAGCTAATTCAAACATGTTATCTATTCATAAATTGGCCCATCATACGGTTCATTGCACCGCCGCCCAAACGGCCTCCACGTTTTCCAATGCCTTTCATTGTCTTTTTGGTGTTGTTGTAATATTTGAGAAGTTCTTTCACTTCACTTTCTTGGACTCCGGATCCACGGGCAATTCTTCTTATACGGGACTGTTTGATGATTTTAGGATTGAGCATTTCCTCTTCAGTCATTGAGGACATCATGATTTTATATGTATCAATCTTATCCTCTGTCATTTTGGATGCTTCTTTTGAAATCTTGTTTCCCATACCTGGAATCATGTTTAGAACCTGTTGCATTGGACCCATCTTGTTCATCATTTCAAACTGGTTTTTCATGTCCATCAATGTGAATTTACCAGTCAGCATGTTGTTCATGGTTTTTTCTGCAATGTCCTCATCGATGTTTTCCTCAGCCTTTTCAATAAGGGATTTGATGTCCCCCATTCCAAGCAATCTTGAAATAAATCTTTCAGGGTCGAACAGTTCAAAGTCGTCTATTCTTTCACCTGTACCGATGAATTTGATTGGTGCGCCTGTTTCTGCAACAGCGGACAGTGCTCCCCCACCTTTAGCTGAACCGTCAAGTTTTGTAATTATGATTGAACCGATATCTGTAGCCTGTGAAAATGCCCTTGCCTGTTCACCTGCTTGCTGACCGATTGTACCGTCAATGACAAGAATGGCTTCATTCGGATTGATGATATTGTCCAGTTCATCCATCTCAGCAATCAAATCGGCCTCTTCCTTGTGCCTACCTGCTGTATCGAAGATAATGACTTTTCTGTTTTTAAATTCCTCCAAACCTTTCTGGGCCAAATCAAGTGCATCCTTATTGTTTGGATCCCCATATAAAGGAACGTCCATCTCTTCGGTTAGCTGCCTTAACTGTTCATAAGCGGCAGGCCTCCATGTGTCTGTACAGACAACTGCCGGATTGAAACCTTTTTTCTGAAGATATCTGCATAATTTACCGATGGTGGTTGTTTTACCACTACCCTGAAGACCCAGGAATAAAATTTTATAAGGTCTATCATTTATTTCCAAACCAGCGGCTTCACTGCCAAGCAGATTTACCATTTCTTCATAGATAATTGTTATGATGTGTTCCCTTGGAGTGATACCCTTTGGAGGTTCCTCTTCAAGAGCTCTAGATTCTATTTTTTTTGATAATTCTAATACTAACTTAATATTAACGTCTGATTGAATTAATGCACGTTGTATATCTTTTACAACTTCTTTTATGGTTTTTTTATCAATTACAGACATTCCTACTAATTTTTTCATAGTATTAGTAAGATTTTCTCCTAAATTTCCAAGCATAATAATCACAATAATAATTGATTTAGAAAAATTATATAATTATATTAAAATATATTTATATTTAACTAAGTTTTAAATTTTTGTGTGAGACCATGTTAGAGGAAGTAAAGAAATCTTTAGAAGAATCACCAATAGTTAAAAAAGGTGACTACGACTACTTTGTAAATCCAATTAGTGATGGTGTTCCGGCAATAGATGCTAAAATACTTAGAGAATTGGCACTGTCCGTTTATAAGTATGCAGATTTGGAAATTGATAAAATTGTTGCTGTTGAAGCTATGGGAATACATCTTGCAACCGCATTATCCCTTGCAACCGATATCCCTTTTGTTGTAATCCGTAAAAGACAATACGGCCTGCCAGGAGAAAAGGAAGTATATCAGAAAACAGGTTACGGCTCATCAAACCTTTTTGTCAACGATTTGCATGAAGGCGAAAGAATCTTACTTATTGATGACGTTGTAAGTACCGGCGGAACATTAATAGCATTAATCAATACATTGAAGGATATGAAACTAGATTTGAAATCCGTAGTGGCCATCATTGACAAAGGTGACGGAAAAAAAATCGTTAAAGAGGAAACTGGAGTAGATGTATTATCCATTGTAAAATTAGATGTTATTGATGGAAAAGTTGTAATTGAAAGTACAATTGAAGATTAAAATGTCAATGTATGATATGGGTTTGGATAAGGTAATCCGCAAAATAAACTCAAAGGATGCCAAAACCGTTGGACTTCAGTTCCCTGAAGGCCTTAAAATGCAAGCTGTAAAAATAGCTAGGCAAATTGAAAGCGAAACTGACGCAACAGTAATAATATCAGGAGATCCATGCTTTGGAGCCTGTGACGTTAGCGACTGGAAAATGAAAGGGTCAGTAGATCTAATTGTTCACTACGGACACACCCCCTTGCCCCTTAAATATGAAGTGCCTACACTATTTATTGAAGCCTTTTCAAATATTGACCTTAAAAAGGACCTTGAAAAATGCTTGGAAGAACTTAAAGGCTATTCAAGAATAGGTCTCGTTACCACAACCCAACACCTGCATCTTTTAGCTGAAACCAAAGATTTTCTTGAGGATAATGGTAAAGAGGTTATTTTAGGCTCTTCAGCGTCAACCCGAAAGGGACAGGTCCTGGGCTGCAATTTCTCATCGATAAAGGAGCTGGACGTTGATGTAATCCTGTTTATAGGAAGTGGAAATTTCCACCCTCTGGGAATAAAACTGTTCTCAAGCGCACCTGTTTTGGCGCTGGATCCGTACAACTCAGAAATCAGAAGCATGGACGAGTATGCAGACAGAATTTTAAGAATAAGATTTGCAAGAATAACAAAGGCAAGATCCGCCCGAAAATGGGGAATCATAGTCTCTTCAAAGGAAGGCCAATACCGGATGATTTTGGCAAAAGAGCTTAAAAAAATACTTGAAGAACATGAAATGGAAGCCTATATCATTCTAGCCGACAACATCAATCCCGACATATTATTACCATACATGGAACTTGAAGCGTTTGTCGTGAGCGCTTGTCCTAGAATAGCCATTGACGATTCGCAAATGTACAAAAAACCACTTTTGACACCACAGGAATTGGAAATTGTATTGGACAAAAGGGAATGGGAAAATTATCAGTTGGATGAAATTTTATTCCATGAACGTTACAAATAGCTTTAAATATTAATATAAATAAAATTATTATATTAAAGAAATTTTTATAAATCTTTATTTTGGTGATTTTAATATGGAAAAGAAAGAAGAAAAAATAGTAATGCCTGGAGACAAACTGGGAATAATTGAACAATACCTTCCAGGAGACGGTACATATGATGACAACGGAGATATTAAATCATCTGTACTTGGTAATGTTAAAATTAATCAAAAAATGAAGGTTATTTCTGTTGAGGGTACTGCTAAACCGGCACTCTTAAAAATTGGTGACATTGTATACGGTCAGATAACTGACATAAAACCTCAAAGGGCCAATGTAAAAATTGACTGTATCAAAGACAATGCAAGACCATTGGCACTGCCGTATATGGGTGCAATCCACATATCTCAAGCAAAAAAGGATTATCTCGAAAAGTTATCAGATGCCTTTAGAATAGGAGACATCATTCAAGCGAAAGTAGTTAAAATTACTGGAGATAACGTTGACTTGGGAACAGTAGATGACGATTGTGGCGTATTAAAAGCAATGTGTACCCGTTGTAGAGACTTTATGCACACAACCTCAAAAGATAATGAGCTTCAATGTAATACTTGTAACAAAAAAGAAAAACGTAAAGTTTCTAAAAACTACGTTAATGATTAATTAAGGTTGATAAAATGGAAAATATTGAAATTATTGAGGATAAAACTTTAGAATTAACATTTATTGTAAAGGATGAAAGCCACGGAGTTTGCAATGCATTAAGACATATCCTGATGCAGGATCCTGATGTGGAATATGCTGTTTACAATATTGATCACCCTCTTACTGGAAAACCTGAAATGACTATCAAAACCAAAAGAGGAAAAAGACCTAGAATAGTATTGAAAAAAGCAGCAGAAGAACTCCAAAAAGAAAGTGCTGATTTTAAAAAACTTATTGATGAAGCTTTATAGCTTCAATATTATTTTTAATGTGATTTAATGGCAGATTACAAAATTCCTTCACTGACAGCCGACATATTTATTTTTGATGATGACTTTAACTTCATTTTAATAAAAAGAAGAAATGACCCTTTCAAAGATTGTTGGGCATTACCTGGAGGATTTGTAGAGTATGGAGAAACCGTAGAAACTGCAGCAATACGAGAAGCAAAAGAAGAAACAAGCATTGACGTTGAACTTATAGATTTAGTCAATGTTTATTCAGAACCTGACAGAGACCCAAGAGGACACACAATTACAGTAGCATACATAGCCAAAGGTAATTTCAACGATAGAAAAGCTGAAGACGATGCATGTGACATTGCAATATTTTCAGCCGAAAAAATAGATGAAATAAAAATTGCTTTTGACCACAAAAAAATAATTAAGGATTGCTTAAAAATTGCAAAAAAGAATTTATAATGATATATATTTAAATAATTTAAAGAAAAGATTTATTTAATATATAAATTATTAATGAGTGATTAAACAGAGGAGAGTTAAATGGAATTTTGTCCTGAATGTGGAGCTATGTTACTTCCAAAAAATGGTAAATTAGAATGTAATTGTGGATATAAACAAGATTTATCAGATAATGATGGATACGAAGTTTCTAAGAAAGTAGAAACTGAAGAAAACGTTAAAATGCTTGGAGAAGATGTAGATGTTGCTCCTACTGTAAACGAAACTTGTCCTGAATGCGGACATGATAAAGCTACATACACATTACTTCAGACCCGTAGTGCTGATGAAGCGCCTACAAGAATATTTAAATGTACCAAATGTAAACATACTTGGAGAGCATACGATTAAAGAGGATTAATATGAAAGATTCTAAAAAAGAGCGTAGAATTTCTAATCTCAAAGACATGATTGACAACGTGACTGATGCCAATGTCCCTGAAGATAGTGGAGAATTTGAAGAGGATATTGAACTAATCAACTATCTCAATGAAGATCAACTTGATTACGATGATTTAGAAATTGATGATGAATTCATTTACCGCCCAGGTGATGAAAAAGAACCCGCTATTAATTTAGAAAAAAACAATATTAATGATGATTTTTTAATCAAGACCCCAAAAGAAAAAGAAATAAACTCAGACGAATCAAATGAAAATGATGAAGCTTACGAAGATTATTCATCAAACATGAGCGATGGATTCGATAGAGTAATGAATGCTAAAATTGGAAGAACCCCTATTTTAGCTGTTGTCAGTACATTGTTAGGATTAGCATTACTTGTTATTTCAGCAATTGTTTTCACTTCACGTAGTGATAGAGTAATCGATAATGTTGTTTCTGGTGAAAGCAACTTTATATCAGTCATATTTTTAATATTCGGATTATTATTCTTAATCTATGGAATTTACAGAATTATCGGATTTAAGAATCCATTTGAGAGTGTAACTTCAAGTATAAATTCAATTGAAAATGGAGAAACAATCAAATCCAATACAAAAAAAGAACTTGAAGAGGAAAAAACTGTTCCTAAAAGTAATATCCCATTGGATAAGGAATCTTACAAAATAGGTGAATTTAATATTAAAGATTTGAAATATAAATTCAAAAAATCCGTCTCAACCAACAAACAAACATCACCAACACAAGAGGAATTGGATAACATTCCGCCTGCACGTGAAAAACCCGATGATAGAAAAGGTTTGACTGCTGAAGAAATTGAAGAACTCGAATATCAACAGGCAGTTCGTGAAAATGAATCTATCGATGATATTTTTGCTGAAGTTGATGAAATTGATGAAATGCCTATGAGTTCTATCGATAGTGAAAATAAAAAATAATCTCATTTAATTTTATTATTTTGGGCCTGTGGTCTAGTCAGGAATGACGCAGGACTTCGGATCCTGAGATCGGGGGTTCAAATCCCTCCAGGTCCGTTTAATTTTTCACTCTAACGACTGCTTCTTTAAAAAAGTCCGGAATCAAAGACCTATACATTGGACTTTTAAACAGCATGTTAATGTCACTGTCAATGATATATGTATAGCAGGAGTCATCTTCTGCCCTCATACCACGACCATAAGCCTGCATAAGAGTCATTACAGTTTTATAGGCATACCATTTCTTGTCCCTTTTCATTCTCATGTTAACCTGTTTATCCCCAAGATATGGAAACGGCATCTTATAGATTATCTGGAATCTGCATTTATCATAAGGCAAGTCAACACCCTCACTCATTGAAGGTGAAACCAAAACCAATGGATTTTCATCTTTTTCAAAGAAATTTAAAATTTGTTCTCTGTTTTTGGATGAATGGGAAATTAATCTTGAGTTATATAAATTGTTAACAATGTACTGTTGGCATTTATAGCTGTGAGTGTGTATCAAACCTTTATCGTTTTCATGTTTTTTTAGAATTTCCTGAAGAATAGGAATGGTTTTCGGAGCAGTGTGCTTAATTCTGTTGGCTGACATTTTGCCTGCCAAATTTAAAATAATAGGCCTTTTTTCTTTTGTAAATGGACTGTCAACCTTAATGTGATACACTTCATTCGGATTTAGGCCAAGCCATTTTGAAAACATCTTATGGGAAAGAATTGTAGCGCTCATGAAAATAACAACATCCCCATATTTCAATAGATTATCTTTTGCATAATGATGAACCCTTAACGGTTTGAAAACAACACCTGCTTCTTCTGCATCAATGACCCAATTTTTAGGTTCCTTTTCCAAATTATTGCTTAGGGTTTTGAGTCTTGCAATTGTTGATCTGATTCTATCGGCCTTGTTTTTAGTGACATCCTTCAGGTCAATATCTTCATAACTGTCTCTGATGGCATCAATTTCCATTTTCCAGTCTTCAAGCTCGCCGTTTTTTAAAGTTTCATCAGAGATTCTTTTGTTAATGTCCTTCTCCAGAGTCCTATTGTACAAAGTAACTTCCATTGTGGCCATCAACTTATTTTCAATGTTATGGGCTTCGTCCAATATCAATAGGGAACGTGGCGCAAAATGTTTTACATAATTCAGCTCCAAAATTGCATAATCATAATTCATTAATGTGATTGGAGAGTTGATTGCATTTGCCTTCTGATTCCAATAATGACAATGATTGGCAGACTGGTAAAAGACTGTTCCACCATATGAATCCTCAAATGCCAGTTCAGCATCCAATGTAGGATTTTTAGCAACACCAAAAGAACAGAAGAAATTGCTGGAAGTTGGTGTGGTTTTACATGTTCCCATATCGCAGGTTACATCCAGATTACTGTTCAAACAGGCAAAATTTCCTCTTCCCTTAACCAGGGGAAAATCAAACTCGTTAGCGTATTGTGACTGCAGCTGTTTGGTCATTGTCAGTATATATGCGGATTCATACATCTTGGCTAGGGTGGTTGCAATAGCGGATTTACCTGTACCTGTACCCGCTTCCAAAATAATATATTTGTATCCCTGCCTGATTGCATCATTGATGTTCTGTATAATATCCAATTGACCGAATCTAGGTTCTGTAAATGGGAAATTTTCTATTATCTCCTCATCAATGTGAGGATATATCTCCTTTAAATAGGCAACAGTTCCCTCATCAAGCTTATGATTGTCTATCGAATAGACTTCAGGAATTTCATCATCTAAAATAGAATGTGAAATTGGCTTTTTAAAGCTAAACAGGTTAGTAGGGCCTTTAGACTTTTTATTGCTTGAATTTCCACAAGTACAATTAGTTTTTAACATTCCACAATTTGGACAGAATAGCGAATTTGACATTAAAAATATATTAGTTAGTATACTATAAATAAATTATAGAAAGAGCATTTGAAGACTATTGTTCAAAATTAAATATTAATGTAAAAAGTGATTATATGGCAGAAAAAGGAAAATTGTACGGAATTGGTGTTGGACCTGGCGATACTGAATTACTAACATTGAAAGCAGCAAGAATCTTGAAAACCGTGCCAGTTGTATTTACACCGAAATCCTCAAAAGAAAAAGAAAGCATCGCATTGTCAATCGTCAAACCCGTACTTGAAGAAAGAGAAGATTATAAAAGATTAATGCTTGTTACTCCTATTTTTCCAATGATTGAAGATAAGGACGAACTTGAAAAAATTTGGAATAGCGCATCCGAAATGATTGCACAATACCTGGATAGCGGAAGGGATGTAGCATTTATTACACTCGGCGATCCGTCCGTATTCAGTACCTATGCATATGTTCAAAAGAAACTGATTGAAAACTATGAAATCGAAACCGTTCCTGGAATTACATCATTTACAGCATGTGCTGCAGCCAGAAACAAAGCGCTAGTAGAACAAAATGAAATTTTAACTATTGTTCCTAAAATAGATGACAGGCTGGAACATGTTCTTGAATATAGCGATTCTGTTGTGCTGATGAAAGCATCAAGAAATACAACACAGCTGGAAAAAACAATAGAAGAAAAGGAAAGACCAAAAGAAATATATTCTGTGCAGAACTGCACCCGTGAAAATGAAAAGATTATTGAAGGCTTTTCAAATGAAAAACCTTACCTGACTACAACAGTGATTAAATTCAAAAAGGACTAATTAGGTTTAATGCCAAGAGGTTCAATCTCAAATACGCATTTTTCATCTCCCATAGTATAACATTGGGTTTCAATAACGCTGACAGGGAGATTGAAAAACTCTGTAAACAGGCCCTCAAGAATTCCAGTATCCAAATAACATGCTGGTTTGCCTGTTTTTGGGAGCAATTCACATTCAAAGCAGTCATAGGTAGTTACCTTAATAATCTGACCAATGCTGAAGGTGATTCTTCCCAAACCTTTTCTTTGCCAGAAATCGGCAATATTATCCATGAAAACATTCAAATCATCATCATATAATTTATCAAAAATGGACCTTCCTATACTGTTTCCGGTTGACTGTAAAATTGGGTCAATATTTATTCCCTCCTGAATAAGCATTGCCTTTAAAGTATGGAACAATAATGTAGAAAACTCAGCATCCACCTCTACAATATTCTTAATCAAATAATCAGTCTGAGTTTCTTTAATTTCCTTCGGCTCTGAAACATCTACTGAACCAATATATTTTGAATTTAAATAGAATATTTTTTTCCTGTTATCTATGGGATGCAGCCTGTATGAAATGACTCCACTTTCCCTTAAACTTTTAAGATGAACTGAAACGGTAGATTTGGATTTACCAGTATTATTTACTATTTCTTCAAATTCCATATCATGATCTCTAAGCATTTCTAGTATTGTAAGTTTTACTGGACTTTTTATGACATTTACTCCAATATTATCATCAGTATTTGAGAAAATCTGAATTGGTTTTTGTTCACTCATTGACAATATCCCCCATTCATATAATAATATTTAACATTTTATAGGTTAATAAATATATCTGAAAATTAAAAAAAGTATTTTGTATATAATTCATTGTAAAATATGAACAATATTCAAATAAAAAAATTAAATAAATACGAACTGTTCGTTTTTAAACATGTAAAACAGTTCGTATGCATACGATTTTTCACAAAAAACCCGACAATATACTATTCACACAAAGCAATTAGAACTATTCTTACTTTTATTAAATATCGTATGATAAAATAAATATAATTTTATAACAATTAATACAAAAAGTTGTCAAAAATTGTCGAAAATACATTAGGCAAAAACATCACAAAAATACGTAGCCAATAAAGGAACATATGTAACCGAAATTAGAACTACACACATTTCCTTTTACGACAAACTTGCAAAAAAAGTTAATTCTGTGTATTTACTCAAATATCTCGCCAAACACACCTAAACAAAAAAATTAAAAAAATGGTAAAATCTATGCAATCACTTGGCTTATGATATCCTCGCTAACCCCAGTAATTTTAACTAATTTACCATCTTGCAAGTATTCAAACTTATATTTGTCTTTACCGTCATCCATTTCTTTAATAAGGAAACCATCTTTACCTGCGATGTTTTTCTTTTGAGCATTTAAAGGGTTTATTGAATCAATTTTTTGATTGTTTCTTACACCTATTTGAATTTCCAATTCATCGCCAGCGGCATTTCTATATTCAGAAGTTGTTTCGGTATCAACAGCTGTGCCGTCTATATCTTCCACATCACCAGCCTCTGATGCATCCATTTGTCTTTCAGTTGCTGTATATCCATCTGGAATTTTAAAATGAATGCCTTCTAAAGTTATCTCTTCGGCTGCACTGATAGCTGCTATTGCAGAAACAGCCACCACTAGTAACAATCCAAGAACCAATACTTTTTTCATGTCCAAAATTTTCACCTCCATATATCTTATATTATTATGTTAAATGAAAATTATATTTAAATTATTGGATTTGGTTGTACAAAATTTCTTCTTTTTTAGTTTTTTATATGTTATTGCAAATAATATGCAAAAATTTTGGTGATTTAATACATATGTAATTGGAAACGCAAAAATATATTTAAAGAGAATCCTGAGATCATACAATCTCAGAATTAAACTCCTCTGCAGTTTCAGGGTCATCATAATCTATGAATGGACTTTTTCCCATATCAATTTCTTTAATTTTTTCAATATCCTTTTCATTTAATTTGAAATCAAAAATATCAATATTTTCTTCCATTCTTTTTGTTTTTAAAGATCTGCATGAAAATGGAATGTCTCTGTCAACCAACCACCTGAATATTACCTGTACAGTGCTTTTTCCATATTTTTCTGCAATTTCTAAAAGAATAGGGTTTTCAAACAGATTATCCATCCCTTCAGAAAGAGGCCCCCAACTTTGATGGGCCACATCTAACTTATTCATGAATTCATTAGCTTCATACTGTTGGAAATATGGTGATGTTTCAACCTGATTGACTTGAGGAAGAATGTCAAAATTCATTACAAGATCAATCAAACGGGCTGGAACAAAATTTGAAACCCCAATAGACAATAATGTTCCTTCTTTTTGCAAATCCTGTAATGCTCGGTATGAACCATAATAATCGCCAAACGGTTGATGAATAAGCATCAAATCAATATAATCAGTTTGTAAATCCTCCAAGGTTTTATTAACACCTTTTATTGTTTTATCATATCCGGAATTGCTAACCCAATTTTTGCTGGTTAAATAAATTTCTTCTCTAGGAATTTCAGATTCTTTTATAGCTTTTCCAACCTGTTTTTCATTATAATATACCTGTGCACAATCTATAGCAGAATAACCTCTTTCTAAAGCATTAATAACGGCATTTTTCGTGTTTTCAGGTTCAATTTCATAAACTCCAAAACTTACAAAGGGCAATTTTTCATTATTATTTAATTTCTTAAATTCCATAGTTTCACCGGACTGCATTTATATCCATTCAGTAATACTTCAACATATATGAAATATTTTTAATATAATTATTAATGTGTCCTTTTTAATTTAATAAAGTTTGTAACAAATAATCGGCAACCTAATTCTAAAGTCACCATATTAAACTATTTTTAGACATTGCAAACGAAACATATATTTAGTCATGCCTAAATAATATATAACAATGACTATGGAGGTGTTAATGTGGAAACCGATGCACTTATAAATGGAATTCTTTCATTTTTTATTCCTGGCTTAGGTCAAGCAATTGAAGGATATAAGATGAGAGGTCTTATTTTATTCATAATATTGATTGTACTCAACGGAATATTCCTATATTTCCATTTAGACAAAATTATGCAATATATAGTTTTAGCCATTTACAGACTAATTGCAGGATATGATGCATACAGATTATATTGAAACTAGACCTCAGGCAATTAAGTGGGTGGTAAATCCACTGTTTATATTGCCTTTCATTCATTATTTAACTTAGATAACCTTTCACCCAACTCATAAGCTTTTTTGCAGTCTTTTGGAAACTGCACTTCTTTGCTCTGTTCTTTTAACTCGGGATCGAACATGTTATTAAGATACGGATCATATTTTTTGAACTGTTTGGTGTCATAGGCATATAATGATTCGCATTCACCAAAGATGGCTGTAAGATATCCTCTCATGATGGCCAGTTGGTCCTCACCGTTGAAGTAATCCATTTCCTTGGTAACGTTCATGGTGTATATCATAGCTGTTTTTATTTCCTTTTTGATTTTTGAAACCCTATTTCCATCCTCATCCAAAACGTATGTATCGGCTGCAAAAAGCAATCTTTCCAGAAATGCCTGTGCTGATGATGAAATGGAACCGTAGTATATTGGAGTGCCAATGACAATTGCATCAGATTCAAGACACAATTGAAGAACTTCCTTTAAATCATCCTTCCAAAAGCATAATGGATTTTCGCTATTTTTCTTTAAATGGCATGCAAAACAACTCATGCATCCCTTAAAATCATAAGTATAGAGATCAATATATTACATCAGCACCGTTATTTTCAGCACCTTCAACCACATTTTTACATAACTCCGCACTGTTTCCCCTTTTTCTTGGACTTGCATTGATAACTACAATATTCATGATATTAAATTTGAAATTGATGGTAAAAAAAATGTTTACATGACCTGCAGATAGGAGAAAATATGAAAATATTAAAACCTACACAACAATTAAAGTAGACGAAGTATTTTTGCAAATGTGATAAATAAATAATTATTTAATACCAAACATTAAATAATTAAATATGTAGATTGTTGTTTATTGAACAATGACAATATTCAAATGATTACTCCAAATTATTATGTGCAATATTTATTAAATACACTAAAAAATAACATTAACGGTGCTTAAAAATGAACAACACTTCCCAATGGAATTCGGTATTCACATTTATAATGGCAATGATAGGTCTGACTATTGGAATAGGAAACATCTGGCGTTTCAGTTACGTGCTATATTCCAATGGTGGCGGTTCATTTTTCATACCATACGTTATTGCAATTCTGATTATGGGAATTCCATTTTTAATTTTGGAATATGGATTGGGTTTTAGCTTTAAGAAAAGTTTTTCCAATCTAATGCACAGCATCCGTCCCGAATTTGAAATTATAGCATGGATGTTGGTTTTGCTTGTTTTCATCGTTGTAATCTATTATATGATAATTTTAGGATGGGATTTTGTATACCTGTTGAATAGTTTCAATTTCGGATGGGGAAATGATCCTGCATCCTTTTTTACAAACTATGTTGGAGGAAGTTCAAATTTATCCTCTGCCACAACTATAATGCTGTCTACCCTGATTTGTACATTAATATTATGGGGAATCTTTTGGACTGTGTCTATCAAGGATGTGGATAAAGGAATCGGCAGATTATCAACAGTTTTAATTCCATTGCTATTTATGCTCATGGTTTTTATATTCGTATATGCCTTTACATTACCGGGATTTAGTACAGGAATAACAACACTGCTTACTCCCGATTGGTCTGCACTTTTTAATATAAATGTCTGGCTTGCAGCATTCGGACAAACTATATTCACTTTAAGTATCGGTCAGGCTATGGTATATACATATGCAAGTTATTTGCCTAAAAATACCAAATTAGTTGACGAAGTATTGATTGTTGTTATTTCAAACTCACTATATGAGATTTTCGTAGCTTTTGGAGTATTTTCAATGCTTGGATACATGTCATTAACATCTTCAATACCTATGAGTGAATTAATCAGCGAAGGTACCGGATTAATCTTTATTGTATTTCCCCACATATTCAATACAATGGGTGTAGTTGGACATATTATAGCTCCATTATTGTTTATATCAATATTGTTTGCAGGAATTACATCTTCCTTTGCACTGTTTGAACCTTTGCTTTCATCCCTGTGTGATAAATTTGGATGGAGCAGGAAAAAAGGAGTTACAATTCTGACAATCATTGCCTGTATTGTTACGGTTATCTATTCAACAGGAATCAGCAGTTATTTAGTGGAAATCGTTGATGAATTTGTAAATAATTTTGGAATATTAGTCCTGATTGGCATTCAGGCAATAATTTTCGGATGGTTTTATGGCGTTGAAAAGGTCATGCCTGTGCTAAATGAATTTTCAACTTTTAAAGTTGGAAAATCCTGGGTTTTAACAATAAAATATTTAATACCACTTCTTTTAATTGGTGTTTGGGCATTCGGACTTGCTGATTTATTTAATAATGCGAACACATTTAAAATTATAGTTGATGCAATTATCTCGGTTATTGTTATTGGACTTTCAATACTGTTTACAAAATTGAAGCCACGATAATGCAAAACTTGAAACATGCTTTAAAGTATCTTACCACAAAAAATCAAAGGTCGTATTTGTCATACACCCTTTTTTTAGCCCATTCCGGTGCAATGCGTTTAAAGAATCTTACAGTATTCTCATTAGGAGCATAATCATATCTGAATTTACTGTAGAAGAGTAAAATTACTGCAGATAAATTTAACAATATGCATATAAACATCATTAAGTTAGCTGACTGAACAAACAAATGGTCAATGTGGTCAGGTCCCAATTGCTGATTTCCAATGAAAATGGACAATATGACTGTGAAAATTCCGGAACTTAAAATTTTACCGAATTCCTTACTTGTTGATAAAACTGAACTTGCATCAGGTAAATCTTCCTCATCCACAAGAGTTAAAACATATTTATTATTTGGAGCTGAAAACAATCCATTACCGATTCCCTGTAAGGCACATGCAACAAGAATAAGATTAAACGGTATAAAATCAACAAAGAAAAACAAGGTTGATGATGCGCATATGAACATCATTGCAACACCGGATATTATTCTTGAATCTATTCTATTTGAAAGCCTACCTGAAAAACCGGATGCCCCTATCATGATAATAGGTGCAATAAGAAGAGTAAAGCTCACGATAATCTCTTCAACATTTAAAACATATTGCAAATGCAGTGCCAGTACAGTAATTGTAATTGTTACAGTGAAATAAGTTACCATAGCAGCATAATTTCCAATCACATATTTAACATCCTTAAGCAACTTGAAATTAAATATTGGTTCGTGAGCATTTTTTTCAACTTTAACTAATAATATGAATAAAATAAAGCTGACAACTACAAAAACAATTCCAATCTCATCCAGTATTGTCATCCCATAGGTAAATAGACACATCATGACAACATAAATTAGTGAGCCTTTATTGTCGACAGGTCTCTTTTCGGTAGACCATTCATAGTCAATTCTATTCAATAATATCAAAAGAACAGCTATTATTGGAAGCACCATTAAAAATGCAAATTTCCAGTTTAATAAAAAAATTGCAAATCCCATAACTACCGGAGCAATCAACAATCCAATATATCCTGTTGATGAAACTACACCTAATGCAGAACCTATTTCACTATCCTCAAACTCTTCAACTATAATAACATATAAGCTAATGGCCAATACAGCGGCTGAAAATCCTTGCATTAATCTAGATAAAAGAAACATGATATCATTTATCGAAAAAATTGAGATTAAAATAGAAAAAAACAGCAATAAAAGACTTATTTTTGTGGATTTCTTAACCCCATACTGTGAAATGATTTTAGCAAAAGGCAGACTGAAAGCTACAAAACTCATCATATAGATTATATTTACCCACAAAAGTGCTTCAGCAGAAAAATTTAATTCAGCAGCTATATCAGGCAGGGCAATAACAGTCATGTTGGCAATTAACTGTATGAGTAATTGGGATGCTGCCGCAACAATTAAAGTTGATTTTTTCTGTGAAATTTTAAAAATAATATCCCCACCTAATTGAATATTATATTTTATATCGCATATTGTTTTTATATTTGTCTAACTTACCCTAAAGATAACAACCTAAAAAACACGCATAGTATAAAGCTTATTAATAATGAGACAGCAGGGTTTCGTTCATAATTTGCGCATTTCGCATATTATTAAACCTTAATACATTTTCCACAATTAACAAAAATTAAACGAATTAGAATATAATTTTAAAAAAAATACATAATCAAACTTCCCTATAACAAAATTTAAGAAAAAATTCAAAAACAAATATAAAGAATAATCAACAAATTTATATATTATTATCTATGTTGATTTGTTAAAAAGGAATCAGATAATATTCAAAAGTTTACAAGACTATATGAATGAAAAAGTATTCCAAGAATAATCAAGAGCTAACAAATTGACAGACACAATATAATGTTAAAAAGGTATATAGGTTTGATATATATGAGCAAAGAATTTAATTCCATCAATGAACATTTATCAAAAATCTATGCGGATTTTGATGAAACAACTTTAATCTCTCCAAATAAAAGTAGAGAAAAGGAAAAAGGCATAATTGCTAAATCAGAATATGAAATTAAAAAAGAAGATCTGGTCGGATTTTTAAATTCCAATTCAATTTCCATTAACGAACTTTTATTGGCAAGTTTAACATTAACCCTGAATAAATTCAATTTTTCAGATGAAACTTTAATTTTCAATCAGAATAATGTCCCATTCGCCACTAAATTTGAAAACAGGAAAATTTCCATTAAGGAATTTCTTGAAAATATTCATGAAATCTATAATGAAACTTTAGAATTTGATGAATATATTGATAAAGATGCCCTTCTTTTAAAGCCTGAATTTTACTACAGTTTCAATGAAGATTTAAAATCAGACATTGAATATTCAAATTATTTAAACATTGCTGAAAGTGACAAAACTGTTTTATTATCCTTATTTTACAATAGCGAATTATACACAGCAGATTTCATCAATTTATTCCTGTCAAGCATTGAAAATATTATAAACCAATTTGTTAATATTGATGTCGAGAAAACAAACATTGAAGATATTGCTCTTGTAAGTGAAAAAGAAGATATTGAGTTCACTGAAGTTGAAATGCCTATATTCCACAAACGCTTTGAAGAGCAGGTTAAAGCAAACCCTGACAACATTGCTCTTGTAGCCGAAGATGCAACATTCACTGCTGATGAACTTAACCAAAAAGCAAACAAAATTGCTAATGCATTAATCAAAAAAGGAGTAAAACCAAAAAGCAATGTCCTGGTAATGCTTCACAGAAACAGCGACCTAATAGCATCAATATTAGGTATATTGAAAGCAGGATGCGCATACATCCCAATCGATTTGGAATATCCGAAGGACAGAATCAACTATATATACGAAAACAGTCAGGCAGACTACATCATTTCAGATGAGGATAAAGAGAATTCATTAAACATCAAGGAACTACTTAAAGAGGAAAATACTGAAAACCCAGATGTTGAAATTACTCCTGATGATTTGGCATACATGATTTATACATCAGGTTCAACCGGAAATCCAAAAGGAGTAATGATTTCACATGAAAACATCTGTAACGAAGTGCAAAATCCAAAATCACAATACAAAAGCTTATTATGTATTACAACAATTTCTTTTGACGTAGCTATGGATGACATATTTTCAGCACTTGGAAATGGAATCAAACTGATATTTGCAAATGATATACAAATCAAAAACATACCAAAACTAACCGAATTAATAAACGAACATGAACCGGAAGTGGCTGATTTTACCCCATCCAGAATGGCTTCACACCTTGAAGTGGAAGAATTCTGTAATGCCATAAGCTGCTTGAAATGTTTATTCCTCGGAGGAGAACAATTTTCAACCAAAGTATACGAAGACTTTAGAAAATACTCCGATGCGATTGTATACAACAGTTACGGACCAACTGAGACAACAATCACTTCAAACAACAAAGAAGTGACTGACATTAATGATATAACTGTAGGATTTCCTTTAGACAATTATATAACTGATGTTCGTGATATTGATGGCAAACTAGTGCCAAATGGAGTAATGGGCGAATTATACATTGGTGGTACCGGCGTAGGTAAAGGATACTACAACATGCCGGAAAAAACCGCAGAGGTTTTCATGACTATCAACGACATTCCATATTACCGAAGTGGAGACTATGCTATAGAGCTTCCAAATGGTGAGATTGACATCAAAGGAAGAATAGACAATCAAATTAAATTAAGAGGTTTAAGGATCGAAATTGGTGAAATTGAAACAAACATTAGCCAATATCCTAATATAAAACAAGCGGTTGTTGTAATTAAAGAAATTAACAATAATGACCATTTATGTGCTTATTACACAGCTGATGAAGAGATTGATAGCAATGATTTGAAAGAGTATTTAAAAGACAAATTAACTCGTTATATGGTTCCAACAGTATTTATGCAACTTGATGAGATGCCACAAACACCAAACGGTAAAACAGACTTGAAAAAACTACCGGAACCACAATTAAGATTAACATTAACACTTCCAGAAACAGAAACTGAAATAAGATTGCATGAAATCGCTTCATCCATTAGTGAAACAAAAGAGTTCGGTACTACTGATGATTTATATGCCATTGGATTTACCTCATTAACACTGATGAAATTAAATGCTAGGATTTATGATGAAATGGGTGTTAATTTAGACATCATTGCTTTATTGAATGATCCTACAATAAAAAACATTGCAAATGAAATTGAAAATAATGATTTGCTTGATTTAGACAGCATAATTGAATTATCCCATAATACCGAGTATTATCCATTAACAGAAAATCAAATGGGAATCTATTATGAATGTATTCAAAGCGGAGATGTTGCACAATATAATCTTCCGTCAGTCATAAGATTTGGCAGTGAAATTGATGCAAATAGATTAAAAGAAGCCATTATCAAGACAATTGAAGCATATCCATATCTTAAAACCAGAATTGTTCTAGAAAAAAGTAAAGTGATGCTAAAACGTGACGATTCAATAGCTATCGAAGATATTCCGATTGTCAGTGTTGAAGATATTTTAGACGATGAACTTGAAAAGGAAAATCTAAAACCATTTGATTTGCATAATGACCAATTATTCAGATTTAAAATTTATACAACCCCTACTGAAACAATTTTATTCTCCGACGTTCACCACATAATTTCTGACGGAGAATCTTTAGATAAGTTATTCACAAACATTGCTAATGCTTATCAGGGAATTGAAATTGAAAAAGAGGAAATTGATGGTTACATTAACAGCCTGATTGAAACTGAAAATGAAAACAGTGAAAAATATGAATCATCCAGAAAATTCTTCCAGGACAAACTGTCCCAGGAAATTGATTCAACTGTTTTGACCCCTAATTTGAATGGAAACTTTGAAGATGGAGTTTTAAAATCAGTTTCCAAAAATATTAAACCAGATTTGATTAGTGAATTCTGTAACGCAAATAAAATAACTCCAAATGCTTTGTTCATGGCAACAACCATATTAAACCTTAATAAGTACACATTCAGTGATAAAACACTGATTACAACCATTTTCAATGGAAGATCAAACTCATTATACAGCAATACACAAACATTGCTTGTTAAAACACTTCCTATTGTCTCAATAAACGATGATAGAACTTTAACAGTTAAAGAATATTTAAAATCTATAAATGATATTTGGATGGAAACCATTAGCCATTCAGATTATCCTTATACTAAAATTTCCGAAGAGTTTAAATTAAAACCTGAGTTTTTCTATGCATACAACAATCTTGACGCTGAAGAAATTGAAATTGATGATAAAGTTTATAAAGTCAAGTATTTGAATTCACTTGAAGTCAATTATAAAATATCTTTGGATGTTAATGAAACCAAAGACAATCTTGAATTGTTTATCCAATATAATGACCAGTTATACAGTGAAGATTACATAGAAACCTTCTTAAATTGCATTGTTAATGTAATAAATCAATTAATTGAAGCGGATATTGAAAAATTATCTATTGGTGAAATAGAACTAAGTGAAGATAAAGGAATACCTACATTTGACCCAATCGATAATCCTTTCTTACATGGACGCTTTGAAAGACAGGTCGCTGAAAAACCTGACGATATTGCTCTTGTTGCAAGTGATTCTACATTAACTTACAAACAATTAAATGAAAAAAGTAATAGGATAGCCAATTCATTGATAAAAAAAGGTGTTGAACCTGGAAATAATGTCCTGGTAATGCTTCCAAGGACCAGCAACCTCATAGCAACTATCATTGGAATATTTAAGGCTGGATGCACATTCATTCCAATAGATTTAGAATATCCTGCTGAAAGAATAAAATATATCTATGAAAATAGTGAGGCGGACTATATAATCAATACCGATGGAACAACTAAAAACACCTTGGACATCAATGAATTAATTAAGGAAGAAAATGTTGACAATCCAAATGTTGAAATAACTCCTGATGACTTGGCATACATGATTTACACTTCAGGATCAACAGGTAATCCTAAAGGAGTAATGATAAGTCATGAAAATGCATGTAATGAAGCAGCAGAAAATCCAAAATGCGAATACTCAAGCATATTGAGTATTGCAACAATAGCATTTGACACATCCCTTGAAGATATCCTAACCGGAATAACAAACGGTATTAAAATCATATTTGCAAATGATAATGAGATAAAAAATGTTGTTGATTTAACTAATTTAATCAAAGAAAACCAACCGGAAGTAATGGAATTCACACCATCCAGATTACTTTCTTATCTTGAAATTGAAGAGTTTTGCAATGCGATAGGTTGTGGAAAATGTATTGTAATGGGTGGAGAACAATTCTCAGCCAAGGCATTCAACGGAGTCAAACAATACACCAACGCAAAGGTATACAACAGTTACGGACCAACCGAAGCAACAATTGCATCCAACTACAAGGAAAAGAACTTCCAAATGGTGAAATCGACATCAAAGGAAGAATCGACAACCAAATCAAACTCAGAGGACTGAGAATAGAAATCGGAGAAATCGAATCCAACATCAACAGATTCCCAAATATTAAAAGGACTGTTGTTGTAATCAAAGAGATTAACAATAACGACCACCTGTGTGCATATTTCACAAGCGATGAGGAAATTGACATAAGACTATTGAAAAGATATCTGCATAACAAATTAACCAAATATATGGTTCCAACAGTATTTATGCAGCTTGATGAAATTCCACATCTGCCAAACGGAAAAACAGACCTGAAAAAATTACCTACTCCAAAACTAGATTTGGAAAATGTAAAACCTGAAAATGAAACAGAAGAAAAACTATTCAGAATGGTCTCTGAAATGATTGGATCTTCTGAATTCGGAACAACAGATGACCTTTATACTCTCGGATTCACATCTTTAACATTAATGAAGTTAAACTCCATGATTTATAATGAAACCAATGTAAACATTGACATAACTTCATTATTCAACAATCCAACAGTCCAATCACTTTCATATAAGATTGACAATAACATCGAATCAGACATTGACGTTGATGAGATTATTGAAAGTGCAAAGGATACTGAGTACTTCCCATTGACTTCAAACCAATTAGGAATTTATTACGAATGTATGCAAACTGAAAAAATCAAATACACAATGCCAGTCGCAGTGAGATTTGATAACAGTATTGAACCTGAAAAGCTTAAGAAAGCACTTATTGATACTATTGAAGCACATCCATATCTTAAAACAAGAATTGTCAATACTGATGATGGACAAATCATGCAAAAAAGATGTGATGATGCTGAAATTGAAGAAATAGAAATTGTTGAAATAGATTCAATTACCAATAAGGAAATAATGAAAAATGACATAA
>NZ_CACXXB010000012.1 GCF_902771435.1 uncultured Methanobrevibacter sp. | reverse complement strand
CCGCATCAGCTTCACAGGCAACAATGAGGACAATAGGCCAGACCATGAGCTTAGGACTTCTAACACTTGTCTTTGCTTGGGTTATGGGCAGCCTGGAACTGGCTCCGCAATATGCAGGCATGATTGTACAGGCATCACAAATAATCTGTCTGATATGTACAATAGCATGCATTCTTTCAGTATTCGCATCACTTGTTGGAATTAAATCAAGCGACAAGTTCAATACTGACAGACCACATTGATAGTATTTTTTACTATCAATTTTTCTTTTTTTAATGCTTTAAAAACACCAATGAAATGTTTTGCTTTACTTAAAAAATAGCTATTTTTCCTGGACAACCTTTCCGCTCATATGGTCAACGGTAATCTCAAAGACCTCAGTTCTGTCTAAAAGGCGATTGATCTCATCCACGGTTTCTTCATGAGTTGGAAAGAACTTATCTCCCAAATAGGTAAGTGCCTCTATCTTTTCATCCTTATCCGTTAATGTTTTGATTTTACCGAAGACTATGACACTCTTAAATGTATACCACCAGCTGTCAGCGGCTTTAACACCTTCATCCATGACACAATAGGAGCATTTGGAATGGTTCTTGACCGCATCATTTTTATGACCCTTTTGAGATCCATGGAAATATATCCTGCCGTTAACATAAACATGACTCATCGGAAGAGCATAAGGATAGTCATAATCACCCAGAAGTGCCAAAACCCCTCTTGGCTGACTGGTCAATATCTCTTCACATTCCTCTTTTGTGAGCTGCTGGCCTTTTCTTCTCATATTTCTAAACATGATATTATATCTAACCGAAGGTACTAAAATAGATATATCTTCAAAACAGGTGATTTTACATTACTCTTTTTAGTATTGCAAACATTATTTTTGAAAATGTCTTTTTTATTATTCCCAGTTTTACTTCAGGTGCAAAATCGTGGTTTACCAAACCTGTTTCCTGCCAGTATTTTTTATCCGCTTCGATAGGGTCATCCACAAGCGCCATCCTTTTCCAGACATCGTAAAATATGATGTCCATGAATTTTGGGGAATGCAATTTTTCTGATTCAACATCCTCTCTGAATTTAATGGCAACCTTGTCAATAGCTTTTTTGTCCAGCGAATCTTTTCCGCCACACCTGAAAGCGAGTTTATATACCTTATTTACTCCCCAGTGCCTTAACGTTTCATCCATATATTTGGCGGTGTCATTGTGTCCTGCTCCAGCAGTTGTTACAACCACCAGCGCCTTTTTTGTGAAAAATGCTGGCCGGTGGTAAAAATAGGCAGTATGGTCAAAGAAATTCTTCAAAAGTCCTGTTACATTCATTGCATATACAGGAGATGCCATTATGATTGCATCAGCATTCAGCATCTTCTCCACAATCGGATTGACGATATCATAGTGGGGACACTTTTCCTCCCCTTCCATTATGCATTTAAAGCATCCGTTGCATGGGGGAATTTTTTCCTTAATGAGATGAATTTCTTCAAAATCTCCATTTAAGCTTTTTTTAACCTGCTTTACAACTGCCCATGTATTTTTCTTTCTTGGAGAACCGTTTATTATTACATATTTCATTTAAACACCTAACTGACCTTCCAATACTAATTTTTCCCTATATTCAAATTGCCTGTCAAACTCATCAACTTCATCCACGTCAACATCGAACACATCAGGATTATGGAAAACAGCCAATTCTCCTGAGAGTTCATCTTCATCAAACACTTTTATCATGAAAAACGGATTTTCCTCTTCCGTATCAGTTCCGTCAAGGTAAATGTTATATCGTGACGCCGATACAAAGCCGAATCGTTCATAATAGTTTTCATCACCTATTACGAATACATATGGATAATCCTTTGCCAAATCAAGAGTGTAACTTATCAGCTGTGTTCCCAGACCCTGATTTTGGTAATCCTTTGCAACGGCTACAGGCCCCAGTACAACAGCATCTGTGGTTTGGTTTTCAAAGAGAAGATATCCCTTAGAATAATTGATGTGGGCTACGATTTTAGAGTCCTTTTCAATGACATATGCCATATTGTCTATGAAACTTTCATCATCCCTTAAATGGTGCACGATGAAGTGTTCAAAAGCGCCCGGACGATATATGTTCCAGAAAGAATCCCTAACCATCTTTTCAACTTCCAGATAATCATCTTCCCTTTCAAGTCTCATCTGCATCATATCCCTCCGGTTTTTACTGAATCAAATATTATTCTTGCATGCTTTTTTGTCTTTTCCATGAATTCGTTGTAGAATTTCCCGTCATCTTCCGGGTAATTGAGGATGAAGTGCTCATATAAGAGAAACATTCCATAATAGAAAAATGACTCTGACAGCTGTCTAACGTCACAGTCCCGTTCAATCATGTTTTTCTCCTTCATCAGATTAAATAATTCTATCCAGCCGTTTACCGGAGCTTCAATGATTGCGATTTTAAGGAAGTTTCTCACATCGTCATTGTGATATGACTCTATCAGCATCAGCCTTGTTATCTTCATCATCTTTTCTTCTTTGAGCTTTGTGAGAAACGCAGCGCAACCCGCATTGTAGAAATAGTCAAATCCTTGGTCGAGATTAAGGCTTGCCTGCTCAATTGGTATTTCATCGCTGACCATCTCTTCAACATAATAATCCAGAATAGCTTTTAGAATTGCCTGCTTATTTTGATAATGGTTATATATTGAGCTTTCCCTGATTCCAACTTCTCCGGCAATTTGTCTTATTGAAACGCCGTCATATCCGAACTGTGAGAAGAGATCTATTGACACTTCAAGAATCCTGTTTTTAGTCATTTAACGAACACCTGTTAGTTTACATTAACATTTTGGATTTCAGGATATATAAAACTAACGAGTGTTAGTATGATTTTCATCCCAAATCAGTTTGAAAAATGACACAAGACCAATGACAGCAGTTATTGTTTCGATGATTGAAGATGAAAAATCAAGGATAGCTATGAAATAAACAATGTAGAAGAACTCGTTTACTATGAAGCTGAGTTTAATCCATTTTATCTGCTTGAGCGCATAGTTGCAGATTGTAATCTGGACGATTGCAATAATCGGCAAAAGCCCTATGAATCCCATTGTATTCACCATCAGCCCCAAAACCACAGACAAGACTATGAAAAATACAGTCCATCTTAAGGTCAATTTGTCATAGTAAACCATCAGATTTCTTGCGGAGGCTATTGCCAATGTAGTTACTCCGGTCCAGGAATAAAAGAAGAATGATGATATCATCAGGACAAATGCGTTCAGGAACTGATGCTTATATGCTTTCTTTTCATCATTGACCACCATGCTTAAAATCAGAAAAATTCCCGCAACAAATGATATTGCATTTCCTATGATGATATTGACTGGCAGATTCATTAATTATAACATTTATATTTTTTAAAATAAATAGTAAACTTATGGAAATTACGGCAAGTGAGATGAAAAGGTCTATTGAAAAAATATATGAAAGGCTTGACAGTGTAAGCCCAGTTGACTTTGACTGCGGAAAACTCTGCGGAGAAGTATGCTGCGTTTATGATGCTGAGGATTACAGGAATGAAGAACTGGCACTGTATTTGCTTCCCGGCGAAGAGCTTATGTATGAAGACTCTGAAGACTTTGAGCTTTACTATATCGATTCATCAGAAATCAAATATCCCCACTCATGGAAGGGTCAGATTTATCTTGTAAAATGCACAAATCCGCCAAAATGCGACAGATCAATAAGGCCTATTCAATGCAGGACATTTCCACTGATACCTCACTTGGACAAGAAGGGAGAGTTCCATCTTATTTTCGACGAGTCCGAATTTCCCTACAAATGCCCTATTGTCCATGACCACATTAAGCTGAATGATGATTTTGTAAAAACCACATATGAAATATGGATGATGCTTATTGCAAATCCGCTGGTTTACGATCTGGTTGATATGGACTCCCGAATGAGAGACAACAGAAAAGTTGACTATGAGATAGTTATATAACTGTCTTTAACACATACTAATACCATGATTAAAAAACTTTTCATGATTCTGCTTGCAGTTCTAATTTTAATGAATGCCGTGAATGCTGTAGATTCATCCAATTGGACAAATGCAACCGTAGGCTATGAAACATTCAAAATACCTCCCCAGTATGAAAATCCATACCAAAGCGACTTCCACATGTATGAATTTGATGAGGACATTGACGTATTTACAATCAGATTCGTCAATCCAAACATAATGAGCCTGTACGGTTATTTCATAGAGCATAATTCTTTTGTCAAAAAGGTCAAAGTTTCAGGCCATGATGCAGTTCATTTCATGAGCTATGACGATGAGACTAACCAAAACAAATCAAAATTATGGTTTTCAGCCGGTGAGGAATTCTACTACATCACATGGATTGGAGAAAAGATAACCCCCGAGATTAAGGAGGTAGTCAAAAGCTGCTCAGATTCAAAGTATTCACATGACGAGTTTTATGACATTCTAAGAGAAGAGTTCAACAACTATAAGATTGTAAATTCAATTGAATCCCAAAGATATGATTATCCAACCGACAATAAGCATCACTCATTCTACTCTGTCGGCACAAACGGATTCAGCGTTGGAGTTGTCAATTAGAATTATTTCTCCAAACTCCAATCTATTTCTTCAATGTTGTTTTTCTTTAAAAATTCGTTTGCCAATTTGAAATGGTTGGATCCCAAAAAACCACGCCTTGCTGAAAATGGGGAAGGATGTGAAGTTATTAAAACCAGATGATTCGGATTTTTCAAAAGCTCCTTTTTCTTTTCAGCCTGTTTTCCCCATAGCATGAAAACCATTGGCTGCGGCTGCTGGTTTAAAATCCTTATAACGTTATCAGTGAAAGTCTGCCATCCGCATTTGCTGTGGGAGTTTGCATTACCTTCCTCAACTGTCAAAACGGTATTGAGCAGGAATACGCCCTGTTTTGCCCAATCTTCAAGACATCCTGATTCTGGAATTGCATAGCCATATTCTGCGTTGATTTCCTTAAAAATATTTTTTAGAGACCTTGGGATTGGTCTTCCTTCAGGTGTTGAAAATGCAAGACCGTGTGCCTGTCCCTCTTCATGATATGGGTCCTGGCCCAGGATAACCACTTTAACATTTTGAAGACTTGTCAGCCTGAATGCATTGAAGATTTCCCCGTAAGGAGGATAAATTGTTTTTGTTTCATATTCCTTATCAATGAAATCCATTATCTTTAAAAAATATTGCTTTTGAAATTCATCTTCCAGAACTGAATCCCATTCATTTCCAATCATAAAATTCACCACATATTTTAAATGTAATTGACGTTTAGAGAAGCTAAAATGCTCCTCCGCCTCCACCTCCGGATCCTCCTCCGAAGCTTCCGAAGCCACCTGAACCTGATGAGGAATTTGTGCTGTATGCACTGTAATAGCTATGGTAGAAACAGTTGTATCCATAATAGTGATAGAGGAACACACCGTCATTCATGCTGACATTAGGCACATGTAGATCCATGGCTTTTTCAACACTTTTAGCTACTCCAAGAGAGGTTCCATATATCAAATACTTTTTCCAAATGACTATTGATTCCGGAGGGTGTTCGTTAATTAAACTGTTGTCTTTTAAGAATTTCTTAAAGTTTATCCATTTTAGATAGATAACACGGCCTTCTTTAGTCCATTTTCCGAAAACATCATCGCGCCTAGACAACATGAAATATGAAAATGCCGCCAATATGATTCCGATGATGAACAGCTCAAATCCTCTTGAAAAGTCAGTAAACAGGAATATCACAACGAAAACAATACTCAAACCAATACCCAAAAAGCCTATCAGAGCGGCTAAAGTAGTGCCCGTATCATTAAAATACCTGTTTTTAACATCATCAGTGAAATATTCATTCTCAACAGCTTCTTTCCAATCATCAAAATTATTCATAAACCATTCAGCATTGCTTTTGCTTTTCATTCGCTTTTTAAGATTGCTCAAGTTTAAAACATCGTTATTTGCAAAATGTGCAATAATATTAACGACAATCTTTTCTCCCATATCCAAGTTAATGGAGGTATCCTCAATTGTCAGCAGCAGATTGTCATTTTCTTTTTTAATGGAAAATGCTCCTCTGTCTATCAAATCCATTATTGTAGCTTCAAATCCTCTGATGTTTGGTTCGCCGAATGTACTATTATCAATCATGGCATTAACAACTGCAGGAGAGTCATCTGTTGGAGGCTCCCTTTCATAAATCCCTTCATAGTCAACCTTAGGTTCCCTTCCATATTTAAGATATGTTCCTATCAATGAAAAAGGAACAAAGATAAGGGCCATTGCTTCAAAAATGGATGTGACTGAATTCCAGAAATTATTGGAATTAATGCTGTCCTCCAGATTTTTCAAAATCATCTCACGGCCATCCTCGTTTACATGCTTAGCATATGGGGATGATGAGAAATCACCAACCGGCATCAAAACAAGCAGTTCCCAAATTTGGCCTTTGGAAATATAATTTGACTGTGCATTAATCTCATTGCCGTTTAATGAACTGGAATAGGTCAGATCTTCAGGATTTAAATAATATTCATTTCCAGTATTGTTCGGCAGTGACACGTGTACTGAAACATCATCCACGCCTACATCCCATTCATCACCCCATAACTTATATTGCAATGCACCTACATCATTAAATACTGTTACGACATTTCTCATGTCATATTCTATATAAACTGTAACGCTGCAGTCGCTGATTTTTTGGGTGTGGGCCTTATCGGCATATAGATATATTTTCAAATGCTGTTTTCCGTCTTCAGTTGTCTGCTGCAGGACAGGATAGGCTCCTTTAGCTGAAACCTTTACATTTTCAATGCTTTCCCCTTCCTTTAGGGGGATGTCCCTGTAGACTCCATTGAAGGTTCCATCAAAATTGTAGTCATAGGCTTCCCTTACATGAAGCAGACCGCTGGTCAATACATCCAAATCTATATCTGCGTGTGTGATTGAATATGAATCCTCTGCACTTACAACCGCAATTGTCGAGAATAAAATTAGAAACAGTGCAAGTGTCAAAAACACTTTTTTAAGATTTTTCCCAAAAGCTCTTTCCAAATAATTTCCATCCATGAACTTATCTATATTCATTAAATTAATTAAAATTTTTTATAATTCATTTTACATATATCTTACATGATAATATGAATAAATCTAAAAGAATCTTCTATTTGGATGTTATGCGACTGATGGCAATTATCGGAATTATATTCTGCCATGCATCAATAACATATGTCGTGTCCGATATGGGGACAGCCAACTTTTACGTTTCAGCATTTTTTGACTGTTTTAGAGACTTTTGTGTGCCTATTTTTGTAATGTTGAGCGGAGCACTGCTTATAGGTAAAAGGGATTCGTTGATTACATTTTTTAAAAAGAGACTGTCAAGGATATTGATTCCGTTCATATTCTGGGCTGCAATATCCACCATATATTCATTCATCTATCTTAAACATTCTATTGACATTGACAATGCAATAGCCATATTTTCAGGCCATGGCGGAACAATGGGAGTGACATTCTGGTTTATCTGGATGATAATCATTGTCTATATCGGAATATTCATCATCAATAAGGTTCTTGAGTACGGAAATTCAAAAATAGATGGATTTGATGGGAAATTCATCCCAGTTTTAGCGTTAATGTCAGCAATATATATCGGAATGTTTCAATTCCGTTTACTCCCTGCGATATTTTATGATTCCCTTCTGATGTACTATCTCTCATTTGTTTCATATGCGATAATAGGGCATTTCCTGGTAAACGCCAATTACCTTGAATCTTTTGTTAAAACAGATTATCTTGTAATAATATTTACAGTCCTGTCTGCAATATTGTACATCAACTACATATGCAGCTATGTTGTTCCAACATCAATTTTAAATAATCATTTTACATATCTGGGATATTTCAACATTCATATACTTATGATTTCAGTTTCCATATTCCTGATGATAAAATTCATGTCTTATACTGAAATATCCAAAAAAATAGAAAAAAGCAAGTATGGTGACAGCATAGTCCTATTAAGCCAGTATAGCTACGGCATTTATCTGAGCCACTACCTGGTCTTATTCAATTTGAAAAGATTTATTATGAACTATATAGATTATGCCAGCCAGAATTCAATAATATGGATTCCACTATTGGTAATAATTACACTGATAAGTTCTTTTATAATATTATGGATTCTAAATAAGATTCCGTATCTAAAAAAGGTAACCGGTGCAAATTAGCTGTTAACCTTAATGAAATTGATTATTGCATCAACAGTCTGGTTCTGTTGGTTTTCTGCTGTAATATTGGCCTTTCCGTCACCTGACTGATTTCCGTAATATGCAAACTGGGCATGATTACCTCCCTTGATGATGACTTCAGTGAAATTGCCCTTTATCAGTGGTTTGGCTGCCTCGTATTTTACCTTATTCAAAGCATTATCATTTGATCCATAAACTGACAAAACAGGTTTGGAGATTTTTTCTGTCGGATAGGCTGCTAAAAGAATCACACCGTCAGTATTGTTTGTTGCATTGACATATGCGGAGGCCACTACCCCTCCTAAGGAATGGCCTGCGATGAAATAATGGTCATAGGATGAATTATTCATTATGCTGTCGGCACTGTTCTGACCGAAAAATGCTATATTGAACGGCATTTCCACAAGATAACAGTCAATGCCCCTATTGGCCAGATTGATTAACATCGGAAGATATGATGTATACTCCACTTTTCCACCAGGATAAAATATTACTGCTGAATCATTACCACTTCCATCCAAAAACAGCCCGTTGGATGTTTTAACCACACTGACATTTGAAGTTCCATTCAGCATGTCTGTAGCTGTTTTTTCGGCGTGATTATAATCCGCCAGATAGAAAATTCCATATCCCAAAATCAATAGAAAAACAATTACAATAGCTATCTTAATTTTTTTGTTCATGATTTCACAACACCGCAATTAAAAATATTATGAATATTACAATTATGCACAGACAGCAGCCCAAATTAGTTTTGAGGTTGTCGTTTTGTTGAGTGGCATTAGCTTTTGACAAATCGGTTGTCTGGATAATGTATTTTTCTTCATTATCATATACATCCGCAAGTTTAACTGCAACCCAAAATGACCTTATTATACTTATGAAATACAGCAATAAGGCTAAAAGCAGAATTAAACTGCTTGGACTGTAAAAATTCAAATTGGGATCGCCGAATCTGGCATAGTAAATGAAATATAAAAACCATGGCAGTTCATATGCTACAAACTCCAAAAGCCAATTCCTGTTGTTGTGAGATACTGCAATATAAAGAAATCCGAATCCATTCAGAAAGGGTATGAATGAAAGGATTACCCACCATGACCTTTTTATTTTTTCAAAAGCATTCATACTTATTCAAGTAAATCATTATTTCCTGTTTCGATTTTTTCAACTACTTTTTGACCTTCATCAGCCATGCCGCTGAACAAATCAATGGTTTCTTTCATTTTAGGAAGTGCTTGTTCTTTATATGTGCTAACATCTTCAATAGCCTGAAGAGCTTCTGCAAATGATGCTTTCAAGACTTCCGGTGATATCATTGTCTCTGCACTGTGTTTTTGAATTTCGCTTCCCTGTTCCTTGAGCATGTGTGAAGTTGTCTCAATGATGTTTTCAGTGGTTGAATTGAGAATGTTAATCTTATCCATTACAAGTTTTTGGTCATATAATGCACTTGCAACCATCACTGCTGTTCTTAAAGCTGAAACAGTAACGTTTTTAGCCCTGTTTACACCTCTTATAAGTTCCTTGTTGTTTCTTCTGATTACATTAAGTGAAACAATTCCCTGTTGGTTTACAACAATCATCTGCTGCATGTCCATGATTCTTTGCCTGAGAGGGAACAGAATTTCTTCACGTACGAATGCAATCTTGTCAGGTGAAACGTTATTCAGTTCAGCCTCCTGGATTTGGGCTTCAATGGATTCGTCCATCTTCTTACCTAATTCAATGTCTGCCAGCAGTTTGTTGGTGACTTGTCTTAAATAGTTTTCCTCATTTAAAAGTGTGGTATTGTCATTTTGAAGAACTTTGGCACTGTTATCCAATGATTTGATAATGTTTGAGATTGCAACTTCCGCCTTTTCATATTTTTCAAAGTATTTTCTGACAGGATTCAGCAAATTGCCCAACATTCCCTTTTTGGCAAAGTCAACTTTGCTTGGATCCAAATCCTTCATTTGCCTGTCAAGTTCTGCCAATTTTTCACCGATGTTTTCTGCATCGCTGCTGCCTTTGGATAAATCCACAAATCTGGTGGCCAGCATTTCGTTTCTGGCAGCGGATTTGGACATGTCCTCCATACCGAAGTTGTCCAGAGGTTTCATGATGCCCTCACGCTCTTGAGGATTGTTCAAATCGGCGTCAAATATTGCAGTTGCATTGTCTTGGGCCTGATTTTTCAAATTGGAGTTTTCCAATTTTACTTCTTCCTCTTTTATGGTATTTTCAACGTCATTTTTGATTTCATCTATATCTAATGAGAATTCTGCCATTCTATCACCATCAATCTAAAAATTCAATGTCACTTCTGTCAATTTCATAAGTATAATTCTTAACTGTCTTTCCGCTTTTTTCCACTTCAACGGTTATATGGTCAGGATCGGGTTTTTTATATGTATCGAAAAACGCAAAGGTTGAGGGATAGTCTGAATATTCTTTTGAATATATGTTTGAAAGACTATCTACCTCCTGGCCTAACCTTGTTCCATTATTATCATAATATGTTGTTTTAACTATATAACCTTCAAAATTTGAAGGAAGTTTTGTAAAAAATGCATGAGTGGATAATGAATAACTTGTCTTATTGTCATAGTCAAACGAATATCCGCTGACTTCAGTAATTGTCATTTCTATATCTTCAACGGTGGAAGAGTCATTTCCGCCGTTTCCTCCCAGTCCTATGCTAAGCAACACTCCTGCACCTGCAATAATTACAATAGCTATCAGCACCAGAAATATTTTTCCATTTGAAAATATTCCATCGTTTTTTGTAGCTGACGGGCGGGCCTGCTCATCTTCAAAGAAATCATATCCGCAGTTCGGGCAGAAATGTGCTTGAATCGGAACCTCATCACCACATTCAGGACACTTTTTACTCATTTGAATCACCATTATAATCCTTTACAGAATCAATCAAATCTTCCATATCATCCAGTAAAACTTTTACTTCATCCTTGGAATCCGAATTGATGTTTACAACCAGTTCATTTGTCAAATCCTCAATCTGATTAATAATTTTTTTCATATTACTGATTTTGTTTTCAAGCTCTCCCCTGATTCTTGGAGTATCTTCAACGGCCAGGTTTACAATGTTTCTTGCTGAATCCGCCTCCTGATAAAACAGTTTATGGCAGCTGTCAATCATTGCCATGAATTTGTCATAGGTAATCTGTGGAGGTTCGAACTTCTTTTCTATTAACTGCTTTACAACCTTTTCCTTAACCTCAAAGACTATCTCCAAATCATTGACCTTATGTTCGTATTCCTTCAATGAAACAGGTGATGTTTTCTCCACTCCTGCTTCACCGGCATTTGAGGTATTTTTCTCCACTTTAGGTTTTTTGGATACTTTTTTAACGCTTTTTTCATAATTTTTCAGGTTGAATATCCAGTATGATGCAATTAACGGGAGAACTAAAAACACTAAAAGAATCACCATTGGAATAAGGCTCCTATTATGGAATAAAACGACGGATATGCTTAGCAGAACAGTATAATACAATCCGAAAAGCCATGGCAGAGATTCGTGAACTAAAAGTACATCTGAAATAGTTCCATATCCTCTTTTTAGCTTGATTTTTGATGCCGCTTTTGATTCGGGAGCATACTGCATTATTTCATCTTCAGTCAAAATGCCTTCACGGGGCTCGATAATGTATCTGACATCCGATAGCGTTTCAACGCAGCTGATTAAATTCCCCTCACAGTCATAGGCTTTGGAATTTTCTATGAGAAGCGGCGTAGTCAGCCGTTTAATTTCCTGTGCTTTGGTGATTCCATTTGACATTAGCTTTTCCTCATTAAATATTATATATTATACTTGCTTTTAAAGTTATGTATATAACATGTTACTAATCATCATATTCCTTTTCAAGTATTATTGTTACAGGACCGTTATTCAATAAATCCACCTTCATGAATGCTCCAAATACGCCTGTTTCGACTTCAACATATTCACGACATTTATCGGTGAAGTAATCAAACAGTTCAGTTGCCTTATCCGGAGCCAGGGCCCTATGAAATGAAGGTCTGTATTTTTTAACTTTGCCGTATAATGTGAACTGCGGAACCAAAAGCAACTTTCCTCCAATGTCAAGTACAGATCGATTCATCTTTCCGTCATCATCGGGAAATACTCTCAGTTTCGCCAGTTTTCGGGCAAGATAGTCTGCTTCTTTTGTGGTGTCATTTTCGCCGAAGCCCACCAAAGCCATCAGTCCTTCATCTATTTTACCGGTGATTTCACCATCCACTTCTACGCTTGCATGCGCGACCCTTTGAACTACTAATTTCATTTTGCAAATTCTCCCAGGAAATTCATTGGTTCTCCTTTTTTCATTCTGTCATGATATTCTGCTGTGGCTGAAAACAGAGCGTCCCCTGCTGAGTTGAGTGCTGTTTCACATGAATCCTGAATCACACCTATGATGAAACCTACTGCAACGGCCTGCATGGAAATGTCTGGACTGATTCCGAATAATGAACATGCCATTGGAATAAGCAACAGTGACCCCCCTGCAATTCCGGAAGCTCCGCATGCTCCTGCTGTTGAAATAATACACAGGATAATTGTAACAGGCAGTGGAACTGAAATTCCAATGGTGTGACAGACTGCAAGAGTCATGACTGTAATTGTTACGGCAGCCCCTTCCATGTTGATTGTTGCACCTAACGGAATACTGATGGAGAAGAAATCCCTGTCAAGGCCTAAACGTTCACACAATTGCATGTTGACCGGAATATTTGCAGCCGAACTTCTTGAGAAAAATGCAGTCAAACCACTTTCCCGCAGGCATGTTAACACCAATGGGTACGGATTGCGTCTGATTGCAACTGCTGAAATCAAAGGATCTGTTACGAATGCGACAAAAGCAATGCAGCCAACCAACAGCAAAATCAACTGGCCGTATTGTGTAAATATTGCAAGTCCACTTTCGCTGACTGATTTGAACACCAGCCCCATTATACCAATAGGAGCACATTGAATAATTCCCCGTACAACTTTGGTAACCGCATTGGCAATGTCGGTTATTACATCCTTTGTTGTATCACTTGCAACAATTTTAAGGGCAATACCAAATACGATTGACCAGAACAGTATTCCCAGATATTGACCCTCAGAAATCAAATCAATCGGATTGGTGAATATTGTCTTGATCATGTCAGACATTACCTCAGCAATTCCAGTCGGTGCTGCAGTGGCATTAGCTGCCCCTGAAAGGTGAATTGACACTGGAAATATTGTAGAGAATAAAATTGCAACCATTGCAGACAAAAATGTACTAAACAAATAAAGAACAATAACTGTTTTAAATCTATCTCCTATACCACTTTTCGCTTTTGAAATAGCAGAAATTACCAATACAAATACTAAAATAGGAGCAATAGCTTTAAGGGCACTTACAAATAATTCCCCTGGAAAGCCTATAAATGTCCATTGAGGAACTGCAACACCCAAAATTGCACCTATAATTAAACCAATTAGAATTTTTAAAATAAGACTTGATTCAGTCCATTTTTTAAGAAATCTTTCCATATTAACACAACATAATCATTATTCATATAGGGACTGCAAAACTTCATCTGTAGTTTCCTTTACAATCTTTGCAGCTTCCCTGAATTCATGAAGTTCAAAGTCGTTCATATGAATCGGAACAATCATGGCGATGCCTCTTTTTGATAAAACGGCCGGTACGCCCAATGATACATTCCAAACATCTCCGACTTCACCTTCCAGATAGTTTGAAACGGTTAAAACTTTATGTGAATCAGTGATTATTGTTGAAATTAAGTTAGAAATAGCATAAGATGGACCATATTCAGTGGCCCCTTTTTTGGATATTATTGTATTTCCTGCTCTTTTAAGTCTTGTAACCAGTCTTGGAACTTCCATATCCACAGATTTTACGAAATATTTTAAAGGGATACCCCCAATAGTTGTTGAACTTAAAAGTGGCACCATATGGTCACCATGTTCTCCGATGACACGTGTATGTACCTCTGAACTGTTGATGTTAATCTGTCTTGAGAAATATGCCTTAAGTCTTAAAGAATCAAGGTGATTTCCGATACCTATGACTCTTCTTTTGTCAAAGCCTGAAGACTTAAGTGCTACTGTTGTCATTACATCAACAGGATTTGTAGCAACTAAAATTATTGCATCAGGAGCATGTATTGATATTTCCTTTGCATATCTGTCAACTATTTTGGCGTTAGGCAGTGCCAAATCACGCCTGTTCATCCCTTCCTCACGGGGAATTCCCGCAGTAATAAGAACAATAGCAGAATTTTTCAGATCCTGAAAATCTGATGATGGTGATAATCTGCAGTCGATGTCTTCGGCAGCCAGTGCATCATACATATCGAATGATTCTCCCCTTGCCTTTTCGACACTTTCGGGTCTTGCAAACAACACAATCTCATCAACTGTATCTGCTCTTGCCAAGGTAAATGCAACGTTTTTACCTATTACTCCAGTTGACCCCATAATACTTACTTTTACCATAGTTATTATATTGTGTTTTTAAATAAAAAAAACTTACTACTTTTTATAGTTTAAAATATTAATTTTTATATAATTGGTGAAATCATGGAAGATAAGGAACTTAAACTAGAAACAAAATGCTATGATGCTAATGAATACGGATACCTGTACGGATTGAACAAAATGATACCCGATGAGGAGTTTGAAAAAGTAAAGCCATATTTCAGGAAATTCAAGAGAATGGATTTTGTGGAAGGAAATGTCCAGGTTACAGGAAGGCCTGAAGGATGGAGATGCCTTGAAAAGGATGTTGCAAAGGTAGAGGAAATATTGGGAATTACAAATACACTTGAAAAAAGACAAAACAAGGTAAAGGAAGCATTTGCGGACCCTATTAAAAAAGCCAATCTTAAGGACAAATCATATGAATGGCTAAAAATTCTTTTCGAAAAAACAGGAACAAGGCCAGAACAGGACCTCTCAAGACTTGCCATACATTCAACCAAAATGTACGACCCGGAGGACAGCTTCAAAAACGGATATGAAAATGGAGAAGGAGAATTGTTCATCTACACTCCTCATGGAATGTGGTATATCATCAACAACTGCGGTGAATTTTCAGATTTGAGCCTGAACAATGTTAAAACACCCTATGGAGGTGCTGTCGGCCATAGACTGATGTATGAAGATTTGGTTGACAGATTGATTAGAATATATACTGAAGAAAATGAGTACAGTGGAAAACAGTTATTCTAATCTTCATCCACTATCAACAATACCTTCTTCTAAATTCACCTAATTTCTTTTTCACATCTAAAGAAAGTTGAATTTGCAGGCATTAAATATTTTATACATTAATGACTAATATCTTAATTGAATATATTAAGGTGGTTTAATTATATGCAAAAAATCATAAATGCACACTGTCACATTTATCCGGATAAAATAGCGGAAAAAGCGGTAATGGGAATTAGAGATTTCTATGATTTGGACATGTCCCTGAACGGTAAATTGGATGATTTGATAAGGGACGGCAATAAAGTAGGAGTGACACACTATCTGGTCCATTCCGTTGCAACAACACCAAAACAGGTGAAGTCAATAAATGAATTTATCGCCGAGGCCGTGAATACTCATCCAGACATATTTACCGGATTCGGTACACTTCATCCAGACAGCGAGGACATTCAGGGGGATTTTGACTATCTCATAGAGCTTGGACTCAAGGGAGTGAAGGTTCATCCTGATTTCCAGCAGTTTGCAATGAATGAGGAACGTGCATTTAAAATAGGTGAAGTTGTAAGCAAAGGCAAGGTTCCTATGCTGGTGCACTGCGGTGATTTCAGATACAACTATTCAAATCCTGAACAAATCAAACCATTTTTGGAAAAGTTTCCAGACATTACATTCATAGGAGCTCACTTTGCAGGATGGAGCGTATGGGAAGATGCAACCCGCCAATTGGCAGGAACACCAAATCTATATGTCGACTTAAGCTCCAGCCTATATGATCTAAGTCCCGAAACTGCATTGGAACTGATTCATGCATATGGTTCAGACAGGGTTCTATGGGGAACAGACTATCCGATGTGGGAATCAGACAGCGAAATGGCATATTTCAATAAAATTGATTTGACAGACGAAGAAAGGTCTCAAATCCTTTATGATAATGCGGCCAAGATTTTGAATCTTGACTAACTTATTCAACTTTTTTTAATTTTTCTCATTTTATTTAACTTACTAAAATTTAGTATTTATTTAATTTAACTGTTAAGATTAACCTAAACTAATTTTAAAGCATTATACAAACATTTATATATTAAATAAGCACTTATATTAATTAAAATTTAGTTTTTAGGAGGCACACTATGACCACCTCAAACCCGATTCAGATTATATTAAATGAAAATAAAAAAGGCCGACCCATGGTTGGCATTGACATCATCAAAAGCCCAATGAAATATGAGATTCTAGACTTGCTGAAGGATGATGAAATGAACTTCGAGGAAATTGTTGAGAATACATCAAAATCCAAGGCAAGCGTATCAATGCACCTGAGGGATTTGAGAAAGGAAGGAATTGTGAACTACAAGGCAGATCCAAGCGATAATAGAAAAAAGATATTTTATTTAAATGCAGATTATTTGGGCTCAATCGATTCAAACAATATTAAAAAAACTCATGAAAACCAAACCAAACATCTGATTGATGAATTCATTGACAACGGCGATATAGAATATGTGGTTCTGCTTACTCATACATTCAAATCACTGCTGATGGAATTTGGGATGGACATTTCACCTGTCCTTCAGAAAATGGGAAACTACATTGGAGAATACCTGTTCAGCCAAATATATGATGAAGATCTGGATATTTTTATGGACAACATTTCATCCTACTGGCAAAAGAACAATCTAGGCAAAATATACTTTGAACTTGACAACAAAATTAGAATAACATGCCTTGACTGCTTTGAATCCATTAAAGTTCCAAAATCAGGAATGCCAATTTGCAATATTGAAAAGGGAATGTTTGAAACATTATTTAATCAATACTTTAAATTCGATTTGAATATTGAAGAGATAATGTGCTATTCCATGGGGGATGACAAATGCGTTTACGAGCTTCAACCTTAACTGTTTAGTTCAATATTAACTATTCATAATTTAAATCCATTTTTATATGATACCAACCTATATTAAACTGATAGTATGACAAAAGCCTTGAAAGCATTCATTGACATATATGACTGACACACTAAAGTGAGATAATTGAAATCCTTCTTAGACCTAACCGTTTTTGTGGAAGTCATCAAATGCATCAGATTTGAAAAGCTAATTAAAACCTCTCATACTATCAAAAAAAACTCCAAACACATTGCAACCAAAATTGGTTGGAATAAAAAAAAGAAAAGGGATGCTAATACTATTTGCATCCCTGTTCCCCTATAAACGTTAATCTCATCTGATTCCAGACCTCACCGCCATGAGCAGATTCACTGATACCCTCATTGACGAATCCGAATTTTAAATAGAACTCCACCATCTCTTTTTTACAGGTTAAAACAACCCCCAACCGTTTTTCCCATCTGGCCTGGCTGATAAAACAGTTCATCAATTTGGACGCATACCCTTGCCCCCTATAATCGGGATGGGTATTGAGGCCAAAAATCATCTGCCAGTCCCCATCCTCATCATGAAGCCCTGCGTTTTCATACATCTCATCGGTCAAATCGGCGTCACTGGTGCAGAATCCGTCAACAAATGCAACCAGCTTATCATCCAAAAACAGTAGCAAAAAGTGATTTGGATATACCCTTAACCTTTCCTTGAACTCATGGACTGTTGCGGCTTCATTTACCGGGAAGCATTCAAGTTCAAGATTGGCTATATCCTCTAAATCATCACATGTTGCTTTTCTAATTATCATTTTTTCCAAAAGCTTCAACGGCAGGCGGTGTCAGCAAACCTTTTGAAATCATATCTTCGACTTCATCATAGCCGAACCATCCGTAATCATCATGCTCTTCGCTGATTGTAACCTCATCGCTTTGGCAGGTTACTTTCATAATCAATTGAATTGATTTTACTTCCTCATTGGTTTTGCATGCGGTATAATCTCTTCTGACAACATTCAAAAGCTCATCCACATCCACTTCCAGACCGGTTTCCTCAAGGTATTCCCTTTTAAGTGCATTGTCAAAATATTCGCATTTCTTAACTTTGCCGCCAGGAATTTCCCATCTTCCGGCATCATGAGCGGATTTTGATCTGATTTTTAAAAGCAAAACTTTACCGTCATATTCGCATATTCCACGAACGGCCATTCCCCACATTGTAGCCATAATATAACTTCCTAAAAAAAAGAGTGTAAAAGGGAGTGAAATCCCTTATTTTTTCATTGCCTTTTCAACAGCAACAGCTACTGCTACTGAAGCTCCAACCATCGGGTTGTTTCCCATACCGATTAGTCCCATCATTTCCACGTGGGCAGGCACAGAAGATGAACCTGCAAACTGGGCATCGGAGTGCATTCTTCCCAAAGTATCTGTCATACCGTAGGAAGCAGGTCCTGCAGCCATGTTGTCCGGGTGCAGGGTTCTTCCGGTTCCTCCACCGGATGCTACTGAGAAGTACTTTTTGCCCTGAATCATGCATTCCTTCTTGTATGTTCCTGCTACAGGATGCTGGAAACGTGTTGGATTGGTTGAGTTACCAGTAATTGATACATCAACGCCTTCCAAATGCATAATGGCTACACCTTCACGTACATCATCAGCACCATAGCATCTTACCTTAGCCCTTTCACCGTCAGAGTATGCTTTTTCTTTAACTACCTTTACTTCTCCTGTAAAGTAGTCGAATTCTGTTTCAACATGAGTGAATCCGTTGATTCTTGAAATGATTAATGCCGCATCCTTTCCAAGACCGTTTAAAATTACCCTCAAAGGTTTTTCTCTGACTTCATTTGCTGAGTTTGCAATACCGATTGCTCCTTCTGCAGCTGCAAAACTTTCATGACCTGCAAGAAATGCGAAACATTCACTTTCATCACTTAAAAGCATTGATGCGAGGTTTCCATGTCCCAATCCCACTTGCCTGTCATCGGCTACACTTCCAGGAATACAGAATGCCTGCAGACCTTCACCGATTGCCTTTGCAGCGTCTGATGCTTTTGTGCATCCCTGCTTTACTGCAATTGCGGCTCCGAGTGTGTATGCCCAGCAAGCGTTTTCAAAACAGATTGGCTGAACCCCTTTTACAATATCATATGGGTCAAAACCTTTGTCAAGACAAATCTGTTTGGCTTCTTCAAGGTCCTTGATGCCGTATTTTTCCAAAACCGGAATGATTTGTGCAATCCTTCTTTCATAACTTTCAAATAATGCCATAATCATTCACTCCTTGGGTCTATTTTTTTAGCCGCATCATCGAATCTTCCGTATTGGCCTGTTGCATTATCAATCGCTTCCATAGGGTCAACGCCATCTTTTATCTGATCCAACATTACGCCTAAGTTAATGTATTTGTATCCAATGATTTCATCGTCTTCGTCAAGTCCGATTTCTGTAATGTATCCTTCGGTGAGTTCCAGATATCTCGGACCTTTTTCTTTGGTTGAGTAGATTGTTCCCACTTGGCTCCTGTGGCCTTTTCCCAAATCCTCAAGTCCGGCACCTATTTGAAGGCCACCTTCTGAAAATGCGGACTGGGTTCTTCCATAAACAATCTGTAAGAATAATTCGCGCATTGCTGTGTTGATTGCATCGCACACCAAATCAGTGTTCAATGCTTCGAGGATTGTTTTTCCGACAAGAATCTCACCTGCCATAGCTGCTGAGTGAGTCATACCTGAACAACCCAATGTTTCAACCAATGCCTCTTCAATAATACCTTCTTTAACATTTAATGTCAGTTTGCAGCATCCTTGTTGCGGTGCACACCAACCTATACCATGGGTAAAACCGGAAATATCTCCAATCTGCTTTGCTTTTACCCACTTTCCCTCTTCAGGAATTGGAGCAGGGTCATGATTTGCACCCTTGCGAACAAGACACATGTTTTCAATTTCTGTTGAATATATCATCATCTTTCTCCAAAAGTTTTTACTACTTTTATATATCTGTTTTTTAATTAATGTATTTTTGGAAAAAATCATGAAATATATTTTTTACATTTTATGGATATTATTAAGTATAATGAAATGTATAAAGATTTTTAGGTGAAAGTTATGGATTTCATACTCGTTTTAGCAAATATTGAACCTAAAGATGGTTGTCAGGATAGCATTATCGAAGTTTCAAAAGAGCTAATTGAAGAATCTTTACTTGAAGAAGGCAATATTGAGTATCGATTACTACAACCTATTGACAAAGACACATTAACATTTGTCGAAAAATGGGAATCTTTAGAAGCTTTAAAAAAACATATGGGTTCTCCTCACTTTTTAAACTTTTCAGAAGAAAGTGGAGAATTTGTTAAAGATATGACAATTCAAGTTATAGGTGCTGATGAATTAAACCTATAATTTTTTTATTTTTTGAGTACCATGAAAATATTCATTTATACTAATTTTGAAAAAGAAATAACCGCCAAAACCAAAAACAAGCTAATCTCCATTTCAAAAAAACTAGATTTCGAAATCACTGACGAAATTTCCGACTGCGACATGATCATTTCAATAGGAGGAGACGGAACATTTCTCGAATCATCACATAAATCATACGAAAAGCCGCTGATAGGAATAAACACTGGAACTTTGGGATATCTGACTGAAATCAATCCTGAGGATATTGAAAATGCCCTTGAAAGTATTCTGGACGGAAAATACTACATCGAAAGGAGAATGATGGTTGAAGGAGAAATAGTCAAACCTTCAGGTGACGTCATTGAAATACCTCCCGCACTGAATGAAATCGCAATATCAAAAAATGCATTCGGAGTCGTTAGGTTCAATGTGCTTGTCAATGAAAAAGTGATATATTCATATACTGCTGACGGAATTCTCGTTTGCACACCGACAGGCTCAACAGCATACAACCTCTCCTGCGGAGGCCCCATAGTAGACCCGACTGCACATATCATCACGCTAACACCGATAGCTCCACATACAGTAATCAACAGAAGCATTGTACTTGCCGACGATTCAACTGTCGAGATTGAAATCACAGAACTGAGGGAAAATACATCATCTTACGTATTATATGACAGCCATCCAATAGAGGTATTCAGCGGAGACATTGTAAGAATCAGAAAATCAGACAGAATTACAAAAATAATTAAAATTGAAAATACTAGCTTTATCGACACAATTCGAGAAAATATCAGTTAACGGTAATGCAGTCATTAGGGCAAATTGCCATGCACACCTTGCAGCTTTTGCATACCTGGGCGTCACGAACGGTCGATTTATTATCAACAAGTATCAAAACATTGTTCGGACAGGCTATTGAGCATTTCTCACAGCCGTCACATTCCCCTATGTTAATGTCAATGTGTGAGTCCTCAACTACCTCTTCCTTTTTATCCTTTTTTCCTCTTTTGAATAATGAACCTAAACCCATAATTGTAGTTTATTTAAAATAGTAATTAAAAGTATCTAAACTTTGAATTTTTAGAGAAATTCCACATATTCAAGAAAAAATAGCATTATCAAAAAAAAAATGAGTATAGATTAGAATTTTAATTCCAATCTAGAATTTTAAACCTAATTCGTAAGCTTCTTTTAATTTGTCCTCTTGTTCTTCAGCCACAATTCCAGCAGGACCTGCACTGCCCGCATCGACATGACCTATTACTTCATATCCCATGAATGTGAATGGTGAGAATTTTGTCTGTTCAATGTAGTCTGCATAGGTTCCTTCCGGTTGATTTTCAGTAAATATCAAAGCTGCCTTACCGGATAGGCTTTTATCAGGGTTTTGTCCGACAGCATAGAATCTGTCGATAATCAGTTTTCCCTGTGCTGACATTTGACCATAGTAGATAGGTGTTGCAAAGATTACACCGTCGGCTGCTACAAGCTCATCAATGATTTTGTTTCCATCGTCTGCCCTTATACATTCAGGATTTTCAGCGCAGTGCATGCATGCCTTACATGGTGCGATTTCACATTTTTCGAGATAGAATTTTTCGACTTCCCCACCGTTTTCTTCAATTCCTTTAATCATTTCATCCATCAATACGTCACAGTTTCCGCCTTTACGAGGGCTTGCCTGAAGTGCTACAATTTTCATTTTACTACTCTCCTTTTATTAGTTATACTAATATATTTTAAAAAGATTATATAAATATTAACTTATGAGATTATCAAAGTCAAAAGTCAACACATATCTCAAGTGTCCTTTGGAGTTTAAATTCCAATACATAGATGAAATCGAAACCGAACCGAATAAGTACATGATTTTAGGTAGCGACGTTCATCTCATTGCCGAAAAGTTCTCGGAGAAATTCGGAGATGATTTGAGTGATGTTGACATTGACAATGAACTTATAAAAATTGCCTATGAGCAGGGCATCGGTCATATTTATGACCATGTGGATAATCTTGGCGTATTTTTCAAAAAGGCATTTGTTGAAAACAACTACAAGCTGTTTTGTCAGGAAGAATACATTATCGATGAGGAAAATCGCTTTTCGGGAATCTGCGACATCATACTGGAGGATGAAAATGGGGAGCTGGTTGTCATCGACTATAAAACAAGCAATTCCAGTTCATTTCACAAGTATCGCCGTGAATTGTGCTATTATAAGTTACTTGTTGAACACGTATACGAAAAGCCTGTCAGACATGTAGGAATATTCTTTACAAGAAACGGCCGTTTAAGATTATTGGAAGTTTCAAATGAGGACAACAAACGCAAATACCTCAATGACGGAGAAATCCAGGAAGCCGTTGAAACATTGCGTGAAGTAAGGACCAAAATCAACAATGGGGAATTTCCGGCCCGAAGGCAATACCTGTGCAGGCACTGTACCTACAGACATCTCTGTGAAGACGATTTCTATTTTTTCAGATGAATTCTTAATGATGAACTTATGAAAATTTTTTTATTTTCTAAAAAATTTAGGCATGCCTAAAAATTTATATAGTTTATCAACATACTATAAATTAAACTTAATTCAAAAATGGAGGAAAACTTATGAATTTAGAAGGCGTAGAAAAGACAATGCTTTTAACATTATTTGCAAAAGCAAAGCATTCACAAGAGAAAAATCATAAATTCTATGATTCAAAAGCCATAGAAGTTATATCAAAAGTCGATTACGATTTTAGCAAAGCGGAAAAGGATACCCAAATGCAGTTTGGAACAATTTCAAGGACAATCGTTTTGGATAAAATGGTAGGCGACTACATAAGTGCCCATCCAGAATGCACAGTCGTGAACATCGCTTCAGGAATGGATACAAGATTCAACAGGCTTGACAACGGAAGGATAAACTGGTACAATGTGGACCTGGAGAATTCAGCAAGCTACAGGTTGAAATATATAGAAGACACTGAAAGGGTGAAAACTCTTGCATATTCCGCAATGGATCCCAACTGGGCTGATGAAATCATCATAAGAAATGATGTCCTGTTCATAGTTGAAGGCCTGACAATGTATTTGAACCAAAGGGATGTTGAGGACATCTTAAACATAATTGATGCAAACTTTGACAAATGCACAGTTTTCATGGAAATAATGCCCCCTGCATCTGTCAAAAAAACAAAGGAGGTATCAATTGAAGATACTGACACAAAATTCACATGGGGCGTTGACAAAGGCCATGAACTAACAAAATTCAACGGCAACTTCAAATGGATAAGGGATGTTAATCTCTTCGATGGATCCAATGTCTATAAACCTATTACCAGACTGTTTACCTGGATTCCACCTATAAGAAACAGAATGGACTATATTGCAGTCCTGGAAAAATAGAAATTATTAATTTTAAACATTTAAAATCCCCAATTAAAACCTGGGGATGAACCAATTTTTTTTCAAAAATAATATTACCAGAGAAACATGATATGACCGCAATAATTTTAAAGAGACGTGCACATATCATGACACTAGCTAAGTTTTAGATAATTTTTCTTAATCGAACTTTTAATTTTATCAAACTTGAAGATATTTTTTCTAATCTCAAACGGGATTATGTAGATAAGCTTCCACAAATTGAATATTTCCATCAAATAATTATGAAATATCAAAAAAAAAGAAAGAAAAAATAAGTGAAACAAGCCACTTATTTAACAGTTATTTTTACAGTTTTGGATACTGCTTTAAAATTGGGGCTTCCGGAATATTTGACAGTAGCCTTAAAAGTACCTTTTTTAGTTAATTTGGTAAGCTTGAATTTTGCTACTCCTTTGGAGTTTGTTTTGGCAGAGTAGGTCTTACCCTTAACTTTTATAGTAATTTTTTGTTTTTTGTAAGCCTTTTTCTTATCTGTCTTTAAGGTTACCTGATAGTATTTGTTTTTGTCTTTCACTTTAAAGGTCTTTTTAGAAGCTGTCATTTTTGGAGTTGCCTTTTTTACCACAACTTCAGTCTGTATGGTTTTTGCTAAAATGCCTGTTTCGCCGGCAAATGATACTGTTACATCATTATATGTTTTTGCGGCCAAATTGGATGGAATATGTATTTTTGCTACACCGTCACTTGGTATTTCAGCAGTATATACTTTCTTATTTAAAGTGACAGTTACTTCTCTTCCAACCAAAGGATTGCCTTTGGAATCCTTCAATGTTACGGCAATGTTTTTACTGGTACCGTAAGTGGTAGTTACTTTTGAAGCAGTCAAAGCACATAACATGGAAGAAGATAGAGAAACCTTGAATTTTACAGATTTTGTAACTGGTTTGTAATGATTATCCCCCTTATATGTTGCAGTGACAGTGTATTCGCCAGGATCAATACCCTCTAGCCTGGAAACACCCTCATTGACTTCAACAAAATATGTTATACCATTATCCAATTCGAACTCGACATCACCAGTTGCGGTTTTCGGTAAAATTGCTTTTAAAACATCGAAACAGTTCTCCTTGACAGCAAATAATATAAGTGTTGGAGTTGTACCTGTAACTTCCAAAGGAGCATACTTGGTTTCACCGGTTGTAGGATTGATAATAGCTACTGTGTAGTTTCCCAAATCCAAATTGGCATCGAAAGCTGCAACACCGAAATTATTTGTAGTCTGTGCATATTCTTTAGAACCAACCTTAAATTTAACAGGACTGTTTTTAAGCAGATTGCCATTTGCATCGGTGAATTCAACGCTTATTTTTGAATATGAACCATCTGCAACATCCAAAAGGTTTACTGTAGATTTAACTGTGATTTCTGATAAATCTATATTATCATCATAATTGCAGAGTACACTATAAACCCCAGGATTCAGATTTTCGCCAAATGTGGCTACGCCATTAGAATCTGTTTTGATATTATATTCCTTATCACCAATAGTGAGAGTTACAAGGGCATTTATGACAGGTTTATTGAAGTTTTTCAATGTTACTGTGAATTTTTCAGAACCGCCATAATATTTTGAAACTGATGGCACAGATATTGTATAATTGGTATGCTCATAATCGAATTTCAGAGTAGATGAGACAATGTTGTTGAAGTTATAATCACCTATATAATTTGCATATACCTCATAGGACCCCTCTTCAAGAGCATTTAATTCAAGTACTGCCTTTCCATCTATAATTGCTGCAGTATATTTTTTAGATCCAATTGTAAACACGACATTTCCAACTGCAGAAGACTGTGTCAAACTGGCGGATATAAAAACACTGTCACCACGTTTGGTCTTCTTGAGTATTAAAACAGGAGTGGTTTTATATATTGATATTTCTGATTGCTTTTTCTCTCCGCTGCATAAATTGACAATTGTAATTGTATGAGTTCCAACCGGCAAATCAGCTTTAACACTTGCATATCCGTTGCTGTCTGTGGTTGCAGCATATTCATTTCCATTGATTATGAATTTAACATCCAGATTGTTATTATCCTCATCCTCATAAGGAGACATGAAATACGCCCCTATATTTGAATTGAGATATTCCGCACGAGTAGTGACATTTTCAATTGTTGAGTAAACGAAAAGATGCTTTTTAAGTGACTGGCCTTTATATTCAAACAATACAGAATAGTTTCCAACTTCCAAATCCAAATTAAATATAGCATTACCATCTGCATCTGTTGTGCTTTTATAGGTTTTATTTAAAATTGTTGCAGATACAACTTGGCCTTTGACAGGATTACCATTTGCATCGGTAATTTGTGCTATGGTTCCTGAACCTCCATAATAACACCAATAGTTATATGAATAAATCCGGCATGGATTATTAGTGACTGAAAAAGATCTTTTATCAGAAGAAACTCTGAGATTATCATCACCTGAGAAAACGGCAGATACCTCATAACTGCCGACAGCTAAATTTTTCAGATTTAGGCTGGCAACAGAAACCCTATTACCATCAATATAAGTAGGATTGAGTTTAACTTTATAAATCTTGCCTAAAACAATAAAATCAACATAACCTGATGTGAGTGAAGGACCAACAGTTGCATTAATAATTACAGTTGAACTTATCTGATAAACTGAAAGTGAACATACAGAATCTATTTTTGATATATCTAATGTAAATTCCTTTTTCTCATTATTTATTGGGTTAACAACTGTTACTAAATATTTTCCTGCATATAAATTAACATTAGCAGTGGCCAAACCTAGCTTATCGGTAGTTGCATCATACTGTAGAGGTATGGAATTTTCTCCATAAATTCCAACGCTGAATGAAACTTTCCTATTTGAAAGCACATTACCGTCAGTGTTTAAAAATGATGCAGAAATACTGGAATTCAAAACATCCCGAGTAAGATTATTAACGCCAATGGTTGGCAAAATATTAAACTCAGATACAGCAGATTTACCACCATATCTTGCAGATAAAACATAAGATCCTGCAGGCAATTGCAAATCAAGAACAACCTGTCCGTTATTATTAGTTTTATATGTACCGTACTCTCTTCCATTCAATAAAATTTTAACATTGACACCGTTTAAAGCATTTACACCATTAGATAATGTAGCAACATATTTTTCAGGCCCTCCATAGAATTTGGATACATCATTTGCCTGAATAACAAGATTAGATTGGGCTGTTTTGACAACATTGGCCTTGAAGTTGACAATATTGGAAGTTATCCTGCTGGATTTGAATTGTGCATTTATATCATATGTTCCTTCCTTTTCAAAAGTAATGTTAAGACATGCCTTTCCGTTATGGACAGTTGCAAAATAGTCTTTACCATTGATTTTAAATGTTACAAGTCCTTCAAGAGGATATTGAATTCCGTCTTCAACAAAATATTCCGGCAGATTCAAGTTAATGTTTACCAAGTCATCTACATTAATGTTGCCGAACGGATTGGAATCTCCGCTACCTGACTGGTCCAAATCAATTGACACTTGGGTTAGCTCTTTTAATCGGGTGAATGCTTTTATACAAGCTACACTTGGTGAACTTGATTCATATAAATCATTCCAGTGCACACCATCTATGCTGTAGAATGAAATGCCCTTATCAAAATTCATTTTGTTTATTTCATCAGAAGCATCGCAAATCGGAATATAGACCGGAGAACCATTGAAAATTTTGACTAAAATTTCAAAGGTATCGCCTTTTTTCAGGGAGACCTCTTTTTTAAGAGGTATTGTATAATATCCCATTTTAGAGTATCCGCTTTGGGTTGTCATAAGATTTCCATTTAAATAAACGGAAGCTGTGAAATTTGTTGGCTCATCAAAATATGTTGAAAATGCAGAAAGGATTTCGTCATTTCTTGCTGTAAATTTGTTTTTTATATATAACACTTCGCCATTTATAGTATGTAAACCGCTTTTTCCTGCATAATCATACTGATAAATGTTATTATATACATTATCATCGTTGAAGATGAATGTATATCCGAAACGGATGGGCTGCTGGTAAGACAGGTATCCAAAACCGTCATATCCCCAGTCTGAACCCCAACTGTTTTTAATTATCCATGCACCGACTGCCTTATTTCCTAAAAAGTCATTGGCGGTGAATTCATCATCCCAACCTACAATAGAAACAGCATGCCCTTGACCTTCTGGCAGATCAATACCAATGGAAACAGCACCGTATTCCAGAATTGCAAGTTTAATATTGTCATTGTCATAGAATGTCTGCCTTTCAGGCAAGATATAAACATTTTGAACATGGACTAACGAATCATATATTACGGATAATGCTGAATGGTCGTCGTAAACATCATTTGCGTCAAATGTAGGACCAAACCATCCTGCAAGATATGCAATAAACATGTAGAGATTTCCACCGGTAGTTATTCCAGTGTCTGAATCAAACAATGAAAATTCGTACATAAGGTTTTTAACGTTTTCTTCTGAAAAGTCATAATCAATTCCAGTTGCTTTTTTAAGGCATGATTCCAATGTTGCAATACCTGAAAATGCCCAACAGTTGCCTCCTTGAATCTGGTCTTTGGCTGGAGTGACATAGCCATACTTTCTTGCATCATATGAGGAAGGTAAACTGTCTATTGGTTCTGAAACATATTGAATTAGCGGAACTGAGTTGTAATGATCAATATCATAAATATTTCCATATTTTAAAAGATCATATGAACTGTCATAGATATTGCCGCTTTGTACTACCTTAACCTTTTTCCCATCGACATAGACTATCTGTCCTTCATTTGCTGTGGAATCTGTGAAACGGTTATTGGATAGAATAAATGAGTCTGTAAGCCTGTTGAATATGCTTCCGCCACTATCTGCATGAGTGCTGTTGAAGACATTGCCAGTAAGGACCATGCTCCCATACATATTGTAGATTGAACCGCCGTAATGTGTTGCATGGTTGTTTGTAAATTCAGAATTTGAAATGGTAGAAACAGTCTTCAAATTACAGATAGCTCCTCCAAATTCAGAATAACCATTCTTAAATGAGGAATAAACAGCTTTAAATGTTCCTCGAATAACATAAATTGCTCCTCCCGCATCATTTAAAGAAGCATAGCCATCAAATACAGCATGATTAAGATCCAATTGGCTTGAAAATGAAGCTATTACCCCACCAAAACTGAAAGCCTGTGAGTTAGTAAATTGGGAATTTTTTATATTCACAGTAGTTTCGTTGGCATATATTGCACCCCCATATTTGGCATCGTTAATGTCGAATGAAGAATCATATATGTTCAGTTTAGAGCATATACTGTAGATTGCTCCTCCAAAACGTTTTGCTGAGGAGTTGTAAAAGACACAGTTTTGAATATTGGCTATTGAATTATATGTTGCTATAACTCCACCGGATGAAGCGGAATTGCCATTAAAATAGCAGTCAGTCAAATTCAGGGTGGTGACCCTATTAAAAGGAGTATCACAAATAATTACACCACCGCCTGTTGAATCATATATTTTAGAAATATGTGAATAAGATAAAGTTGGATTGTTATTTGAATTAAAGCCTTCACTATTTTTAAACATTACATTGTTAGCTATCAGATTAGCTTGGTTGTTTATGTGAACACCAATCATTGTTAATTTATTCAAAACAAGATAGGAATTATCTGTTACTGTGAAATCAAATTTATTTGAATACTGTTTTTCTAAATTAGACCTCAGAATAGTTTTCTCAACACTTTGACCGATGAAAGTTGTTTTGTATGTTGAGGAGGAATAGATAGATTCAGGTTCAGTTATATCATAAACCCCATCTGCAAAATAAACAGTATCCCCATAATTTATCCTATCAGATTTATAATACTTATAAGGATTTGATTTTGAACCATCCCCATCATTACTGGCAGATGCATCAAAATAAACATTAGAAGCAGATGATGGATTACTAGCTATCACATTTGTATTATTAACATCACTGCTAATTGCTGGAAGCTCCTGCGCCTCCAAATCATTTTGACTAATTGTTTCATTCATTGCATCATTTGCAAAAACACATGAAAATGTAAATAACATGCATGTTATCATGCAAACAAGCAACATAACCTGTTTATATTTCATTAGAAATACACCTTAATCTTTTTTGAAAATAATTTTTCTAAATTTATATGATACTATATATGCATATACCTAATATAATACTTTACTAAAAATAATTTCATTTTTTGATAATAAACAGCAATAATTGTCCAAAATAGGAGAAACAACAAGTAAATTATTATAATCTAAAAAACAGTTATTTAATATTTAGAAAAAGTAAAAAATCAAAAAAAAGAAATGGAAGTTTATGATGTTGCATCATCAACTTCTTCAAAGTCCACTTTCTCACCAAGTATTCTCAGTCCGACAAACATTACAACAATACCTACTGGAATGCAGACAAACCATGGCACACCTATTGCTGCAGGGATGTAACCTACAAATATTGCAATACACGCAACGAACACAGCATAGTAGATTTGTGTTTGAACGTGATTAATGTGGTTACAGCTTGTTCCCATTGAAGAGAGGATTGTTGTATCTGAAATCGGTGAACAGTGGTCTCCGAAAATTGCTCCGGTAAGCACTCCACTTGTACATACGATTGTGAAGCTCATGTCTCCTGTACTTACAGCCCATCCAAGTGGAATGGCCAAAGGCATGAGAATACTCATTGTACCATATGCTGTACCGGTTGCAAATGATATCAATGCACCCAATACAAAGACCAGTGTAGGCACGATAAACAAAGGTATTGATCCGCTCAATACTCCTACAAGATAATCTGCAGTACCTATCTCTCCAATTACTCCTCCAAGAGACCATGCAAGAAGCAGGATTACACCGGTGATAACGATGGTTTTCATACCACCAATCCATTCGGAGATTGCATCTTCAATTGAGAGTATTTGCTCTCCTACTGCCATCACAATAGCTACGATTGAAGCAAGCAGCGCTGCCTGGAAAAGTGCTACAGATGCATCTGATGCTGAAAGGGCTTCAAAGATACCTTTAAATGATAATGGAGCTGTTTTCATTAATGTAATTAATGCCTGATCTTCTCCACCTAAAATTGCAGTGTATCCACTCCAGTAGAATGCCATTAGCGCTCCGATAATCAGTGTTGCGATTGGAATAATCGCATTCCAAACGGACAGTTTAATTCCTTCAACAGGTTTTACTTCATCAAAACCCGGTGCCTCTGAGACTTTTTGTATTTCTGTTCTGTTACGTGCTTCCTGTTCAGCCTTCTTCATAGGACCGAATTCGTATAATGTTAATGCGGAAATCACGATAAATATTAAGATAAATATGTTATAGAATCTGTATGGAATAGTTTGTAAAAATATTCCAAAACCGGTCACGTTAGTTGCACCGACAGACTTGAATCCTGCAGCGATTAAACTGATTTCCAATCCAATCCATGTTGAAATGATTGCAATACCAGCTACAGGTGCTGCAGTTGCATCCACTACAAATGCAAGTTTTTCTCTGGATACTTTAAGTTTGTCCATAACAGGCCTCATAATTGGACCGACAATCAAAGAGTTTGCATAATCATCAAAGAATACACATAATCCTAACAACCAGGTAAACAATTGAGCTTTTCTTGGAGTATTAGCCCTTTTTGCAAATGAATCCGCCAATGCCTTTGCTCCACCCATTTTGGTAATCAACTGAATTACCCCACCAATGAGCAAGCACTGAAGGATAATACCCGCATTCCATGGGTCTGCCATACAGGAAATGACCTGAGCACCCAATTGCAGGAAAGCATTGATTATTGTGGAGATAATGTTCAAATCATTTACACACAACATGAATTCCCCTACAAACACACCTAAAAACAAGGACAATATTGTTTCCTTTGTAATGAATGCCAAACCGATAGCCACAAGAGGTGGCAGCAATGTCAATATGCCGAACCGGATTGCATTATTCTCGTTGGCAGGTAAGGAGGAAATCCATAGTGATAATGCAAATAGAGCTATTATAGAAACAGCAACAATAATACCTATTTTCATTTTTCTTTCCATAATCACACCATTTTCCTAAACTTTTTAATAATTCATAAATTTATTAGTATACTATTTTTAACAACTTTTAAAAAATAATTTATTTTTTTAAACATTCTTATATCGATTGAAAATTGTTAAAACCTTAATTAACTGAATTATAGGTATTATTTTGTTTTTTTTAGTATAAATATTATATTTATATGACCTATAAGAATGTCAATAATCATCTTAAGCCAATGATAAATTACACAAAAAATAGAGTATGTATTATCATCAATTACCTGACTATTTCACAATAACTTGGGTTAATAGTAATCAGACAAATTATTTTGTTAAAATAAACCCAATAAATTATATAGTTTAAATTAAATAACATTAAATAGGTGAAATAATAATGAAAAAACTTTATGCATTACTTGTAATTTTGATTATTGCATATGTTGGCATTAATGTTGCCGCCGACAACCTACATTTGAACGATTCAAATGCAAATGATGCGGCAAAGGGCAATGGTGCAAATGCAGTGAATGCAAGTCTGCCAAGTTTGGATAGCTTCAATAAAACTCAAATCAATGACACTACCGTAAGCTATACCGATCCAAGTTATAATATAACAATTTATCTAAATAAACTTGACAACGGCAAGACAATATCAGATATTGTAAATGGTCTCAATCAGGCTGGATACACATCCAACCAAACTATTACTGAAAACGGTGAAACAGCATACTTCCTTTACAAGGAAGGTCCGGATTCATATAGTGCAGACATTTTCTTTAATAAAAACAAACAGAACTACATGCTTACAGGTAACAACATTAGTTATGAAAACAGTGATTATTTCATAAGCCACTGTAAAAGCATAATTAACAGTATGGGATCTGGCAACAGCACAACAAGTGGTTTTAGCAGATGGTAATCTAATTACCATTTTTTATTTCTTTTTTTAAATCCAAGGCATCGTCATCGGAAAACCTGTCAAGATATCTTAAAACTATTTCTTTACCTTCAAGTTCCTGATTTTCGTAGAAATACCTTTCGAAATCACTATAGTCAAAGGCATCCAGTTCATATTTTTCAAACAGATGAAGAGGGTGTTTATCTAAAAAATCATGACCATCATCTGTGATTTCATTGCCTTTCATATAGCTATTCTCATCAAGATACCCTTTTAGAATATCGCCCGGCATACTGTATGACCTCTCACACACAATCATTGCATATTCAGGTTCGATGCCTTCGGATATCATCTTCAAAAATTTGTATGCCACATACCGGATATCTTCACTTAATTGCCCGTCGGATTCATCGAAGGTGTTCAAAAGGCTTTCAAACATGCTTTCAGGGTCATAATTCAGATTGATTCCACAGAAGTGGCAGAACCTGTCGTGGGGATCTATCGGCATGCTGCAGTATGGACAGGTATCGGAGTGGGATTTTATTGTTGGCTTTTTGTTTTCATCAAACAGATATGCCAGTCTAATGAGAAGTGACTCATTTAGAATCATTCCCGCTTCATATTCCTCTATCATCTGACGTTTGATTTGATAGGCCTTCTCATAGGTTACGTGGGCGTCATCAATGAGGGATTCGATATATGCGGAAAATCCCTCTTCATCTCCCACAACCTCTTCAATCGCATATGACTTGACCGGCAGCGTGTCCTCCATTCGTGAAATCTCATCGACAATGTCCACATCATTTTCCAAAAGGAAATCTCTGATTTTTATAAAGTAATCTTCACCAATAGCTTTTCTTTTGTTGAGACAATCATAGTGGATGATGTCATAGTTCAGGGGTGAGCTGTATGCAATTATTCCCTTTTCAATGTCGAGAAAATGTATGCATGAGCAGATGTTCAAGTCATAGAAATGTGTTGAGAGCTCCTCGGTTTGATATTCCCTGTTTGATTCAACATGATTTCCAGGGACAATGAATTCCAGTGAGCTTGCAACAAGACTGTCGGATATTTTGGATGCAAAACCGTATTTTACAAGCAGTTCGACAACCAGACGTGTAGGCTCGATTATGCTTGGCTTGTTATATTCAACCATTGTCTTTTGAAGCTCTGCCAAAAACAGGCCATTTCCCCTGAATTCGGGTAGTATGTAAATGTTGTTGAGGGCTGCGGTTATGAACTCTGATGAAAAGTCATAGCTGCAGAATCCGACGACCTTTGAGTCGAAAACGATTTCCTTAAACAGATTGCATTCAAGCCCTTTTAGTATAATCCCTTCATCGGCTATTGCCTCATGCAGATACCCATAATCGGTCTTAAGAATATCTACCACGTCCAATGGTGTTTCGGACAGATAGACTTTCTGCGTATTGTCTTTTCTTATCAGATAGTTCATTTATGTTCCCCATAATTTTGGTATACCTAAATTTTTAATTTTCATGACTTAAATAGTTAACTAAAAATTATTATGCATGAAAAAACATAGTACCCATGAGGTGGAAAAATGAATGTACTGGTTATTGGCTCAGGAGCCGTAGGAATAGGACTTGCCGCATCAATGTTATCACAGGGTGCCGACATGTCAATTTTTGCAAGAGGTGAAACCGCAAAAGCGATAAAAGAAAACGGAATTGAACGAACAGGATTGTTTACCCATTATAATTTCCCAAGCGATGAAATAAATGTATATGAAACATATGATGAAATTCCGAAAGACACATTCGATTATGTGTTCATCACATCAAAGACAACTGCAAACGATGATATCTCCAAAAGATTAAATGAAAACAGGGACATTCTTAAAGAGAATTTCAAAATAATCATTTTCCAGAACGGGTTTGGAAACGATGAGCCCTACCTGAGATTTTTTGACAAAACACAGGTATTCTCTGCACGCGTGATTACGGGATTTGCACGCCACGAAAGGCACATCAGCGAAGTTACCGTATACACAGAACCTATCCTGATAGGTTCTCTTCAAAAGCAGGACCCATCCGAATTGCAGCAAGTAGCTGACATGATAACATCCTCAGGCATAAGATGTGAACTAACAGATGAAGTCGACAAATACCTGTGGGCAAAGATGCTTTACAACTGTGCGCTCAACCCACTCGGATCAATACTGGATGTCAACTACGGAAAGCTCACTGAAAACCAATATTCAATAGAAATCATGAACAGCATTATCGATGAAATATTCGATGTCATAAAAGCAAGCGAATATGAAACATTATGGGAAAATTCACAAGACTATAAGGACATATTCTACTCAAAACTGGTTCCCGACACATACAATCATTTCTCTTCAACACACATGGACATAAAGCGGAAAATAAAAACGGAAATTGACTCCCTTACCGGCAAGGTAATTGAGCTAGGTGAGCTAAATAATATTGATGTAAGTACCAATAGACTTATCTATAACCTAATTAAATCGATAGAAAGTGAATTTTGATACCATAAGAAACTAAACCTTTATATAGGTTGAAAAACAATATACTATTGTTCATATTGTTATATACTATTTTTTTAAAATATGAACAATGGTGATGGTTGAAATGAGCATTCGTTTGTATTCCTTTAGTGGTGTTTAGGAAGAGAATGTTCATTTGTTTTTAAAAAGAACTTATTTTTATTTAGAATTATTTTTAACGTGATTATAATGAGCGAAGTAAAGCAACTAATAGAAAAATTCATAGAACTTGATGACGATTTAAACGAAAAAGTGGAAAAATACCTCGAAACACATGACGACATCGATGAAGCATTCGATAATGAAAACATGATCCTAATCGAAGAGCTGGGAGAACTTTATCATGAAATCGAACACATGGTATTCAATGAAGAGTTCATAATCGTTTCAAATGCTTCAAGCGAAGATAAGGAAGTCGTTGCATTAATAATCAGTGATGAAGAAGATGAAGGAGAAGAATTCGTAATTCCTGCATACACCGATGAAGCAGAGGCAAATGAAGCCATTGAAACATTCAAAGAACAGTTTGAAGAAAACGAATTCATCTGCGATAAAAAAACAGGCAGTGAAATAGTTGCCGATCACTCTGAAGACGATGACTTTATCGGAATTGCAATCAACGCCCCTCAATGGGACTTTGTTATTGGAAGGGAAGACGTTCACGACTGTTGTGAGTAGACATGAATCCTAAAGATTACGAAGACTATCAGAAAAATAATGTTAAGGCCTCCAAAAGCGCCCTTAAAGAGTACATTCAGATTTATGCCGACATGGTTAAAAAGCTTAAAAACGAGGATGCAATTGAGCTTGAAGCCGTAAAGGAAAACATCAGAAAGGCATACCCTGAAGAGATATATTTTACCCTCGTTGATGAGATTGGCCGCCCGGTTAAATTTACACTTACAGAGACAAGCAAAGAGTATATAATTCCAATCTTTACAGATATGCGCGAATATGCCATAGGCAGCGGAAAAATTTCAAAACTGTTTCTGGACAAACTGGAAATGAAAGTACTAACACCTGATGACATTTGCGAAATGGCCGATGAAGACGAATATTTCCAGGGCTTTGTAATCAACCCCCACTCACAAAACTTCAACATGGACAGAAACGGGAGCTTTTAGATGAAATACATTTGCCCAACCTTAGGCGAAGACCATGAAAAGGACTTTCTTGTTGTTGGAAGCCTTGAAGACTTCAAGATAATCGTATTTTCCAATCATGAAGAATACGAAAAAGGATTTGAATATTTGGAACTTGAAGACTACGAGCCTACCGAAGTGTCAATTGAGCTTTTTAAAGAGCTTGCAAAAAAAGATGATGAGTTTTCAGGCATTATTCTGGATGTCCACTCAAAAAACAAAACTATTTCTAAAAAAGAATTACTGGAAATTTAAAAAAAAATAAAAAAAGTTTGTAGGTGAAACATCACCTACCATTAGATATTATCTGTATCCAACCCAATGACCGGCATCGTCATAACCCGGCTGGTCCATATCCATATAACCGTTTTCTGCAATATGATAATTCACATTACCATACTTGTTATGCATATAGCTGTCCACTTCAGCCTGGCTGTACATTGGAGTTCCGTCTGATTTATAAGCGTAGGCGGAAGGTGTGCTGGATGATGAGGAAGATGTTTCCTGAACCTCTTCTTCTTCAACTGTTATTGTTTTGGTAGCATTGGAAGCTTTATACTTGTCATTTCCACCATAAGTGACTTTTATCTTATATTTTCCAGGATCCTTGTCTATTTTTATTGTTCCTACACCGTTTTCATCAGTTTCAACGGAATGGTAATCACTTGCCTTGTCCTTATCTGTGATTGTTACATTCACAGATTGGCCAGATATTTCTTTTCCATTAGCATCTGTCAGCTTGATTTTAATGGAATCTCCTTTTTTCAATGTGTCGTTTCCTTTAAATTTTAATTTTGAATCTTGCTTTTGCATGTTTGGCATCATTGTAAATACCATGGTCAGTAAAAGAGCTGCGATAATTACAATCAATGCAATGATAATAATATTATTTTTCTCCATCATTTACCTCCATAAATTAATATGAATATATTATAATATTGTGTTAAATTGATATTTAACAATTCCTAAAAAAAACTATGATGATGAAAAATTATATTTAATAAAAAAAGAGATTAATGTTGAGATGACCAACACTAAAATTTAATTAAAGAAGAACCTATTCCAATTCTTCTTCATCTTCCTCTACAATATCATCCTTAAGATAATATTTGTATCTATAAGACATTTTAAATCCACCGCTCATAACCTCACGCTTAGGTCTTCTTTTGCGCTTTATCCTAGGGCCATTCATATCCTTAAACTTTTCCTGATGAGACTTGACCAGGTTTTTATTTTCACGATAATATGTAGGCTGTCTATGGCGGGCATGCGGTGCCCTATACATCCTCCTTCTTAAAAGGCGCCTTTTTGATGAAACACGTCTTATCACTAAAATCACTTATCTGTTTCTGTTTTTGTTTTTAGTTGCGGATTTATCTAAAGTAGCTTGAATTTCATCGATTCTCTCAACCACAACCTTAATTGCCTGTTCTCCTTGACGTGTAGGGTTAATACCTTGTTCAACAAGCAATGCATCTCTTATATCTCTTAATCTATCGATTGAATCAATTTTCATGATTGTACTGTAAAACATTAGATTTCCTCCAATATATAATAATACTATGAATTTTATTATAAAAAAGATTTTTGTAGGAAATTATATTGCCGAAAAAAAAGAGAATGATAATCATGTTTAAAAAACAGAACGTGATTTATCTGGCAGGAGGTTGCTTTTGGGGCGTTGAAGCATTCATGTCCAGATTGAAAGGAGTCAATCAGACTGAAGTGGGATACGCAAATGGCAATGATTTGGCTCCAACCTACGAAAAGGTATGTTCCGGAAAAACAGGACATGCAGAAACCGTCAAAGTTACATACAATCCTGAAATCATTTCGCTTGAGGAAATCTTGGAGAAATTTTTTGGAATAATCAATCCATACACCAAAAATCGCCAGGGAGCGGATGTCGGCACACAATACCAAACAGGCATCTATTGGCAGGAAAATTCGCAAAAAAGCATTGTATTAAATTTTTTAGCCGAAAAACAAAGGAAAACTCCTAAAAGAATCGTCACTGAAGCCCGTCCAATAGGCAGTTTCTATCCCGCCGAGGACTATCATCAGAAGTATCTTGAAAAAAATCCACAGGGTTATTGTCATGTTGATTTAAATTTAATAGACGATGAAGAATTCAGCCACTTGAGCAGAAAAGAGTTTGAAATAACACAGCTTGCCATGACAGAACCTCCATTTAGTGGAGAATATGATGACTTTTTTGAAGATGGCATATATGTGGATGTGGTTGATGGTGAAGTTCTCTTCTCTTCAGATGACAAATTCGACTCAGGCTGTGGCTGGCCGGCATTTTCAAAACCTGTTTCACCAGAATCCATAACCAGACACAGGGACTTTTCATACGGAACTACAAGAATTGAAATAAGAAGTGCAAAGGCAAATTCCCATCTGGGCCACCTGTTTCATGACGGTCCTGGAGGTTCTCCGAGATACTGCATCAACTCAAATGCCTTGAAATTCATACCCCAAGATGAAGTTGAAGAATATTTAAGCAATAAGGAACAAAGGTAAGTACAATGAAACTAGAAGAAATAAAACACCCTGAGCTTAAAAATCATATCCAAATGATTTACATGCACGGTGAAAACCAAAACCAGAATGCAATAGAAAAAACTGAAAGTGAAATTAAGGAATATATTAAGGACAAATACTTTATAATATCCATTGAAGACGGCGAACCTGTAAAAATCCCTTATGCCAATGACGGGGAATACCTAGTTCCCATCTTTACAGACGAGCATGAATACACAATGGGAATGCAGTACTTTTCATTAAACGTGATGGATGAAAACAAGGAATATGTTATAGAAAAATTGGATTACTTTAAAAAATTAAAAGAAGATCCTAATTTCTTAGGATACATCGTAAATATAGCAAGAGTAAGCTATATAATCAATTTAGCTTTACTCTAAAACTCTTTTTGAATATCTTCAACGATTTCAACAAATCTTTTTGAAACCACATCATCAGGAGCTATTGTTGCAATAACGCCATCCTGATTTGGTGAGTCAGATACTCTTTCTTCAATAGGCAAATCACCCAGATAGGTAATTTCCATTTCATCAGCGAAAGCCTTTCCATTGCCTTCACCGAAAATGTGGAGTTTCTCATCACAGTGAGGGCAGATGTAATATGCCATGTTTTCGATAAGGCCAATCTTTTTAATTCCCATCTGTTCGACCATCTTGACGCATTTCAAAACGTCTTCCTGGGATACAACATTAGGGGTGGTTACCATAATCACTGCATCAGCATCAGGAATTGTCTGCAATACTGTCAGAGGTTCGTCTCCTGTGCCCGGCGGGTTATCGATAATCAGATAGTCAAGTTCTCCCCAGTGGGAATCTGAAATAAGCTGTTTGATTGCACCTGTTTTTTGAGGTCCTCTCCATATGATTGGAGTGTCAATGCTGTCCAATAGAAATGCCATTGACATTACCTTAAGGCCGCTAGGGGCAACTACCGGAAACATTGAGTGTGAGTATTCCTGTTTTTTTGATTCGATGAAAGTCAATTTTTCATCATCATCCTTGAAGTCCTGGGATGCAAGTCCCTCTTCTGTGATTTGTTTGAACTGTTCAAATTGATAGTTGTGGAAAGATTCGCCGTATAATTCAAGACCAAGCATTTTAGGTATGTTCGGTCCGTGAATATCCGCATCGAGGATTCCTGTCTTAAAGCCTAATGCCTGTAGGGTTTCGGCAATGTTGGCTGCCACTGTGGATTTTCCTACTCCTCCTTTTCCACTCATGACAACAATTTTATGCTTGATTTGACCAAGATTGCGAGCAAGTCTTATTTCCTGTTCAATCATTTGCCTTTGCTGTTCGGGGGTCATTTGGCCTCCGTGACCATGATGTCCATGTTCTGCCATTTTATCATCTCCAAAAACTTTTATATTTAATTAAACTTTTTACTTACTTCTTCAACTGCAAGGATTAACGGATCTGTAACCATTGATACAGGTGGAGCATAAGCAAATTCCATATTACTTAAATCAAAGCATGTAAGGCCTTCTGTAATGGCCAATGTCATTGTATCGATTCTTTCAGCCACCCTTTCTTCCGCTATGATTTGACATCCTATAATGGTTCCGTTTCCATCACATATAACTTTGATATCCATTGGTTTTGCATTAGGATAGTAACGTGCTCTTGTAAGCGCTTCAACCTTTTGAACTACAGGCCTGATTCTGTTCTGCTGTGCAAAACTGGTAGTGTATCCAACAGCACCGAATTCCAGTTTGCCAACTTTGGAAACCATTGAATTCAGTACAGGGTTGAATTTGGATTTCTTGTCACATATTGTACGTGCCAATGTTTTTGACTGGCGCACTGCAGTGGTACCTAATTGTGAAATTGTGTTTGAACCTAAAATCAGGTCTTTTGATTCAACACAGTCACCGAGGGCATAGACATCATCAACTGAGGTTTCCATCCTATCATTTACCATGATTGCCCATCTTCCGATTTCACATCCTGCCATTCTTGCAAGGTCAAGTTCTGCTCTCACACCGGTAGCCATGATAACCATGTCCGCATCGTAGAGGTCTTCATCTCCAAAGCATGCCTTTTCGACTTTGCCGTCCCCGATTAATTTTGTAATCGGTTTTCCTAAAACAACTTTGATTCCTTCCTGTTCAAGGTATTTAACCAAAATGTCGGACATGTCCTTGTCAAGGGATCTTGGAACAATCTGATGTAACATTTCACTTAAGATAACATCAAGTCCCTGTTTTCTGAGGGCAAATGCAATTTCAATACCTATCAAACCTGCTCCGGTTACAATTGCACTTTTAGCATCTTTCATTGCTTCCTTGACTCTTTTTCCATCTTCAATATTTCTGATTCTGAATACTCCATCCAAATCCGCTCCTTCCATAGGAGGAACAAACGGATTTCCTCCGGTAGCAAGTACCAGTTTGTCATAATCGATGACAATTTCATCGCCGTCCTTTTCATAGGTTACTGTCTTTTTGTCGGAATCGACTGCAGTTACTTCCGCTTCGACGATGACATCAATATTCTTATTTTTATAGTCTTCCGGAGTCCTCATCACAATATCATCAAAAGATTCGATTGTGCCTGACAGCACGTAAGGAATGGCGCATGGTGAATATGCCACTTTGTTGTCTCTTGTGATTACTGTAATTTCTATTTCCTTATTAAGTTTACGTATATTGGAAGCTGTTGAGATTCCACCAGCTCCTCCACCTACAATTACTACTTTCATTATAACAAAACCACTTTAAGATTTATAACATAAATATATATTAAAAAGAACATATAAAAAAGTAACTATTTTGAAAGGTTTTGTTTAAAAATGAGAGAAATTGAATTTAATTTAAATGAAAATCCCTTCATTGATTTTCTATCAGCACGCTATGCAATATCCGCCCGTGTTAATGTTGAGTCAATGTGGAACTGGTGTCATGAAAACGACAAGTCTTTTTTTATAATGAGTCTGGGATGTCTTATGAATGCTGTAAACAGTGTGCCTGAGCTTAAAAGAAGAATTATTGACGGCAAAGCTATTGAATATGACTATCTTGAAGGTCTTACACCCATAATGGATGAAGGAAATAAAATCTATAAGGAAATGAGGGTGAAAACACCACAGGAATTTGACGACATTTTGAAATGGCATGACTATGTAAAGAAATTGTCATCAGACATTTTAAGCGGAAAACAGGAAGGATTGAGTCTGGAAATGCAGCAGAGGGATTTGACAAACGTTGCCAATTTCTCATGCATCCCCTGGGTGGATTTTGACATGCTTACAAACTGTGTAGTGGACGGTAATGCAATACAGCCCCTCATAACCTGGGGAAAAGTAAACGAGAACTATGAGATGAGCGTATCAATTACAGTCAGCCACATTTTCGTAAACGGTCGGGAATTGGGATATTTCTATGAAAATGCGCAAAAAGAGTTTGATAAAAAAATAGAAGAAATATGAACTTATTTAAAAGTTCATACGTATTTGCCCTTGCCGTTTGAAACGATATAGGTAACTTTTTTATACTTTTGAGCGGATTTTGGAATAACAAGCTTAAAGGTTCCTGATCCCTTATAGTTAGGGGATGTTATTTTCACGGTAACCTTATGGGTTCCTGTGGAAAACTTATTTGTTTTTAAAAGAGCCCCAATGGCGTTGCTAATGAGCTTTGATTTTTTGGTAACCAGATTGAAAGCTTTGTACTTTTTACCTGTAAAGACTTTAACCTGCAGTTTAACGCCGCTTACATACTTACCTGTGCTTTTATTTTTAACCTTCAAGGTAAGCTGTCCACCGTTTTTCAATTTTTTGGAAGCCCCTACAATGTTCAGTTTCTTAGGATTGATTACAATTGAAGAGGTAACTGAATCGGCTGAAAACAGGGAATCCGCATTGCTGACAATAACCTTATGTGTTCCCTTGGAAAGACCTGAAGAGCTTAAGAACACAGTTCCGTTTTCATTGGTGGTGACTTTTAAAGTTTGAGCACCGCTATCCGTATAAACTTTTAACTTGAGTTTCACATTAGCAAAAGCCACATTGCCATTAACGACACTGACTGTGAAGTTTGCACCTGAATTGTAAGTTGTTGTCAATTTGTTTGTTTTTAAAGTGACAGGAATCTTATTGATTGTTATTCTGGCGGATTTTTGAGAAGCCGCAATATTACTGGAATCTTCCAGTCCCACTCTGACAGGATATGTGCCCGGAATCAGCTGACTTACGCCAATTTTATTTTGACCGTTTTCATCAGAAACCAGATTATATGTCATGGTTTGAGAGTCGCTTGTGATTTGAACTTTAAAGACTTCCCCTTTGATTGGTTTTCCTGTATCTGAATCTGTCAGTGTCATTTCAAAATACTTATCTTCACCAAAATCTGCAGTCATATCATTTATATTTATGTTTGCAGTTGTTTTTAGAACATTCAAATTGGCATTGACTGTGTTTGCAGTATAATCTCCACCATCCAAATCAATTTTTATAGGCCAGTTTCCAACAGTCAAAGTATGCTTAGTCAAATCCCATGTGGAATTTACATATTTTCCATCATAATAAAATAAATCTTTAAACTCAAATGATGCAATTCCATTTTCATCAGTCATTTTTGGAGTAGCTCCACTGGTTTTATAAACAACAGTCAATTTAACACGCTGATTAGACAACGGATTGTTGTTTGAATCAGTCAATTTGACAGTAGCAACACCAGTCTGATATTTTCCTTCAAGGTTTATCGGAGTTATTGTAGCATCCAGTTGGGTTGCAGAAATACTTTCTTTTGATGAATCAATTTCAAGTGCAGCATCACCATCACTTGAATAAATATCATTGCTTTGCGTTACTTCAATATCATCAATAGCCAACTGTTGAGTGCCGTTTACATCTTCAGCACTAACATGTGATACGGCACCAATGGCCACTATCAATAATATTAAAATAAACATTATCCTCTTGTTAATCATGGGGGTATTTATGTTAAACTTAGTATTTAAACTATTCAACAAAAGTTGAGTTTATTTAAAAAAAAATTAAAAAGTATGAAGTGAAAAAAGCATCTCATTTTTAACTGAAATTTAATTGGAGACATTTTCTTCAGCACTTGATTCAATATCAGTTGCCTCCAACTTCATGATTACAGGTCTTAGCCCGTCATTGCATGAAACAATAGCAACACCCGGAGTCCTAATCCAGTCATTATAGTACCAGATATCCTGAACTCCATGAGCCAGTGCAAAAACATATTGATAGATTGCTTTCCAAGCCTCATCACAGAAATTATCCGGTTTGGCATAATCTGCATAGTATACCTGACCTTCACTCATCAACGGGCAAGTTGAAAGCCCTTCAACACCATACTCCTTAGCCAAATCCTCCTGAAGGGTTGTTTTCAAAATAGTGATTTTCACTTTCTTCATAATTATCCTCCACAATAATTTTAAGTTAAATTTTGACAAAATTTTTTTCCATTGAAACATGTTTATTTGTAATATTTATCAAAACATCGTATTAATTTTTTATTGCCGATGAAAGTATGCGAATTTTTAATTTTACGTTTGACCATGTCAATTGTTGCTTATGCAACTGTTTAAAATATAATGGAATTATGCAAGAAAATAAGCTGGCCTGTAAAAATAGCTACATTCAAGATGAGAAATGTATAGGAAATATAAAAAAATAGATGTAGATGCAATTTACACCTACATTTTCTAGAATAATATACCTTAACTTAACTCCTATTATACCCATCCACCATGCCTTTCACCGGTTCTTAAGTCCACAATACTACGATAATGATCTGAATACTCCTGTGCTACATGATTTTCATCAAGTTGGTAGCGATTAGTTTCCTGGTACGGGTCATTACTTGGAGGCAAATTATTAATGTCATATTGATTACCTGATGCAGATTGGGAATCAGATGAAGATTGAGAATTAGATGAAGATTGAGAGCTTGAAACCTCTGTTTCAACAACTTTTTCTTCAATTTTTATCTTTTTAGTAACGTTGCACCCATTATACTTATCATTACCACCATAACTAACGGTTATATTGTACTTTCCAGGATTTTTATCAAGTTTTAATGTTCCAACACCTTTTTTATTAGTTACAACTGTATGATAATCATAAGACCCATCTTTATTAGTTATTGTAACATTAACAGTTTGATTTGCTATTGCAGTACCATTACTGTCTGTTAATTTTACTTTAATCGAATCTCCTTGAGTCAATGTTGAATTACTTTTAAATTTTAATATTGTATCCTGCTTACCCATATTAGGCATCATCATTGCAGCCATAGCCACCAAAAGAACTGCAATGACTGCAATCAAAGCCAAAATAATAATCTTATTGTTTTCCATCAAATCACCTTAAACTTATTATTATATTGTGTTTAATGGATAATAACAATTTCTAAAACAGCGAGCAAATCTTAAAATACACACCAAAATACAAAATAGCTAGTGTATTTTAACTACACCAATCAAATTAAAAGCGGCGCTTCAAATCCATTTCATTAAGCATTTTCTGCAGGTATTTCTTTTTTAAAACAAGTTCCCTTCTATTTGCCAGTTTGTCACTGTTCGGCTGTGGAACCTTATCGGGCAGCCTTGAAGCCCCTAAATATTTTGTATCTCCTTCACGCAATTTATGGGCCTCACCGTTGTCAATAGCTTTTTTGATATAGTAATAATCAGCAAAAAGAACATCAAAGTCGTTGCTTAGATAATAGAGCTCCAAATCGGTGATAAGTCCTGTTTCATCATGCCAAATTATTAGGATTTGCTCAAAGCGGAACAGGTCAGTGAAATCTATCAAATCAAAATAGTCCAAATCGGCCATCCTGAACTTTGAAGCGGGATATCTTCTGCCGCAGTTTTTATAAAAATACTCAAGGGGAGCTATAAAAAAAGTTGCTGACACATCCAAGACTACATCATTTATGTTTTTTCCAACTAAAGCCTCAAATGAATCCATAAAAATCTATTCCTTATATAATGCAGGCATTCCTGTTATTCTTAATCCGCTGACTGGGAATCTGAACGGTTTTCCTGCGATTATAATTACTTGATATCAATCATCTATTTTTTATCATACAAAAGACCGCCGACAAATATCAGATATTCCGGCAGTTTGCCGTCATGAGCGTATTTTATCGGATACCCGAAGAAGTCTTCGACTGTCCTGTCTGTGTATGCCCCCAATGATTCAAGGGAGTATCTCATTTTGAAAGGCATTTTGCAGGGCATGCCGAATTCCCTTGTGCATCTCATGCACAGGTTGCATTTTCCCAAAAACAGTCCCAGCGCATCCTCACTTTCGAGCATGTAGATTTCATTCATGAACTTGACCTTCATGCGTTCAAATCTCTTCAGAACGTATTCAAGTTCATGGTCCTCGAAAGTGTGCTCTAGCTCTTCGGCTGAAAAGTCGATCTTAAAAGCTATAATCTTTAATTTGTTGTATGAGTTCCATACCTCATCAACGTCAAAATCAAATGGCGGATAATTCCAGTTATATCCTAAAGTCTCCTGCTCCTCTATGCAGAGCTTTGATACCTCTTCAAAGTCAACGTATTTTTCCACATAATCCGGAACATCAACATCAATTGTGAGTTTTTTTATCTCTGACATGATTATTTATATACAAATTGAATATGATAAAAGTTTCTATTGAAAATTATCCATCAATTACACGGTTTAAGTTAATTTTTTTCGAATTGTGATTCAGGGAGTCCTTAGTGTCATTCAGGGATTTTTTTAAAGTGTTGACAATTGCATTTAAAAGTTCCTCATCAAATTCAATGCACTGTCCACCCCTGAACTCACATATGCGGGATATTTTTGAATCCTCCAGATATTTCAGATACTGATTCCATTCATCGTCGATTTCATCCATGAGTATTTTAATATCCAGCATCATATCATTTAACCTATCGGCTTTTTTGAAAGCCTCCTTTTCAATGTCAGTCAGGTTTTCAAAGTCCTCTTTTCGCCATTCATAGAGAAATGTTTTTTGAGCCATATTATCACTTTTAATAGTTATCAAACTGCAGGTATATGAATATTATGTTTTTAAAAAAAAAAAAGTAACAGTACCGTTAAGCATTAAAATAGCTCTTATTTTTGTTTAGATAATAGTTGATGAAAATATATCCGGCAATTGAACCTAAGGTCATGCCGCAAACAAGCCCCCAGTAAACACCGACTGCACCCAAACCAAGCCCAAACGCAAAGATTCCTGCAAATATCACTTCAAGTATGAATGACCTCAATACGGTTATCAATAGTGAAAATGTTCCTTTTCCCATTGCCTGGAAAATATTTCCTGAAAGAACACCAAACGGCATGAACAGCAAGAAGAAACATAAAATCCTTAAGGCTTCAACGACTTTAGGAGCTAAAATGGAACTGTCTGATGAGTATGAAAATATAAATGATAGCGGATCTGCAAATATAAAGAGAAATGAACAGACTATAACTGATGAAATCATTCCCAATTTCAATCCGTAATTAAGTGCTGTTTTAAGATTTGCAAGATTTCTTGCACCGTAAGCTGCTCCTCCAACAGTCAATGCCGCCACACCAATACCGATCATAGGTGATATTCCGATAGCAACCAGTCTCCATGTTGCGGTATATGCCGCAACAGCTATTGTTCCTGACAGTATTGTAAGCCAGTAATTCATTAGAATTGACACGAATGATATTATGAACTGTTCCAGACTGGCTGGAATTCCAACAACAAGTATGTCCTTATAAATCTGAAAATCCCTTTTGTATTCGCTCATCTTGACTTGCAAAAAGCTGTCTTTTTTTACAAACATCCAGTACATCATCAAAAGCATTGGAATGACTCCTGAAATAACGGTAGCGAATGCCGCACCTGTTACTCCCCAACCGATTACATAAATAAAAATCGGATCCAGAATCATGTTAATTATAGCTGTAAACATCAAAGGATAGGATGCCCTTCTGATTTCACCCTGTGACCTGAAAATCGCCGCCATCATCGCAGGAAGGAATACTGAAAATATACCTCCTATTACGATTGTACCGTAGGCCATTGTTTCATTGATAACCTCTCCGGCACCCATCAAAAGCAGCAAAGGCTTTAAAAATATCAAAAGTAAAATTGTAGTGATTACTGTTACAATAATGCTCAGCATTATGGAATGAATTGCACTGTTTCCGGCCGCTTCATAGTCTTCAGCCCCTATGCAGCGTGCTATGAGACTGTTTGAACCTGCACCCAAACCGTTTGCAAATCCAACCAGCGCTAAAAATAGTGGGGTTACAAATCCGACGGCAGCAAGGGGATGCGGACCCAAACCTGCAACCCAAATACCGTCAATAATATTGTTTAGCATCATAAATAAGTTAGAAATAATGATAGGTACGGCTAACTTATTTATTGCTTTTTTTGGATGATTTACAATCAAATCTATTTCTTCAGTTTTATTGGAGCTCATCAGTTCACCTTACGATATACTGGCCGGGATTTATAAAATCATCCAAAAAGGTTATATAAAATTCATCTTCTGCCAAATCCTCGATTGAAGTGAATTCATAAGAGTTTAAAATAGCCTTTCTGAGGTTTTTTCCAACCTTGATTTTTCTAATGTGTTCTGTTGTGAACAGGTCTTCTATGAACTGCACGACATCAGTGAACTGTCTTTTCTGGGCGTGAACCAGAAAGTCATCGATAATGTGGCAGGTTTCAGGACCATATTTGGCTGTGAAGTTATTGCAAGCCTTATTCAAATATATTTTAGGACCATAATTGATTTTGATGTTGTTGAGTTTTGATGAAGCCATTTCAAGCAATATTACTGCTGTATCCTTTTCATCTGAAGCATAATCAGCACAAAAGACATTGAATTCCTCATTAGCTATTTTGTCTGCAAGAGCTTCAGTTGTCATTTTAAGCTGCGGATGAAGGGTATCCAGAGGCATATCCGGAATATCGAATTTTATTGCTATAAAATCGCTTCCCCTTTTTTCTAATTCATTCAAAATAGATTCTTTATCAATGTGTTTGTCCAGCGGATAGAAATAATCCCTCTTATTGTCTGATGACAGGTAATTTCTTGCTGACTGGATGAATTCGGAGAACTTATTCAATCTTAATGCAGCACCTACATTACGGTTCTTATCTGTAGGGTCTATCATTATCAAAGGATCGTTGAACTGCCCTCCGGTTCCATAATCCTCCAAATCGATTATATGACCATATTGCCAGTTTGTAGCAGCCTTTAAAGTCTCTTCAAAGCTGCCGTATTTGATGATTAGCAGTTCACAGAGATAACCTGCAAATCCGCCGACCTTGAACTCGGAACCGTAAGTTCCTGTCATGTCCATGAATCTTTTTAATAGCAAAACCTCGTCACAGCCTTCGGGAGTCAAATGTCGTTTGACATATCTGGTGTGAAGGATTGTTCTATCAACTGCTGATTTGAGCTGTGAGCCGTCTTCTATTTCATAGCAGGGAACCATGTCAACTTCATATCCTTCAATATTTGCCTGCACATATGGATGTGATGCATAATGGTGTGATGCAGTTCCATCGAAAGCATCATTGCATTTATGAGCTAATTCTAAACCTTTCTCTTTTAAGGTGTCCTCACTGACATCAAGAGGAAAAGCCATGAATATGTCAATGTCTGATTTTCCCCTAAGTGCAGTGCGTTTTGCAACAGAGCCGACAACAGCAATTTTAGCACTGATATCTTGATTCTTGCATGTTTCATTCAAGAAACCTACGAGTTTATCTGACATTGCGTCAATGTCATTTTGCTCTTCCTGTGTTGGCTTTATATCTTTTAATATTAGCTCATAATCCATATTATCACAATTCAAATACCTTTATATCTTCATAAATTGGCCCTTGAGGTGTCAATGTTGATTTTTTAAGAATTATTCTATCAACAGACATCTCTCCAATTTCAACTTCGCTGAATTCCTCTATTTTTGATTTCACTTCATTTTTGCCCTTGGCGGATTTCATGCGGCCGATGGTTAGATGTGAAGAGAATTTTCTGTCCTTGTCAAAGCCTATCTTTACAAATTCCTTATCCAATTCATCATGAAGTCGTCTGACAATTTCATCCTCATCCAACCCCAACCAGATTACCTTGATTCTGTTGGTGTTTGGAAAGGCACCGCAGCCTCTGATTTTGACAGTGAACTTATCGAAGTTTGAGACCACATCTTCAATTTTAGAGGAAAGCAAATCAATTCCTTCAGTGTCGATGTCACCGAAGAACTTGAGGGTGAGATGCAGATTTTCCAGCTCCACATATTTGATTCTGGCATCAATCTGCTTGAATTCATTAATTACCTTATACATTTTGGCCTTGATGTCTTCATCAATGTCAATTGCCAAAAATGCTCTCATTTGGCTCATGTTTTACACCTACTGTTCAATGATAGTCTCGTCAATTGCTATTCCGAAGTGACGTGCATTGGATTCTATGTATACCTTGACCTTATCGCCAGGTTTGATGTCTGCAACTGATAGAGGCTCATCATTTTCATCGACTATTCTGATTGTTTCTGCATTCTGAAGCAAAGTTCTGATGACTTTTTCTTCATATTCAGCTTCGATTAATATAAGCGGACGTCTTTCGATTTTGCTTCTTCCGACGTATGCTGTTCTGGTTTCCCCTTCAGTGTTGACTATCAATACTTCATCGCCGGCAACAAGCTCGGAGAGGTATCTTGTCTTGTTTCCAGGAACCATTACGTATGCCTGTACGGGACCTGCATTCACTCTGAAAGGACGTGAAGCCACATATTCACTTTCAAGAGATTCTGAGTGTACCAGAAACATTGATTTGGAATATGATCCGATTAGCATTCCTTCGCCAGGTTTCATCATGTCAGTGGTATCGACACATACCCTGTCTCCTGAACCCAACGGTTTCACATTTGTTACAGTAGCAATTTTCAGTTCATATTTGGTTTGTGACGCTTCAATGACTTCCTGTGCAATCTTTTTGGTTTGGTTGAAGTCATTCGCTTCAAATATTACTCCGTCGGTTCCATGTTCCAAGGTTTCCAAAGCGACTTTTGCCCCATCAACGTCACGCACAGCAGCTATGATTTCAACATCTTCCTTTTGCAGGTCTGCAATGATGTTTTCAAGAGGAATGATTGTCCAGTCTGTTCCGACAAGTATGATGTAGTCTACAATCGGACCGAGTTTTACGGCCAATTGCTCATGTGCCTTGTCAGTTATTTTTATATATGCACAAACCTGTTTTCCTTCGCTTTTAGCTTTTTTTGCATTTGCAATATCGATTGAATCTGTAAAGTCATCGTTCAACTCTACAACTCCATCTCCTTCACCGTTGATTCCGACCAGATAAATGTCTGCATCGTCACTGTTTGCAATTATCTTTACATTGCCCAGTTTTCTGATGTTTTCTATGTCATCCAGGTCAAGGACATGGTCAATGCCTGATTCAAGTGCGGTGGTTATCATTTCCTTCTTGTCTTCCCACACTTCATCAGGAGTGCTAATCCATGCAAATTTATTTTGCATTAAATCACCTATTCTAAGAATTTTAAAGCTTCGTCTACTTCTGCATCATGGTGGACAACTTCTGAAATCGCACGGGTGATTTTTCCAGGGTTTTCCGCTTGGAAGAGGTTACGTCCGAAAGCAACTCCAGCTCCTCCAACTTCAAGAGAATCCTTTACCATCTGTAACAATTCTTCATCAGTGTCTATTTTTGGTCCTCCTGCAATAACTACAGGCACGATTGCTCCTTCAACAACTTCCCTGAATGAATCAGGATCACCGGTATAATTGGTTTTAACAATATCCACACCAAGTTCTGATCCGACACGTGCAGCATGTTTTACGAATTCCACATCGTGTTCGTTTTCAACCTTCTGGCCTCTAGGGTACATCATTGCTAAAAGCGGCATTCCCCAGTAGTCACAGGTTTCAGCGATTTGTCCTAATTCCTGAAGCATCTGGCTTTCGGTTTCTGAACCTAAGTTTACATGAATGGATACTGCATCTGCTCCAAGCTGAATTGCTTTTTCCACACTTGTTACGGTTACCTTATCATTTGGATCTGGTGCAAGTGAAGTACTTGCAGACAAGTGTACAATAAGACCTATATCCTTACCGTATCCTCTGTGTCCTTGTTTTACGATACCTTTATGCATTAAAATTGCATCTGCTCCGCCTTGGGAGATTTCTTCAACAGTTTCGTCCATATCTATGATTCCTGGAATAGGACCGCTTGATACACCATGGTCCATTGGTGCGATTACAGTTCTTCCAGTATTTCTGTTAATGATTCTTTCTAAACGAATCTTTTTACCTATCATTTATATAACCTCTTTACTTATGAATAATATATCTCTAAATCAAAGTATATAATTTTAATTGTACATATCTGGACAGTCGGTTAATCTCTAATTAAAAATTTTGAAAAAAAGTTATAAAATAATTATTCAATATGAATTTAGTTGAATTTATTTCATAATATCCAACATAAACTATCAATATTAAAATATTCAGCTACTTTTAAGCTTTCTTGAATCCAATTTCATGTTTTTATAGAAAATTGATTTGCATCGGATGTTGAATCCTTTCAATGAATGAACCGTTTTTGCCGCTGAAAGATCTTCAAATTCAAATCTTACATCATCACTTAAAAATTCAAACCTAATTTCACCATAAATATTCAAAAAAAAGTCCTTAAGTGCTTCTTTAAAACTAATAAAATAAAAATATTTTGATAAAAAATAAACATTCAGTAAAAAATTGTCTTATGCTAAAAAAGTAAAAAAAAAGAAAAATATTAACTAGATATAAAATCTAGTTAATCCCCTTATTCAATTTTATTTTTTCTTGTTTCCTGTCCAAAAACTACCGAAAATAATAATAAAGGCAATTACAATGTATGCTAAAGGATTTCCAGTTTCATACATAGTAACTGGAGGTTTTTCTGTAGGTTTTTCTGGAATTTCAGGAGGTACGGTTTCGTTTTTAATGACCTCAACAGTACAGTTATCATAGTTATTTGATAAGTTACTGTCGGTTTCATTGCATGTAACGTTAACTTCATTAGTAATTTTGCCTTCAATGAGAGCTACACACTCAATATATAAAGTGGCAACTTCACCTTTGGTTAAATTACCAATTTCCCATCTTCCAGTAGATGCATCATATGATCCTTTGGATGCTTTGTAGCCGGTGAATTTTATGCTATCAGGCAATATATCATATGCTACAACATCGTGAGCATCACATGGGCCATAATTAACCACAGTTATAATCCATTGGATTTTATCTCCAATATGATAAACTTCCTTATCAGCATTTTTGATTACAGCTAAATCAACTATTGCAACACCATTAGTGGTGTTGTTTGCTTTATTGTTAGTGCGATTATTTTCAGGAGTTTTAGTAGTAACTTCAACAGGGTTAGTAATGTTTCCTACGCTTAACACTTTAGTTACGATTTCAAGTGTTACACTTGAACCGCTTGCCAGTTTTCCAATAGTCCATACTTGTGATTTTGCGTCGTATGTGCCTTTTGAAGCAATTGCTTTGATGAATTTTAAAGAATTAGGAATGTCTTCTAAAACTTTAACATCAGAAGCTGCACTTGGACCGTTGTTAGTAACCTTAATGGTCCAGGTAAGCTCTTCACCAACGTATGCTTTCTTAGCACTTACAAGTTTGATGATTTCCAAATCACATACAGGATTGACTTCAGTTGTGTTGTTTGCTTTGTTGTTAGTCTCATTTCTGTCCGGAGTTGTACTGTTGACTATAACAACGTTTGTAAGGTTACCTTCTTTAACGACTTGAGTAATCAATACTAAAGATACTGAAGCATCTTTTTCTAAATCTCCAATAGTCCAAACATTATTTACATAACTTCCAACAGATGGAGTTACTTTAATAACTTTAAGACCATTAGGCAATTTTTCACTCACTTTAACATCTTTTGCAGTGTTTGGACCTTTGTTTACAACTCTAACTGTCCATTCAACAAAGTCAGTAATGTTTACACTGGATGTGTTGACAAGTTTAGTAATTTCTAAATCGCAAACAGGAACTACATCAGTAGTATTGTTAGCAATATTGTTTGTAGTGTCATTGTCAGGAGTGGTACTGTTTACAGATGCAATGTTTGTAATGTGACCTAATTCTTTAGCTTGAGTGATTAAAACCAGGGATGCGGTAGCATCTTTATCCATAGTTCCGATATTCCAAATTCCATTGCTGTATGTACCAGTAGACGGAGTTGAACTAATTAAGTTAAGTCCGCTAGGCAAAGTATCATTTACAATAACGTCATATGCAACACTAGGACCTTTGTTGATTACAACAATTGTCCATTCAACCAAATCACCTTCATATACTTCAGAAGCATTGACCAGCTTGGTTATTTCAAGGTCGCAAACTGGATTTGCAACAGTAGTGTTGTTTGCTTCATTGTTTGTTTTATTTGGCTCGTAAGTACTTGTGTTAACAACAACCACATTTGTATTATTTCCTTCAGTAACGATTTTAGTGACCAAAATAAGGGAAACCGGATTATTTGCAGCCAGGCTGCCAATCTCCCAAACCCTAGTATCCTTATCGAAAGTACCTGCACTTGGATTTGCGCTTAAAATTAAAGCCCCTTCAGGTAGGGTGTCAATAACCTTAACATCCCGTGCAGTGGAAGGACCCACATTAATAACGCTAATAGTCCACTCAACGCTGTCTCCAACGTCGATAGATGAAGCATTAACAGTTTTATTAATGATTAAATCACAAATTGGGTCTGCAACAGAAGAATTACTTGCATTATTATTTGTATAATCAGATTCATTGGTAGGAGTGTTAACAGATACGAAATTATCGAATTGACCTTCAGCCAGAAGCTTTGTAACTAAAATAAGGGATACTGACTTGTTAGGGCCTAAGTCGCCAATATTCCAAATTAGTTTATTACCATCAACTGTACAGTTTGCAGGAATTGTATACTCAATATTATTAGGTAAATAATCAGTTACAATAACATTTTCAGCTGTATTAGGACCATTATTCTTAACAATAATACTCCATTCAACCATATCATTAACGAATACTTCAGAAGCATTTACAAGTTTAGAGATTTCTAAATCACAAACTGGTTTTACATCAGTTGTATTATTACCTGTTTTGTTTTCAGTTTGATTAGAGGATGCATTGACTTTATTGATTAAGGTACCATTCACTAAGGTCTTAAATGTGATAGTGAAGTTGACACTTTCATTTGGTGCCAATACACCATTATAATCGAAAACATTGCCGGATTTAGTCCAGAATTCTTCATTAGTATGTTTAATATATCTTAACTCGTCATCATTATAGATTTCAGTAACTTTAACAGTAGTTAGATTACAGTCACCAGTGTTAGTAACAACAATAATAAATTCAGTGTTGTCACCACGGAGAACAGTTTTATTTAATGAGATTTTTTCAACAGTCATATTAGGTTTGTAAACTGTTGTAGTATTGTTTCCGGTTTTATTGGTTCCATTAGATGAAACATTAACTTGGTTTACTAAAGTACCGTTCACTAAAGCAGTAAATACAACAGTGAAATTAGCACTCTCACCAACA
>NZ_CACXXB010000011.1 GCF_902771435.1 uncultured Methanobrevibacter sp. | reverse complement strand
CGTTGCCTCTATCATCGAATAAATCGATTTTATCATCAAACTTTGCCATTTTTTCCCTCCTAAATAAATAGAGTTTAACTAATATACCACTCTCAATGGTAAATTTTTTACCAAATTGAGTATTTAGCTACAAAGCAAGTTTTTGCAATAGCCAGCCATATGGTATACAAATTTTATTTTATTAAAGATATAATATAAATATTACCTATGAAACATTTTAGAAAACTTTATAAAGTATAATAAAAGATTTTTTCTTTAAGAAAAATTACTCTAAAAGTATTACTTTTTATTATTGATTAAATTAATGTAAATATAAAAAATAAAAATAAATAACTATTTAATTAAAAATAAAACGATATTAGAAATAATATGATAAAAATAATAAAAATAATAAATTTAAAATAAAAATAAAGCAATATAAAAAATTATTACTTTTAGATGTCTGAGTAATAAATATTACTAAAAGTAATACAAAAACTCCACCTGAAAAAAATTCGATTTTTATAAATAAAATGAATTAAAAAATAATATATTATGCAAGTTGTAGCAGATGTTGGAGGAATACCTGGAAAGGATTGTAACGGTTTTTGCAAATATTGTTACTTTAGAAAGGTAAAGGAAATTAAAGTATTTGGCTGTGCTCACTGTTTACCTAATAAAATTGGCTGTGAAAGATGTAGTAAAGGAGTGGCTGACTCCCAAGGAGCATTTAAATCACCCTTTGAAGTTATGAATGAAGTTCAAAGTGCATTGATGATGTCAATGGGCAGAGGAGACATTTCAGCATACATAAGCGGAGGAGGAGACGTGAGCTGTTATCCTCACCTTGAAAACCTAACAGCCAACCTGAAACAGTTCGGTATCCCATCAGTATTAGGTTATACATGCGGAAAAGGAATAAGCGACAGCGAAACTGCCACAAGACTGATTAACAATGGAGTTAAGGAAGTTTCATTTACTATCTTTTCATCAGATCCTAAACTCAGAAAGGAATGGGTCAAGGACAAACACCCCGAAGAGGCTCTTAAGGCCTGCCAGATATTCTGTGAAAACATTGACCTGACAGGTGCTGCCGTGATAATACCCGGCGTTAATGATGGAGATGTTTTGCGCCAAACCTGCAATTCCCTGGAAGAATGGGGAGCAAAAGGAATGCTTTTGATGAGATTTGCAAATACCTTCAATGAAGGACTGATTTTAGGAAATGAACCTATTCTTAAAGGAGTGGAATCACAACCTGTTGAAGACTTTGCCGAACTTGTAAAACAAATCAACTCAGAATACAAATTCAGAGTAAGCGGAACTCCATTATGCGACCCTGTAACTGGGGGCCCTTTTGCAATTGCCAGTGATGAAAATGAAGTCTTCTTGCAGTTCATCAAACCAATAACCGGTGAAGCAACCATAATCACATCCAAACTTGCAGAACCATTTATCTCCAAAATATTTTCAAAACTTGAAACAGGAGACAATGTTAATGTTGTTGGCGTTGAAAAAGAGATAGCCTGTTTGATTACAAAAGAAGATTTGGAAAAGCTTGATTTAAGTGAAATAAAACAAGCTGTCATACTTCCGGGCAGATCATTTGTTCATCTGCTTGATGCAGAGAGAATCTTAAGTGCAGACGGCATTGAAAGAATTGTTGGTCGTGGCCCCGACACATTGACTGTTGACGGAGAGTTGAGTATTGACATGACTGATGAAAATGTCATAGAAAGAGAATTAGAACAGTTTAACGATTTAGTGGATGCAGTCAATTTCTTCGGAATGAGAGTGATACGTTAAAAAAAAAAGAAAATTAGTTTGAATCCTCAATAAGAGAACTCTCACTATTTATTTTTACCAAAATATAATCATACATGAATGATTTTTTAATTTCAGCAAGTTCAGATAATTTTTTGCCGTCAATATCGACATTAGCTATCTTATCGGCATAATTATCATAGTTTAATTTTACACGGACACCATCTAGTTGAGAAGTTACAGGTGCTGGAGAAATCACATCTTTAATTTCCTTAACTTGGTTTTCAATTGCATTTTTTACAACGATAGATGGCACTAATGGAGCATCAAGAGCCATTTCGCGTTTTCTATCATTTAATATTTTTTCAATGGTTTCCACTAAATTATCAAGTGCACGTATATCCGGACCTCTTCTGAGCCTTCTAGGAATCCTGCCCAATCCTCCGACATATGCATCTGCTCCAGGAAGATCTTCAACATTCATATATGGTGCTCCAGTAACTATAACAGGAACATCAATATTATCATATAAGAAAGCTTTTTCCTTAATACAATTTTCAAAACTGCCTAATGCAAAAACAGCTATATCATGTTCTTCAATCAAGCTTCTTTCCTCTTCAGTGATTCCTGATGTACCTTTTCCATCACCTCTTGCAAGACCAATCATATTATCCTTTGCACCATATTCACGCAAATATTCGGATATGTCACATGCTGCATGAGGCAAATGATGTCTTGCCAATGTTGGTGAAACAATAGCTATTTCAGAACCAGCCATAGGGGCAACTGATAATTTACCTAATAATTCGGATGCCTTAGATTCAATTTTATCAACATCTTCCATTGGAACTGCTATATTCAATACCAATTCCATTTGTTGAATACTTTCCTGAAGAATGAATCCGCCCAAATCTTCAATTAATTCTTTTATTTCTTCACTTTTGTGAACTCCACCATTAAATGTTAATGTTTCATACATATTAACAACTCTCGAAAAATGCAATTTACAATAAATAATATTTTAATTTATATGTTATATTAAATTTTCTAAAATGGCATATCTTTGCTCAATTTTTTCAAATGGATTTTTAGAAATGCTATTGTGAGAAGGGATTTCGACTAAATTTTCGGTTTCTGTGACTTTATCTTTCAGATAATCAGGATAGATTACGTAATCATAATTATCAGATACTATATTAAAGCCAACATCAATAACAATGTCCTTTAAAAATTCAGAATATACCCTGACATTGACATTCCGTTTAAAACTGGAATTCAGGTATTTTTTCGCCAGACCGTAACCCTCAAAAAATGCCTCGATTTCATCATCTGAAATTTCATTTCCTGTGACTTTGGAAACTTCCCTGATACTTTCAAAAACCTGTTTTGGAGTGTTGATTTTAATGGGCAATGCATTCATTTCAACTTTGCTTTCGGAAAGCAGAATTGCCAAATCCCCATCCTCTTTTTTTGGAAATTTGTTTACCTTATAATCTGTGACTCCTGCAAGTCTTACAATTTCTTCACACATTGGTGTTGTGACGATTTTCATAATAATATTATTATATAATTGCCCAATATAAATTATTTCATGAAGGTTACATTGAGTTTTGAGAAAACAGTTAGTGAAGACGTGTCCATAATGGTTGATGCATTAAGGGCAAGTTCAACAATAACACTGGCTTTGGACAAATTTGAAAAGATTATCCCATGTCTTAGTGCCGAAGATGCTTTAAAAATAAAAAAAGAAAAGGGAGGAGTTCTTGCAGGAGAAAGAAATGGTGAAAAAATCGAGGGTTTTGATGTTGGAAACACTCCCGTCGGCATTGATGAATACGAAACGGATGAAAAGACATTAATATTGACTACCGGCAACGGAACCAGAATTCTTGACGGCATGGACTCAACCGTTCTTGTCGGATGCCTTGTCAATGCAAAGGCAGTTGCTGAAAAATCATTGGCCATATCCGAAGACCATATTGATGTTGTCATGGCAGGCGTCAGAGGAGAATTCTCGCTTGAAGACTTTTTGGCATCAGGCGAAATTTTATATTGGATCTGCAAGGATTTGGACGAATATGAAATAAACGATATGGCTAAGGCTGCGATAATGGCCAGCAGGAATCATAATTCTTTAAAAATGGGATTTTATAACTCCCGAACAGGAAAACACTTGGCCAAACTGGGGTATAAAAAGGACATTGACCTTTGCAGTAAAAAAAATATTTGTGAAAATGTAGCGATATACGAAAATCGGGAACTGTATTCAATTAACGATTAAGTTTATATATTAAGATTTCATAATATTAGATGAATACTAATTTTAAAAGAAGTGTTAGTCTTGAAAAGAGAATGTTTAAAAATTATAGGTACTGCTCACGTATCAGCAAATAGTGTTGAAGAAGTTAAAGATGCTATTTATGAACAGCAACCTGAAGTAGTAGCTATTGAACTTGATATGGGAAGATACACCCGCCTTAAAAAGGAAATGGCAGGAATTGAAGAAGACGACTCAATTTCAGTGACACAAATAATTAAAGACAATAAGGTAGGGCTGTTTTTTACCACAACACTTCTTAGTTTCTTCCAGTCCAAAGTTGGGGAAGATGTTGACGTGAAACCCGGATCTGAAATGGTCGGAGCCATTGAAGCATGTGAAGATTTGGGAATACCAATCGCATTGATTGACAGGGACATCGGTACAACCTTGCAAAGAGCCTTGAATAAAATGGGTTTTATGGAAAAGGCCAAATTCATGTACGGGCTTATAGCTTCCGCTTTAGGATTTGGTGATGAAGATGACGTGGATATTGAAGAACTTAAAAATCCGGAAAATCTTGATGATTTGATGGAAATGTTTAAGGATGAAGCTCCAAGCGTTTACGAAGTTCTTGTACATGAAAGAGATGCATATCTCGCAGGAAAACTACTTCAAATACCTCAAGACCATGTCATTGCAGTGGTTGGCGCAGGGCATCAGCCGGGAATTGAAAGATATCTTGACAATCCTGAAACATTGCCTAATTTAAGTGATTTGGAAGTCATTAATGAAAAAAAAGGAATCCCATGGACTAAAATAATCCTGGCATTGATTCCAATCCTGTTTGTTGTGATATTTTTTCTGGCATTTATTAATGGGATAAACATTACCGGAAATATTTATGAGTTCATAGTAATCAGCATGATAATGGGATTTATCGGATCAATCCTTTCAGGCTCAAAAATTCAGTCTGCAATTGTCGGAGGAGTTGTAGCCCCATTAACAATTATTCACCCATTGCTTGCCGCAGGATGGTTTTCAGGATTGACTGAAGCAAAATACAGGAAAGTAAGGCAAAGCGATATTAAAAATCTGGCCCATATCGGAAGTTTAAAGGATTTATGGCACAATAACATTTTCAGAATACTTTTAGTGGTGATAGGTACTAATTTAGGAGTCAGTATAGCCACATTAGTAATTTTGCCGTCAAAAGTTTTCATACCCCTATTCATGAAAATATTCGGCATGTAAAGTATATACTTTTATATAATATATTGATTAAATATTAATTACTATTAATTTTAAATGGACAAAATATCATGTATCTTATATTTCGTTGCGACTGCGGTCGTGTATTATATGCAAAGAAAGGAGTAGCAACACGCAAATGTGTTTGTGGAAAGACTTTGAAGGTTAAATCCAGAAGAATATTTAAAAAGGTTGCTACACGCGAAGATGCTTCATATGCAGTTCAGCAAATGCAAGATGAGATATATGGTAACACTGACTTTCAAAGAGCCAGTGATTTATAAGTTTTAATTGGTTTGTTAAAAATGATTGGAACGGCACTCAAAATAATTATAATATTAATCTTAATAATATTTACAGGATATTTATCAATGGCGGAACTTGCTGTTGTATCCATAAGAAAATCAAAAATGCAAAAATACTTAGAAGAAGGAAATAAAAACGCTCAAATTGTTTTTGATCTACTTGAAGACCCTAATGAATTTTTATCAACAGTTCAAATCGGAATTTCACTTATCGGAGTTTTAACCGGTGCTCTTGGTGGAGTAACATTAGCCAAACCTCTTTCTCAACTAATCTCATTCGTACCATACAGCGAACCTATCAGCATAGCGATAGTCGTTATTGTTACAACTTACCTAACATTAGTCGTTGGAGAGATTGTTCCTAAGGTTATCGCTTTGAATGACCCTGAAAGAGTTTCCCTAAAAGTCGCAAAAAGCATGGTAATCTTATCACAAATATCAAAACCTGTCAGCTTCATTCTTGCTAAATCAAGCAGTTTTCTTTTATGGCTACTTAGAATTGAAAATAAAAACGACGACCTTGTCACTGAAGAAGAAATCGAATTAATGATTAAAGAAGGAAGAGAAGACGGCACTATCGAAAAAGAAGAAGAAGACATCATCAAAAGAGTATTCAAGCTTGATGACCAGAAAGTAGAAAGCATAATGACTCCAAGAAATGAAATTATCTGGATTGACCTTGAAGACGATAAGGAAATAAATAAAGTTAAAATCATTGAAAGTAGAAGATCTATTTTCCCAATTGCTTCCGGAGAACTGGATGACTTTATTGGAGTAGTTCAGGCAAAGGACATACTTTCCGCATTATTCATTGGGGATGAATTTGACATTCATAAAATCGTTAAGGAACCATTGGTGGTATCCGAACACCTTGAAACATTAGAATTATTAAAAGAATTTAAAGAAAATCAGGAATACGTCCACATGTCACTTGTTGTTGATGAGTTTGGAAGTGTGGAAGGACTGATTACTTTAAATGATTTACTTGAAGGTATTGTAGGAGACATTCCTGGCATTGACGAAGAAGATGAACCTCAGGCTATCCAAAGAGCTGACGGAACATGGCTGATAGATGGAAGATATCCAATCGACAAGTTCAAAAAATTGTTTGAACTTAAAGACTCCTTGCCTGATGAGGAAGATGACGGATATACCACATTGGCAGGATTCATACTCAGTATAAGCGGTACAATACCTGATGAAGAAGATAAATACGAATGCGGCAGATTTATCTTTGAAATTATTGATATTGACGGACATCAAATTGATAAAGTCCTTGTAACTGATTTAGGACCTCAGGAAGAAATTAAGGAGGAATAAATATGGATACGTCGATTATAATCCAAATTGTTTTATTATTAGTGGGATTTGTATTTTTAATAAAAGGTTCTGACTTTTTTGTAGATGGAGCGAGCAGTATTGCATCCTTATTAAAAATACCGACCATTATTGTTGGATTGACAATTGTGGCATTGGGAACAAGTGCTCCTGAAGCTGCGGTTTCAATTACATCTTCCCTCACCGGAAGCAATGCAATGGCGGTCAGTAACGTTATCGGAAGTAATTTATTCAACATGCTAATGGTCATCGGTATTGCTGCACTGCTCAGCGAATTGCTGATGGAAAAAAAAGTTCTTGATTTCGATTTGCCTTTCCTTGTTGGAATAACCCTATTATGGGCAATTTTCATAATTATCGGATGGGACATTACAAATATTGAAGGTATCATTTTACTCCTGATTATGGTTGCATACATTGCTTATCTCGTTTACTCAACCAGAAAATCAGGCGGTGCGAATGAAGTTGAAAAACCTAAATATGATCTTCCAAAAAGTATCTTTTTCATACTTGTCGGACTTGCAGGTATTGTACTTGGAGGAGATTTGGTTGTTGACAGTGCTTCAGCTATAGCAATTGCATTCGGAATGAGTGAAACATTGGTAGGTTTAACCATTGTGGCTATCGGTACCTCTTTACCAGAACTTGTAACATCACTTACCGCTTTAAAGAAAGGGGAAAATCAGCTGGTTATAGGTAACGTGATTGGGTCAAACATCTTCAACATATTGTTCGTACTTGGTGCAAGTAGTGCAATAAGCGCAATCCCTCTTGATTCAAGCATGCTAATAGATGTTTTATTCATGTTATTTGTCACAATATTGTGTTTCATATTTGGTAAAACTCAAGATAAATATGACAAAAAAGAAGGAGCTATTTTAATCTTGCTGTTTATCGGATATATGGCATTCGCAATTATGAGAAATTGATTCTTTTAATTCACAGGCCTTGCAAATGTTTGAGGAAGTCGGTTCACCACAAACTTCACACTCATTAAGGCTTGTGGGAATATCATTTTCAAAAGTCAATATCTTTTGAAATGATTCCATCACATTATTTTTAATTCCAGGATATTTGTCTTCATTAACGTTTAAGAATTCTTTGATTTTAGCCCGTAAAGACAAATGAGAATAAGGGCACTCATCAAGATGAATATCAATATTATTTAAAACTGCCCACATTCCAACTTCCTTTTCTGGAGTATTCCACAAAGGTTTAATTCTTGGAACCAATTTTGGATGAATTACATCAAGTTCGGGGCCGAATTTGGAGAATTTGATTGTATCCCCACGGGCAAAGCTCATTAAAAATGATTGGATTTCATCATCCAAATTATGGCCCGTAGCTATTTTTACAGCACCCAATTCATATGCAGTTTTATTTAAAATGTTTCTTCTAAAAACACCACATGGAATGCAAGCGCTTTTAAAATCATGATAGATATCATCTAAAGCGAATCCTTCCTCTTGCCTAAATGATTTTTGAACGAGTTTGACGTCCAGATCTTTAGCATTATTGACTGCGGAATCTATTCCGTGCTGCCTGTAACCGTCAATGCCCTCATCAACACTGATGGCAACCAAATCAAAGTCCAGATAATTTTGATAATTTTTTAATGCGTGAAGTGTTAAAACACTGTCCTTACCGCCTGAAAGCGCAATGGCTATCAGTTCACCTTCCTTGATTAATTCATAATCGGAAATTAAATTATTGATTCTTGTAAAAATTTTTTCATTGAATTCATCTTTGTTTAACTTAACCATTACTAAATTAATTTATAAAAAGATAAATAAATATTTTTACAAGGTGAAAACATGATTACATGTGATTTTACAATAATTCCCATTGGAAATGGAACCAGCTGCAAAAACTATGTAACTGCGGCCGTTCAGGCAATTAAAGATTCGGGCCTGAATTATCAATTAACAGGAATGGGAACACAAATTGAAGCTGAAAATTTAGAAGAGTTATACTCTGCAATAGCAAATGCCCAGGAAGCTATTTTTGAAATGGGCGTGGACAGAGCATATACTGTAATCAAAATTGATGACAGAAGAGATATGAAAAACAGAACTTTGGATGCCAAAGTTGATAGTGTTAATAAAAAATTAAAATAAAAAAATAAAGTTAGAATTTAATCTAACTCTTCAGAAGCTGTTTTTACAGCCTTAATTACTAAATCCAAATCTTCTTTTGTAAGTGATGGGTGCACTGGAAGTGAAATAACATTGTCCGCTGCAAGTTCCGCATTTGGACAGTCACCTTCAATTCCTAATGTTTTATAAACAGGCTGATTGTATAATGGGATTGGATAATGAATACCAGTTCCTACACCACAGTCGTTAATGATGTCAACCCAATCGTCCCTGTCGCCTTTTTCAACCCTAATTGTATATTGGTGATATACATGTTTTGATCCATAAGCACAATAAGGAGTTATTACTCCATCGACCTCTTTTAGTCCTTCATTTAAGTATGCTGCATTTTCAATTCTTTTATCATTGAATTCATCAATTTTATTTAACTGTGCAAGACCTATTGCTGCGGAAATGTCTGTCATTCTGAAATTGTAACCAATTTTATCGTGATGATATCTTACGCTAGCTCCATGTGCCCTGAATACTTCTGCGTTTTCAGCCAAATCCTCATCATTGGTTGTGATAATTCCGCCTTCTGAGGTAGTCATGTTTTTAGTAGGGTAAAAACTGAAACAAGCCATATCCCCCATACTTCCAACTTTCTCGCCGTTACATGTTGCACCATGAGCCTGAGCGGCATCTTCAATGACAGATAATCCGTATCTTTCTGCAATTTCATTAATCTTATCCATATTAGCTGATTGACCATATAACTGGACCGGTAAAATCGCTTTTGTATTTTCAGTTATTAACTTTTCAATAGAGTCAGGATCAATTGTATATGTTTTTAAATCTATGTCTGCGAATACCGGTTTTGCTCCAGTATACAATATTGAATTTCCACTTGCAATGAAAGTAAAAGGAGTGGTAATCACTTCATCACCTTCACCGATACCGCATGAAAGTAATGCCACATGCAATGCTGCAGTTCCGGAATTAACTGCTATACCATAATCTGCACCAACCCATTCAGCGAACTTTTCTTCAAATTCTTTAACTTTTGGGCCTTGGGCAATCATGCCTGATTTTAGAACTTCAACCACATTTTCTATTTCTTCATCTCCAATTATGGGTTTTGCAATAGGAACTTTAATATTTGACACAATATCACCAATTAGATTTAAATATAAAAAATTTCACCTACACATTTCAAGTAATAAGAATTTATTACTCAACAAAGGGTCTTTCTATTTAGATATATATTGTGTTATGATATATTAATTTATCATATGAAGGCATAAAACAATGAATATTGAGCTAATAAATATTATTTTTTAAGATAATCCCATGGGCCCGTGCAAAAAAATAAGAATAATTAGACAAAATATAACTCCCATAACTCATTTATTTTCCCATATGTGCTTTTTGTGTAGATTTTTACTGTCAAAAAGGTGAATAATACAAGTGCAAATAAGATGATTACCCCTAGATTAATTTAATGAATTTAGAGTGAAAATAGAAATAAATTATGTGTTTGAGTAAATGTGAAAAATTTTTTAATAACTTTAAATAAAATTATTATAACGTGTTTTTATGCAGCCTTCAGTTCTTATGTTTAATAAAAATGATGATGACATCACCAAAATGGAATATGTTTGCATTTCTATAGTGAAATCAAAAATTGATGATTTGACTTCAAAACATAATTTGGACCAAAATTTGTTGTTTTTGGCTGCCACATGCATTACATTGACAAAATATGCCAACGGCACCCAAATTTTCATCAAAACAAAGTCCAAAATCAATGAAAAATCCGTTGAAATTCCTTTGAAATTCAATGATGAAAACAGAAAAAGGAATGTTATTGATTATATTTCCAACCTCAGGAGTTATTTTTCCAATCCGCAGGATAATAATGAATTGTTAAAGGAATTGGCAAATCAATCCCATTTCAATTATATTTATAATGATTTGGAAGACAATGATTCTAACACTTCACTGATTATCAACAAATCATCCCAGGAATATCACTTGAAACTAAAGTTCGATGCCAACAAATACACTATCTCATATGCAGGCTCATTTTTAAGGAGCGTCAAAAAGGTTTTAAATCAATTTTACACTTCTGGAATCGAGAATCTTAAGGTTGAAGATATCGCACTCCGGGATGAAAAGCCACCCATAAAATATGAACTTAAAAGAAGCCCTCTGGTTAATGAATTATTGGAAAATCAAGCAAACAAAACGCCAGAAAAAACTGCCCTGATGACTTGCGGTAAAAGATATACATTTAAGCAGGTCAATGATGAGGCAAATAGAATTGCCAATGCATTGATAAAAAGGGGAATAAAAAAAGGCAGCACAATCTCATTCATGCTTGCCAGAGACAAGACCCTCATCACAACATTTCTGGGAATTATCAAAGCAGGGTGCGTAGCCATTCCATTGGATATGAATTTTCCTCCAAAAAGGATAAGCTATATTCGAAACAACAGCGATTCAGAATATATCATTACAAAAGAATCCATTGATGGTGCAATTGACCCTCAGGATCTGATTGATGAGGGAGATACAGGTTTTCCCAATGTTGACTTAAAGGCGGATGACCCCATTTTTCTTCTTTATACCTCTGGTTCGACAGGAAATCCTAAGGGAGTCATTTCAACCCATTGCGGAATATCAAATCTGACTGCCACCCATATCAAGAACAACTACAAGAGATTGCTGTCTATCGCTTCGATATCATTCGACATTTCCGAAGAAGACATTCTGCTTTCCCTGACAAATGACATGGAGCTGGTCTTTGCAAACGATGATGAAATCAAGGATGTTGTTCTGTTGGCTAATCTGCTTGAAGAGACAAAGCCGGAATTTGTAAACCTTACCCCTTCAAGGATTCTTTCATATCTGCAGGTTCCAGAGTTCAAATCTGCAATAAGACACTTTAAGGGAATTGGCTGTGGCGGAGAGCCGTTTACAAGAAACGTCTACGATTCAATTAAGGAATGCGCAGACATTGATATTTATAACGGTTACGGTCCTCTGGAAACCAGCCTGACCTCGAACAGCAAAAAGATTCTAAATCCCGATTTCATCACCAACGGAAAGCCACTTTTCAATTATGTCACTGATGTAAGGGACATCGATGACAAGCTTCTGCCTTATGGAGTAATCGGGCAGCTGTATATCGGCGGAATCGGTGTAAGCAAGGGCTATTATAATATGGAGGAAAAAACTAAAGAGGTGTTCATTTCCTTAAATGGGCTTCCTTATTACAAGTCCGGCGATTATGCGGTTGAACTTCCCTCAGGCGAGATGATCATCAAGGGAAGGGTCGACAATCAAATCAAACTGAGGGGCCAAAGGGTTGACCCTGAAGAAATCGAACAAGTGATTGTCAGATATGATAAAATCAATAATGCCGTTGCCATAATTCATGAAATAAATAATGAAAATCATCTATGCGCCTATTTTACTTGCGAAAACCAGGTTGACATTGATGATTTAAGGAAATATCTTGAAAGATTCCTGTCTGAATATATGGTTCCGACATTCATCATCCAGCTGGACAAGTTTCCTGAAACCCCTAGCGGAAAGATAGACAGAAAGATGCTGCCAAAACCGACTGTGAACACGGAAAACATAAAACCGGATAATGATTTGGAGAAGACCCTCTACGATTTCTGCAGGGATATCCTAAACCATGACAGTTTCGGAGTCACCGACAATCTGTTCAAGCTTGGTTTCACTTCCCTAACATTGATGAAGCTGAATTCGGACATATACCATGAGTTCGACATAAACCTGAAACACAATGACCTAATGAACACTCCTACAGTCAGAAAACTGTCAAAACTAATAGGCAATAATCACTCAACCGATAAAATAGAAAAGGTAGCACCATCAGTTACCGGAAAATATCCGATGTCCTCCCAACAGAAGAGACTGTATGTTATTTATCGTAAAAATCCTGATTTAACCAATTACAATTTGCCAAATGTAATCCAGCTTAAGAAATCAATTGACATTAACCGGCTGGAAGATGCAATCAATAGGGTAATTGAAGCCGAAGAGATACTTAGAACTTCACTTCATGTTGAAAATGGCAAATACATACAAAAAATTCATAATGAGAGGCCAATCAAGGTGGATTCAGTCAAGCTTGAAGAGAATGAAGACATTTATGAAGTCATATTGCAAAACATTCAACCGTTCAAACTGGAAACGGATTCCCTACTTAGGATAAAGGTCTTTGAATTCAATGGCAAAACCTATATCTTCAGGGACATGCATCATGTGATAGGCGATCAGATAAGCAACGACCTACTATACGATAAAATTAAAAAGGCTTACAATAATGAGCCATTCACGACAAACGAAATTCAGTATAAAGATTATGCATTCTGGGTTAAGAATCAGCAGGCTAAGGAAAGGAATTACTGGAAAAACAAGGAACTTTCAGAATATGGAACCGTACTGATGACAGATTTTGAAAGGCCACAGAACATGACTTTCAACGGAAACAAGATTGAATACAATCTGGATAAAGAAATTATAGAAAAGCAGGCAAGAGATAACAACACCACAGTTTACAAATTATTGCTTCTGCAATTCAGTGTTTTGCTTCACAAATACACAGATGAATCGAACATTCAAATCGGGACCGTAACAAGCGGAAGAACACACCCGGTTCTGAAAAAGACTTTGGGAATGTTTGTCAATACGCTGCCATTTGCACAGACCATGTGTGGCAGAGATACCTTAAAAGAGACTTTAATAAAAACCGAAAAGGAATTGGCCAACTTATTTGCCAATCAGAACTATTCAATCGAGCAGATAATTGAAGACCATAATATGCCAACAAACAATTCATTCAATCCGCTGTTCAGCATAGCGTTTATACAGAACACTGACGATGAATTTAACAATGATTTGGAGTGGAATGAATCCAAATTTGACTTGACATGCACAATAAAGAATAGTCCAACCAATTTGACTGTCGAATTCGATTATAATATGGATTTGTATTCATTTGAAAAGGTCAACGGATTATTGAGCCATTATGTTTACTTGATTGACAACATCGATGAAAATATGGGTAAGAAAATAGATGATATTGATATCCTTTCCCCAAGTGAGAAGAAAAGGATAATAGAAATGGCTGGCGTTAAGGAGGATATAAACTATGATTCAATCCTGACTGCATTAAAAGAGCAAATTGCTAAAAACCCTACAATGCCTATTTTGTCTGATTGTGAATCTTGTTTAAGCTATAATGATTTTGATTTGAAAACCAACAGCTTGGCAAATTATCTTAAGGACAATTTTGCCGTTGAAAAACAAGACAATATCGTATTGATAGCTAACCGTAGCATAGAATCTGTTTTGAGCTTCTACAGCATTTTGAAACTGAATGCCGTTTATGTTCCAATCCACCCATCGGCACCGAAGGGGAGGATAAGACACATCATTGAAGAGGTTGACGCCAAAGTCATATTGACAAATCTGGATTTGGACATGGATGATGCCAACATCGTTGATTTGAGGCAAATGTCATTATATGATTATGATTATAGCGAATTTGAATCGTCCTCTCAAGGCAAGCTGTGCATACTCCATACTTCAGGAACTACAGGAGTCCCAAAAGGTGTGCAAATCACTCATGAAAATGTTGAAAACTTCCTGATCAGTGCCAAAAAGCAATTTTATGATAAAGACAGCAAGATTATTTACCATACAACAAATATCGGATTTGACACATCGCTTTTTGAAATTATCTTTTCAATGTTGAATGGCATACAGCTACATGTAATCGATGAGAATTATAATTTTTCAGGAATTCCTGAAGACATATTGAATCAAAAGTCAATTATCAATACTGTTCCGGCCAAAATGAAAATGTTTTTAATGCTTCCAAATTTTGAAATGATTATGGAAAATGTGGGGCAGCTAATATTTGCAGGGGAAGTCCTAACTGAAAGTCTGGTAGCCGAAATTCGAAAAAAATACAATCCAATTATTTACAATGCATATGGGCCTTGCGAAGCAACAATATTCGCAAGCATTAAAAGAGTCCCATATGATAAAATCACCATTGGAAAAGCCAATATAAATACTGAAATTTATATTTTAAATGATAGAAGACAGTTGTGTCCAATAGGCATTCCTGGAGAATTGTGCATTGGTGGAAAACAGGTAGCTGATGGTTATTTAAACAATGACGATGAAACAAACAGGCGTTTCATCAAAAATCCATTTGATGACGGTACATTGTACTGCACTGGAGATTTGGCCTATCTTGATAGTGATGGCGAGATAAATTTCATCGAAAGAATGGATACGCAAATTAAAATCAATGGCCAAAGGATTGAAGTGGATGAAATCAACAGACAAATTGAAATGAATGATGATATAATCCATGCGGTTACAGTTTCGAATTCCGAAAATACACAATTGCATTCTTATATCATTAGTGATGATGTCATTGACACCGACAAACTATTGGATGATTTAAGAGATATGCTCCTTCCGTTTATGGTTCCATCATCAATAATGCGGATTGATTCTATTCCTCTAAACAGCAACGGAAAAATCGATGTTAAAAAATTGCCCCAACCTAAAGTAGCCAAATACAAATATGTTGCACCGACCAGTGCAGTTGAAAGGGCAATTGTAAAAGTATGGGAGAATGTTCTGGATGTAAAACAGGTAGGAATCAATGATAACTTTTATCATTTGGGCGGAGATTCAATTAAGGCCATCCGCATAGTTTCCATGCTTCAAAATGAAGGAATCAATTGTAATCCAAGTGATATTTTAAATTATAAGACTCCATATCTCATTGCTCAGAATGCAGAAGATAAATTTGAAGAGTCTTATGAACATGTTGAAGGAATTTTTGATTTGCTTCCGATTCAAGATTATTTCTTTGATCAAATAAACAGGAATGACTACACGCAGGAATTTGTTTTGGAATCTGCAGTTGATTTGGATATCGCTATCCTGCAGACTGCTTTGGATGAATTAACGAATCTGCATGACATGCTGAGGGCAAGATTCAAAGTTAAGGATGATGGGCATGTTCAGGAAATATTGCCGTTGAATACTCGGATTTGCGAAATCAATGAATATGAGATAAATGGCAATTTTGATGAGGGCATTACAGAAATCATCCTGAAAGCTAAAGATTCCCTTGATGTTTTCAATAATCTGATGGATGTTAGTTTGGCCTATTATGATGATAAATGTTATCTTGTTTTTGTCATTCATCATCTGATTGTGGATGGAGTAAGCTGGAGCATCTTATTGGATGATTTAACACATATCTACACTCATTTGGCTTCTGATGAAAAAATGAAACTTGACAAGCCAAATTCATATGAATCATGGCTTGAAGATGTTAGAAATTCGGCAAAAAATATGTTCAATGATGAAAATGATTCATTTGATGATTCCACAATAGTCTGCCCGTTATCTGAAGTCCAATTGGGAATTTATCTGGATGAAAAAGTCAACAATAAGAATACTGCCTATTCCACATATACCATTATTGATTGCGGTTCTGATAGTTCGATAGAAGAAATTGAAAGAGCAATCTTATCAGTAATTGATAAGCACCCTATTTTAAAGGCAAGAATTTTAGATAATGACATTACACCTCTTTTAATTTGCGACAGTAATCCTGATATTAATATAAATTCTGATGACGACATTTCGAATCTTGTAAACAAATTTGATTTGGAAAAAACCCTTTCACGTTTTAATATTATTGATAAAAATGAAGAAAAAAAGGTGTTCTTTGAGGCACATCATATCATCAATGACGCTATAGGATGCAAAATTGTTGAAAGTGATCTGATTAATGCTTTAGAAGATAATCTTTATGATGGTGTTGATTTGGGTTTTGTTCATGCCAGTTATGATTCCTTCAAATCCAAATTTGAATCCAGCTATGAGCAAGCACATGAATTCTATGCAGCACACTTGACTGATATCGATGAAGTAAAACAATTGCCGAATGATCCAGAAGGTTGTGAAGGCATTGTTTCCCTCCCTATTCTAGGCATTAAAAGTAGTATTGAAAAGTTCGCCAGTGTTAATGGGATAACTACAGGAATTTTCTTAAATGCTGCTTTTGCATATACTTATTCACGTTTTTTAGGCAGTGACAAAGTTTACTATAATTTCACCGAGCATGGGCGACATGAAGATTATTCTCTAAATGCAGTAGGAATGTTCACTCGAACGGTTCCTATTTTGGTGGATTGTAAAAATGATTTCATCAATGAATACTTGAGATATTTTTCAGATTTGGCCTTATCTTCCATATTGAATGACGTTTATCCATTCAGAGCGCTTGCTTCTGAATTCAATTTGAGTAATGATGTGATGTTTGAGTATAATTTGGATTTCAATGATGTTTCCAGTTTAGATGAAGGAATTATTACAAGCAAAACCATCACGGATTCAATTTCTGATTTGTTATGTGTCGTTAAGGATTTGAATGATGGCTATGCGGTATGGATACAACATTCCGATAAGTTTTCTAGGAAAACTATGATCAGTTTTGCTAAAGCATATGCCGAAATTTTAACACAAATGTTAGATAAGGAGATGCTATCTGATATTGACTATTGCAGCGGTGAAGATTTGAAAATATTCTCTACCCGAAGTCAAAGTGAGAATTCTCTGGATGATTATTGCAAGGAATACCAAGGTGACGGTTTTGTTGATTATGTAGCTCCAACAAATGCAGTGGAAAGGATAGTTGTGGATGCATTCAAAACTGTGTTTAATCAGGAAACTATTGGAATAAACGACGACTTCATTGATTTAGGTGGAGATTCCATCAAAGCGATTCGAGTAACCTCATTGCTCAACAAAAACAGCATAACATGTTCCGCAAGAGACATATTGAATTATAGGACACCTTATAGGATTGTTAAGAATATTAAAAATATTCCTGAAATTTCCTCAGAGATTGCTGAAAGCAATGCATTATCACTAAAAGAAAATTATTTTGACTCAAACGATAAGCGTATTGACCTCACCAGACCATATTCCTATAAGAAATGGGTTGAAGATGTAAAAGGATTAGTTGATAGTATTTCTGAAGAAGAAAAATTGCATTGGATTGAAGTCAATGGATTATTGGACGATTCGCAGATAAGGGGAAATGCCATGGGATTCAATTTCAATGTTGATGTGAAATATAATGCTAATAATCTATTGATGCTTTCAGAGGAGGAATATTGGGCATTATCTATTGCACGTGCATATAAAAAGACTTATGGAAAAGACATAATATTTAACCGAGAATCATATGGGCGTGACGATAGTCTTGCAAATCTTTTCAGAACCGTAGGATGGTTTACCAGCCAGTATCCAGTACCTGTCGATATAGGCAATGATTATGATGATGTTTCAATTGTAAAGGACGTTTATAAAATTAAAACTGCATTTGGCAATGTAAAAAATTTGGGTTTGAATTATGGCTCATTAATCTACATCACCAACGAATTGGAGTATAGGCACTGCCCTGTTACATTCAATTTCTTAAGTACGGAATTCGCTTTTGAAGATGAGGTATTCAAAACTGTCAATCATGAGTTTGACCAAGATAATCAGCAGGATATGGACACATATGGGATTGATTTCAATATCAATCGCATGGATGATTTCTATTCCATTAGTGGAGATTATCCGAAAGACACATATATAGCCGATAATCTTGCGGAATTCATTGAGAACATCCGATACGAATTGGAATTCCTTGGAAATTTCACATTTAATGATAATGAGGTTGTCTGTGCACTGTCGGAATCCCAGCTTGAAGTCTATTTCAATGAAAAAGACTACGATATGGGCAACGCTTATTCTACTTGGGAGATTATCGAATGTCCTTTAGACAAATCCATTGATGAGATTAAGGATACAATTCATTCCTTGGTTGAAAAGCATCCTATATTAAAAGGACGTATTTTGGATGACCTGGACATGCCCCTTTTAATCTGTGATGGCTATCCTTTAGTTGAGGTCTGCAATACCGCTGATTTCACCAGCCTTATAAAACCTTTTGATTTGGAAAGGCATTTGGCCCGTTTCTTCATTATCGACAATGGGAAATCAAAGCGAATTGTTTATGATATTCACCACGTAATTAATGATGCTATAGGATGCATTATTATTGGCAATGATTTCATTGATGCTTTTGAGGGCGAATTGGACAGGGATGTTGATTTGGGCTTCCTTTATGCCAGCCGTGATTCTTTCGAATCCAAATTCAACGAGTCTTATGAATCTTCACATGACTTTTATGCCAAACAACTGGCAGGCATTGGCGAAGTTAATTCAATGCAAAAGGATTTAAACGGCTCTCGAGGAATAGTTTCTCTTCCAATTCGTGGAATTCGAAGTGATGTTGAAGAGTTCACTCAAAACAATAACATTACCATTGGTACTTTCCTGAATGCAGTATTTGCATATACTTACTCCAGTTTTATAGGAAGCTCTAAGGTCCACTATAACTTTGTGGAGCATGGCCGTCATGAAAATTATATTCAGAATTCTCTGGGAATGTTTGCCCGCACAACCCCAATTCTAGTGGACTGCAAAAACAATGCAATTAAAACATACCTGGATTACTTTTCCGATTTGGTCTTGAATTCAATGTTTAGCAATGTCTATCCATTCAGATTGCTTGAAAAGGAATTTAATTTGAATAATACAGTATTATTTGAGTATAATTATGATTTAAATGATGTATCTGATGTTGGAAGCGATATAATCATAAAGGATACCTTTAAAGATTCGTTCTCCGAATTCTTCTGTGTAATCAATGATTTGGATGATGGGTATGTGATTCATATAATTCATGCAGATATGTTTTCAAGCGATACTGCTGTCAATTTTGTCAGATTGTATGCTCAAATTTTAACCCAAATGATGGATAAGGAAAATTTGGATGATATCTCCTAGATTATTCTCCGTAATGAACTCTTCTTTCCAATGATTTTCGTTTATAAATCAGAATGATGCCGCAAATTAATGCAGGAACTGCAAACAATAGGAAAAAATTAGTCAATCCATTTATAGGAAAAGATCCGATGAATAATGTTGGGACTTCAGATGCCGGGAAAATGTTGATTATCTTTCCGGTCAAATATCTTGCAATTGCATGTGTTGATTGGAATATACCAAAGAACAGCGCAAAGTTGTTGGCTGGAGCCAGTTCCGCAACCATGGCATAACCTGTTACTGATAGAAATAGCTCAGATAATGCCAAAATCAGCTCATAGATTATTATCCAGATGATATTGATTTTATTTGTCACACCCACATCAATCAGATAGCTTATATTAGCCAAAACAATAAAACAAAGTGACAATAGCAGTAATCCTATTCCAATCCTTGTGACAAGCCCCAAATTCCAGTTTTTATCTGCCGCTTTTTGATTGAATTTGGAATACAATGGAGACAACAATATGATGAAAAGAGGATTGAAGATGCTGAAAAGCTGTACTGGCAATACCAAAAATCCATAATCTCTTACAACATAGCTTTCCTCAAATATAACCATGGATGCACTTGATTGGTTGTATCCGATTCTGTAGACAATGATGAATATCAGAATTACAAAGAACAGTATCAGCCTGTCCTTTTCCGTTTTGGACAGGGAACTGGTGAAATTTGATATTACTGATTTAATGTGCAAAATTCCATGAAGTATTCTTTTGATTCCTGAAGCAATTCTTCTTAAAATTCCTTCATTGTTTTCATCTGTTTTGTCATCCACTACAAGTTCACCTTTGTAGTTGACTAAAAAGACATGCCTTGCATATAGAAACACAATCATTCCTATAACTAGAAAAATGGCGAATATCAGGAAGGACCATTTAAAAAGAGGATAATTTGTATCTCCCACTACGAATGTCATTATCAGAATTCCAATGATGACTCCCAAATTCAAAAGGGAATAATAAATGGAATATGAATCTATTTCATCCTCTTGAGTGGTATTGCTGACTAAACTGATAATATTGGAAAATGTGTTGTTGGCAAAACTTGTCCCCAAAGCCAGAAATGCCAATCCAACTATAAACAGGGTGTTCTGCAGATTAAATGTAATTACCGTTTGTTCAACTGCACCTGGAGCATATAGCGAAGCTGATGCAAACAGGATCAATTGACTTATTATCATTGAGATGAAACCTATCAGAAGCGATTTGGTTTTAGTCAGATAGCTGTCTGAAATCAGCCCGACAAAAATCGGCAGAATGTAAGCGAATCCATAGTACTGTGAATACATGCTTGAGGACAATGGAATTGAAAAATGAAGTACATGTATTAAAAACAAAGTAAATATTGATGAAATTCCATATTCTGTAAGGGAGGACGTCATTGCCAGTGAAGAAATGAAATATGTTCCCTTTTTGGTTTCGCTTGCATCTTTACTCATAATATAATCTTTATTAATTTTTGTATTTAAGAATATATGACTATGCAGAATTCAAATCTTCGAGATGCATTTTTCCAATCAATTTTTTTCTATAAATGATTAGAACAAATGCAGTGAACAGGTTCATAATTACAAATGTTATGAAAAATGTCATCAGTCCGTTAATTGGCAAGCCAAAAATAAAAGACACACTTCCTTCCTCTGGGAAACATGATGATATGAATCCGGACAAGAACGTTGCAATAGACTTTGTAGCTATGAAGAAACCGAAAAACAATGAATAATATTTTTCAGGTGCCAAATCACCAACCATACTATAACCCGCAATTGAGAAAAGAAGTTCTGATACTGCTAGGAATAATTCAAAAACAACAATCCAAATCAGGCTAATTTTATTCACAGCATCAATATCTATATAATAACCAATTACTGTTAGCAGCGCAAAGCAGAGAACCAAGACCAACAGGGCAAGTATGGTTCTTTTTATGAAGTCCAGTTCAATTTTCTTTTTGTCCAGCTTATCATTGACTTTAATAAGAATAGGGCCTAAAATTAAAATGAACAGTGGGTTAAGCAGAGAAAACATTTGTACAGGTATTGTAAAAAAGCTCAAATCCCTTTGAACATACATATCTATAAAAAAGATAAGGGATATGCTGGTTTGGGAAAATGCAATTCTATAAAAGATTATTATCATTAAAAATATGAAAAAGACAGTTAACCCATCCTTGTCATTGGGTGTAAGCGAATCATTGAACAACTTTCTTCGTTGCCTAATGTTTAAATCTTTGATTTTGAATATGCTTTCATGTGATAAGTCCCTGAGAAGTTTATTCGACTCTTCAATTATGGAATCCTTTGAATAGTCATCCTTCATAGGGTTACCGTCATTGTCAACTAGATACTTCTCTTTGCTTAATCTAAAGGTAATGAGCCCGATAGTTAAAATAATTGCGAATATAAAGAAGATCCATACATATAATTCATAATTGTCATTTCCCACCACCAAACTTGTTATGATTACTCCAATCAATACTCCAAAATTCAAAATGGGATAATAAATGGAGAATCCCTTAATTCTTGATGATTCATTATTGATGGTATTGATTATATGCGTGATTGAAAGGGATGCGAAACTAGTTCCTAGAGCGAGGAACAGAAATCCTATAAAGTATGCAATGTTTTGCAAATTAAAGATTATTGTATCTCGAACAGGATTGTTGGGAGTATATAATGAGGCGGAAAGACATAGGAACAATTGACTTATTATCATTGAAACAAAACCGATGGTCAGTGCAGTGGATTTGTTCATGTATTTGTCTGAAATGTATCCGACCAGGATAGGCAGAAAATATGCAAAGCCGTAATAATATGCATAAACCCTTGATGTCAATGGAATCGAGAAATTCAAAACATCAAGTAGGAATAAAGTAAAAATTGATAATACTCCAAATTCAACAAGGAATGAAGTTGTTGAAATTGAAGAGATGAAATATGTTCCCTTCATGCTTTCGCGGTCTTTGCTCATGTTATATATTTATGCCAATAGTCATTATTTAAATTTTTTAAGGATTTGTAGAAATCCTTATTTCTATTGGATTTGAGTTGTGAAAAAAAAGTTATTAATACTACAAGCCACAGATATAAGGCCTAGAAAAGTATGAGATATTTCTGGGATTATTTAAATCAAAATATTTAAAACATTAGTTAATATAATTAAAACAATCAAGAGTGAAACAAATGGATGAATATAAAATTAAAAGTATTGAAGAGGGATTGACAAAAATCGAATTTCCGGAATTTGATAAAATTTCATCTGATGCACCTGTTTTTTACAACCCCCACATGGAATTAAATAGGGATTTATCAATACTTGCACTGCAGGTATTCCAAAGGGAACAGGAAAGAGACATTGACATCTGCGATTTGTTTGGTGGAAGCGGAATCAGAGGCATCCGTTATAAAAATGAAATCGACGGTGTCGGAAATGTCTACATTAACGACATTAGCGAAGTGGCAAACCACTATGAAAGACATAATATTGAATTAAACGGTTTAAAAGACATTGAAGTTCATCAGCATGACGCCAGTATGTTTTTGAGAATGATGAGAGGGAAATTTGATGTTATCGATATTGATCCATTTGGAACACCATCTCCATTTTTAGACTCTGCAGGTTACTGTGCAGGAAGAAATTCACTGCTGTGCGTGACTGCAACTGACACTTCTGCTTTATGTGGAACTTATAAAGAACCGTGCATACGCAAATATAATGCAAAACCTTACAAAAGCGAATACTGTCATGAGACAGGCATAAGGATATTGGCAGGATTTGTTGCATTGACCCTTTCAAAATATGCAAAATGCATTGAAGTGAAAATGTCCCATAGTACTGAACATTATATGAGATTATACATAAATGTTAAAAAAGGTTCAAAAAGAACTGATGAAAGTTTAAAAAATATCGGATACATCAGTCACTGCAAACATTGCCTCCACAGACAGACCAGTTTGGGTCTGGCCACTTCAGTTGATGAATTCTGCCCCGTTTGTGGTGAAAAATTAATTCATGCAGGACCATTATGGTTAGGAGACATTCAAAATTGTGAATTTATTCAAAAAATGATTGACGAAATTGAAAATAAAAAAATAAATACAGAAAAACAAGCCTTGAAACTTTTAAACAGTTGCCTTTTGGAAGCCGATGCGCCTGCAACATTTTACGATGTTCACAAAATCTGCAAATCCTTAGGAATTAGTGCGGCCAAATTAGATTTGATATTTGATGAAATTAAAAAAGAAGGATTTATCGCTGTTAAAACCCATTTTAACCCATTAGGAATAAAAACAAATGCAACAGTTAAAGACCTTCAAAACATTTTAATAAAACTTGAACCATAATAAATTAGTTTGATAAAACTTGAATTTGAATAAATTAGTTTAAATATTTTTTTCATTAGTTCAAAAAAACCATTAAATTTGTTCATATTAATACGAATAATTATCAAAAATAAATAATTTATGGCATCAATATAAATAAAATTCGGCAATTAAATTTACAATATAAAAGTTAAAAAAGAAAATATTAAAAAAATTAGACAAACAATAAATACTTTTAAATATAATGAAACAGTCATTATTATTATAAGTTAATTTATCAGATTTAAAAATCTAAAATTAACATATTAATTTATGGGAGATACTATATGGTAAAAACCAAAGATAATGTTATAAAACTTGATGATACAGACATCAACATTCTTAAAATAATCAATGAAGATGTTAGAACTTCCTATAGACAAATATCACGTAGTTTAGATGTATCTGTAGGAACTGTCCACAATCGTATTGATAAAATGGTCAAATCTGGAGTTATTAAGAAATTTTCACCAGTAATTGACCATGAAAAACTTGGATTCGTTTTAACTACCATCATTGGTGTCAGAGTTAAAGGTGGAAAACTTAAAAACTGGGAAGAAAAAACTTTCTTTAATAAAAATGTTGTAGGAATTTACGATGTTACTGGAGAATATGACGCATTTTTAATTGCTAAATTCAGAAACACCAATGAATTGAATGCATTTATTAAAGAATTATTAAAAGACCCAATTATAGAAAGAACCTATACTCAAACTGTATTAGATGTTATTAAAGAAGATATGGGATCTTCAAACATCTTATAAAATTTACTCAAAAAAGCAGTGTTATTACTGCTTTTAAACATTTTTTATTTCTTTTTAAATTTTTAAAATAATCAACTATTTTTTTGAAATTAATGTGTTAAAAACAATTTCCATTAAAAAAACATTAAAAATATTTTCATATCGGCATTTAAACTAAATATATAAATAAAAAGACATGATAAATATATAATGTTTATACTAAAAAATTTCGAGGTAATTAAATTGGCAGTATGCTTACCCGACACACAAGATGACGCTCCAAGCATACCTATCAAATTAACTAGAGTAGGCGTGACCGGAGTTAAAAAACTATTACAATTAGAAAGAACAAATAAAAGACCTATAATATTACTACCTACTTTTGATGCATTTGTAGACTTACCAAATGATCAAAAAGGTGTGCACATGTCTAGAAACCCAGAAGCAATCAGTGAAGTTCTTGAAACTGTTGCTGAAGATTCCACCGTTGATGTTGAATCATTATGCGCTAAAATTGTGTCTTGCATGATGACTAAACACGAATATGCAAAACGTGTTGAAATCTCAATGACTACTGATTTTATGTTCATGAGAGAGTCCCCGGTGACTAAAAACAAAACACAGGAAATGGCTAAACTAATAGCAAAAGCTATTGGACTTAGAGATGATGATGGTGCCGTAACCATCAGAAAAAGTGTTGGAGCTGAAGTCATTGGAATGACCGTTTGTCCTTGTGCACAGGAGTCCGTAAGAGAATCTGATAAAAATAAATTATTAGAATTCTTAGACGAAGAAACCACTCAAAAAGTATTAGATACAGTTACTTTTGCTTCTCACAATCAGAGAGGTGTTGGAACATTAATGATGGAAGTTCCAGAAGATAAAACTGTTAAAGCAGAAGACTTTATTGATATTATTGAAAAATCAATGAGTTCACCAGTGTGCGAATTATTGAAAAGACCTGATGAAAATGCAACTGTTTTAAATGCACACAGAAAACCAGTATTTGTTGAAGACTGTGTCAGAAACATGATGGAAAGCATTGCAAACAAATATTCTGATTTCCCTGATGACACATTAATTACCTGCCGTCAAGAAAATCATGAAAGTATTCACAGGCACAATGCATTTGCTGAAAAAGTTACCACTATGGGAGAACTTAAAGAAGAGTTAAATATTGAATAGGACTTGATTTAATGAAAAAAACTTATGAAATTGCAGGACAGGTAATGGGATTTTTTGATGCTTTTAAAGGATCAAGGCCTGCAATTGATAATGATAAAATTTTGATTGTTAGAGGAAGGTCTAGAAAAGTCATACCTCTCAATGAATTTGATGCCAAACTTACTGAAATTGGTGAAATTCTAGGAGGAACTGAATTAGAACCCGACTCTGATAAATTAGATGAAATTTTAAAAGCGGGAGATAAAAATATACAAGAAAGCGAGATTACTACAAACTCTGTTGATACAAAGGGATTCTTAAGAGTTAAGGAAGATTTGGAATCAATGGGACTGGTAGTCGAATACAAAATATTTAAACTTCCAAGTTTTGATGTTATAATCGCTATTTGGGAAGATAAAAACGAAATCCCTCCACTTTATGTGGAAGTTACCGTATCTGAAGACAAAGGATAAACATGACATCAACAACAAAAGATGATATTCTCCAAATATTAAATGCAACTGACAGTGAAATAATAAAGTTCATGCTGGAAACCGCAAAATATAGGGAGAATAATCATATTACTTTTTCTAAAAATATATTTATACCATTAACTGAAATCTGCAGAAATGACTGCGGATACTGTAATTTTAAAAAGAATCCTGATGACCCTCATGCAATCATTCTCAAAACCAAAGAGGAAATCCTTGCTGATTTAAAAGAAGCAGAAAAGCATGGATGTACTGAAGCATTATTTACTTTTGGTGAAGATGCGGATGAGGAAGAAATCGTTCGCATGAAACTCAAGGAATATGGTTATGACAGCATGATTGACTATATCGTTGATGTATGCCAGATGACATTAGATGAAACCAGCCTGCTTCCCCACACTAACGGAGGCAATTTTGCATACGAAGATTTAAAACGCTTGAAAGAAGTCAATGCATCAATGGGATTAATGCTTGAAAATTCTTCAAAAAGATTAATGGAACTGCCGGCACATAATAAAAGTCCCGGTAAAAATCCGGAACTGAGAATTGAAACCATTAAAAATGCCGGAAAACTTAAAATTCCATACACCACAGGAATATTAATCGGAATTGGGGAAACCAAAGAAGAGATTGCAGAATCTCTTTTAACAATAAAAGAAATTTATGATGAATACGGACATATTCAGGAAGTCATCATACAAAATTTTACACCAATACCTGGAATTGAAATGGAAAATTGGGAAGAACCTAGCTTTTTAGATATGATCAGGACAGTTATTGCAGGAACATTAGTATTCAAAGATACTGACGTCAGCATTCAAGTCCCGCCTAACCTGAATAACGATACTGCCCAGATATTCTTATTATGCGGCGCTGATGATTGGGGTGGTGTTTCACCGGTAAGCCCGGATTATGTGAATATCACATCCCCATGGCCGGGAATTGATGAACTTGAAAAACTAACTGAAGATGCAGGGTTTAAACTAATTGAAAGATTATGCGTTTATGAAAAATACATTAACGATGAATGGCTGAACAAAAATCTTTTGGACAACATTGCTAATTTATCCGAGCGTCAATAACAACGTGCTGCACTCCCGGCGAATATTTTTTTATCTTATTTATTTTTAGAAGCTCAACCTCCCTGTCTCCAGCCTGAGCAACAATTCTGTCAATCGGTCTTGAATTCATCAACTTTTCTGGAACCGTTTCATGATAATGCAATATTCCCCCTTCATTTAAACTGTCGATTGCCACTTTCAGATAATGATGGGTGGTTTTTACATATCCCATTAATATGCGGTCCGCTTTTAGTTTGGGGGTTTCAACCATGCAATCGCCTAATATTGGAGTTATATTGTCCAATTTATTTAGTTTGATGTTTTCACACAGATAATGATAGGAATTCGGGTTAATTTCTATTGCATAAACCTGCTTTGCATTTGAATGAACTCCAATAGGAATTGAAAAATAACCTATTCCTGCAAACATGTCGATGACAGTTTCATCATCTCGAACCAGCTTGGCAATTCTTAACCTTTCATTATTGTTTCCTTTTGACCACATCACCTTAGCCAAATCCAATTTAAACAAACATCCGTTTTCCTTATTTATTGTTTCTGTTTCATCACCATAAAGAATCCTGTAAACGGGTTCCCTTTTGGTTCCCTGAATATGGTCTATCTCCATTATGGTTTTAACATTATGTTTTTCAGATAACTTTTCAAAATCATCATCAGGATAATTTTTATCGATGATTAAAATATCTCCAATTTTTTTATATTTCATCTAGACCCCCCAATAAGAAAAGTTTATATATGCAAATGGATAATATTAATATTGTTAGTTTATACTAATAATTGATTCTGATTTTAAATAAAATTAACAACATTAAATTTGATTTTAATATATTACCTTAAGTAGTTGAAATTAGATATTTTATACTCTTATATGAGGTGAATTTAAATGGATGACAAAATATTAGAAGGTACAACCACCGTTGGAATTACTTGTAAAGATGGAGTTGTATTTGCAAGCGAAAGAAGGGCTAGTATGGGAAACTTGGTAGCTCACAAAGTCGCAGAAAAAATATTTAAAATTGACGATCATATTGTAACAACCATAGCTGGTTCTGTTGGAGACGCACAAAGCTTAATGAAAGTTATTGAAGCTGAAGTTTCATTATACCAAATGAGGAATAATGATGAAATCAGCGTAAAAGCGGCTGCATCATTAACAGCAAATATTTTACGTTCCGGACCAATGTATGTTCAAACATTACTTGGTGGAATGGACGGAGATAAACCATCTCTCTACTCTTTAGACCCTGCCGGAGGTATGATTAAAGACACATACATTTCCACAGGTTCAGGTTCCATCGTTGCATACGGTGTTCTTGAAGATAGATTCAGAGATGATTTGACAACTGACGAAGGAATTGAAATAGCCATAAGAGCTATTAGAGCTGCTGCTGAACGTGACACTTATTCCGGAAATGGATACTTAGTCGCTAAAGTGGATAAAGACGGCTTTGAAATGTTAGATATTGAAAAAATTAATGAGATTTTGGATAAGATATAAAGCAAAACTTATTTTTCATAACTAACTATTTTTTTATATAATATTGTGTAGATAGTTTATGAAATTTACCTGATTATAGCTTAAAGCTTTTCATAAACTATAATAATACACAAAACTATTTTTGAAGGGATTATATGACTTCAGATATTTTAGAAAATATTAAAAAAGAAATTTTGCAAAAACTACCAGATGAAATCCAGGTTTCAAAAGTAGAATTTGAAGGACCTGAAGTGGTAGTTTACACCAAAAATCCAGAAATTATAACAGAAAACGGTGACTTGATTAGATCACTTGCAAAAGAACTCAGAAAAAGAATTATTATAAGATCTGATAAAAGCGCTTTACTTGAACCTGAAGAAACTATAAATAAAATACATGAGATAGTTCCTGAAGGTGCTGAAATTACTGATATTTACTTTGATACCGTAACTGGAGAAGTGGTCATCACTGCCAAAAAGCCAGGACTTGTTATTGGTAAATATGGAGTGACATCCAGAAATATTGTTAAAAATACCGGATGGGCGCCTAAAATATTAAGGACACCTCCAATCAGTTCAGACATCATTGGAAAAATAAGAACAATCCAGAAAAATAGCAGTAAAGACAGAAAAAAATTATTACAACGCCTTGGACGTCAAATCCACCAAGGAAGTAAATACCCAAATGACTGGGCAAGAGTTACTTCAATGGGAGGATTTAAAGAAGTTGGACGTTCATCAATGCTTTTACAAACACCAAACAGTCGTGTTTTATTAGATTGTGGTGTTAATGTTGCTGCATCAGACAATAAAAATGCATTCCCTTATTTGAATGCACCTGAATTTTCAATTGAAGAATTGGATGCAGTTATTATCTCTCACGCTCACTTGGATCATTGTGGATTTGTACCATACCTCTTCCACTACGGATATGACGGACCGGTTTATTGTACAACTCCAACAAGGGATTTGACAACCCTTTTACAATTCGATCATTTGGATATTGCTCACAGAGAAGGCAATCCATTACCATTTACATCAAAGCATGTAAAACAAGCAATTAAAAATACCCTCACCTTAGATTACGGAGAAGTAACCGACATTTCTCCAGACATCAGATTAACCTTACACAATGCAGGACACATCCTTGGTTCCGCAATCTCCCATATGCACATTGGTGACGGAGCACACAACTTAGTATATACCGGAGATTTCAAATATGAACCATCAAGATTATTGGAACCTGCAACAATCAGATTCCCACGTGCTGAAACCGTGATTATGGAAAGTACCTATGGTGGAAGGGAAGACGTACAGCCTTCCAGGAACAATGCTGAAAAAGAAATGATGAAAACCATCTACAAAACACTTAAACGTGGCGGAAAAGTATTGGTTCCGGTATTTGCAGTAGGAAGAGCACAGGAACTTATGGTAGTACTTGAAGAATACATGAGACACGGATTAATTGAAGAAGTACCTATCTTCATTGACGGAATGATTTGGGAAGCAACCGCAATTCACACTGCAAGACCAGAGTACTTAAGTAAAGACTTGAGAGACCAAATATTCCATATGGGAAGAAATCCGTTTGTATCAGACATGTTCGAAAAAGTTCAAAATCATGACCAAAGAAAAGAAATTGTTGAAAGCAGGCAACCTGCAATCATATTATCCACATCAGGTATGTTAACCGGAGGAAATTCAGTTGAATACTTCAAGTGGTTATGTGAAGATGAAAGAAACACATTAATCTTTGTTGGATACCAATCTGAAGGATCCATGGGTAGAAGGGTCCAAAAAGGATGGAAAGAAATTCCTCTTGAAGATGATGATGGAAGAACCAGACAATTCTGTGTTAAAATGGAAGTCAAAACAATTAACGGATTCAGTGGTCACTCCAACAGAAGACAACTTATGGAATATGTTAAAAGGCTTAATCCAAGACCGGAAAAAGTCATTACCTGTCATGGAGATCCATACAAAACTGTGGACCTCGCATCTTCAATTCATAGAAGCTACAAAATTGAAACAAAAACTCCAATCAATTTAGATTGTGTGAGAATTCATTAATAATATATAGTAATTACAACAAAGTATTACTATAATATATAATGTTGTAACATATACGGCATAAATTAATTTAATCAAACAATAGGGTGGAAAAATGGTTACTTATTCAGAATCTGGTGTTGACATAGACCTTGAAGCAGTTACAGTATCAAAATTAGCTGACAAACTCAAGTCAACATTATCATATAGAGACATTATTACTGATAGCGGGCATTATGCTGCTTTAGTTAAATTAGGAGATAAAGCTATTGCAATGAGTACTGACGGTGTTGGAAGTAAAATCTTAATTGCAGAAATGATGAACAAATACGATACCGTAGGTATTGATTGTATTGCAATGGTTGTAAACGATATTTTATGTGTTGGTGCAGAACCAATAGCTTTAGTGGATTATCTTGCTGTTGAAAAGCCTGACCCTGAAAGAGCTTCTGAAATTGCAGAAGGTCTTGTTAAAGGTGCTGTGGAATCTAAAATAGCAATTATTGGAGGAGAAACAGCTTCACTTCCAGGAATTATTAAAGATTTCGACCTTGCAGGAACAGGTATCGGATTTGTGGATATCGATAAGATAATCACCGGAGAAAATATCCAACATGGAAATGTCTTAATTGGTATTAACAGTAATGGTATACACTCTAACGGATACAGTTTAGCCAGAAAAGCATTGTTTGACGATGCCGGATTTACCGTAGATGATAAAATGCCTAACGGCGAGACCACCATCGGTGAAGAATTGATAAGACCTACTGAACTTTATGTTAAACCTATTGTAGCCTTATTTGAGAAAGAATATAAAATTAATGGACTTGCTCACATTACCGGAGGAGGCTTCACCAATCTTAGACGTTTGAAAAAAGGTGTAGGATACGATATTGTAGACCTTCCTGAAGTTCCGGAAATATTCAAATTAATTTATGAACAGAATGTCGACATCAAAGAAATGTATAAAGTTTTCAATATGGGTGTCGGTTTTGTAGTTATCTGTGATGAAAGTGAAGCAGATAAAATCATGAACACTTTAAAAGAATATTGCAGCTGTCAAATTATCGGTAAAGTTACTGATGATGAAAAAATCACTGTTAAAGCTTTTGAAGGATCCACTATTGAATACTGATTTAATTAACTAATAAGGAGTGATAAAATGAAGATAATGAAAGATAGAGAAATAGCTCTCGTAAAAGAAATATTGAAAAAGCTGGGAGCTAGTGAAGAAGACCAAGAGCTAGTGGCGGAAGCTACAATTGATGCGGATTTAAAAGGATTCACTTCCCACGGGCTTGGCAGATTCCCACAGTACCTAATTAGTATTGAATCAGGAACTATTAATTTAAACGACAATATTACTATTGAAAAAGAAACCCCTGCTATTGCATTGATTAACGGTAACAGCGGATTTGGACAGGCAGTATCATACAAAGCTATGCAAATAGCTATTAAAAAAGCTAAAGAAGTAGGTATTGGTTGTGTAGGAGTTCACAATACCAATCACTTTGGAGTTACCGGATTTTACTCTGATTTAGCATTAAGAGAAAACTGTATTGGTCTTGTTCTTGCAAATACAGACCCTGCAATTGCACCTTTAGGAGGTAAAGAACCTTTAATCGGTACAAACCCTCTTGCATTAGGTATTCCATCTGAAACTTACATTACTGTAGACATGGCAACTTCAATTACTGCCCGTGGAAAAATCATTGAATCAAAAAGAAAAGGATTAGATTTGCCTGACGGATGGGCATTAGATAAAGACGGAAATCCAACAAATGACCCTGAAGCAGCACTTGAAGGTTCAATCTTACCATTCGGAGGATTTAAAGGATATGCTCTTGCCGCATTAATCGAAATTTTAACCGGACCATTGGTACAGGCAGGATACGGTAAAGGAGTAACAGGTACCGCTTCACCAGACAAAGATTGTACTAAAGGGGATTTATATGTCGTAATTGATCCATCCAAATTCGGAGACTTTGATGAATTTGTAGAGCATACTGAAGACTTTGTAAGTCAAATCAGAGCTACCGGTGAAACTGTTGCAATCCCTGGAGATTTGGAAATCAAAAGAATTGCTGAAGCCGAAGCCAATGGAATTCCAATTGATGAAAAATTATATGCTCAACTAAAAGAAATCTGTGACAATTTAGATATTGACATTGATTCATACATAGAAGAATAAATCATTATTCTTCACTTTTTTTATTAGAATATAAAGTTAAACTGAATACAAATAGAACAAAACTTTATATGTAAATAACTACTTAAATTATTATACTAGAAAATTTAACTATTTTTGAAAAAAATTTTCTTTTTAAAAGGAGGATAAAAGTTATGAAACTTAAAAACTCTTATATCTTATTAATAGTGATGTCAATATTCCTATTAGTAAGCGTTGGGTCAGTTTGTGCAAGTGATGCTGCAATGGATGCAGATATCTTATCCACTGATGACGGATTTATTGATGTCATTTCAGACAATGGTACAAATGAAGGCACATCACCAAAAGCTACAACTGTAGTTTCTAAGGATGTAACAATTAACGAAAAAGAAACTGCGAAAATTCCAGTAACTGTAAAAGACAATGAATCTCAGACAGTTAATATTAAAACCGGGGATTTGAATGTTACTGAAGGAAGTAAAGTTATAAGATTTAATTATGCTAATGAAAGTGTCATTTTAACTGAAAATTTAACTGTTGGAAATCACAACATATTCATTAAATTTTTAGGCAATTCAAATTACACAAGTTCACAAACTACAATGAAACTATCAGTAATCGGTGCAAAAATTATTGATGCAGCTAATGCTAATGTAACTTCAACTAAAAAAGTAGTAGTACCTATCAAAATAACTGATGGTGTTACTGTATATGACCTAGACAAAGATAAAATATCTTTGGTTGCATCATATAAAGATGGAAATAATACAATTACTAAAGAGATAGATAATTTTGAACTTATTAATAAAGCACTACACTTTGACTATCCTTTTGATGTTACTGGTAATTTAACAATTAATTATACTGAAAATAAAACATTGACTAAAACTATTACAATCAATAGAATTTACAATATTAAAATTATTGTATTAAATAAAGAAACAGATTATTCTGTAGGCAATTTTACATTCAAAATTTTAGATAGTGACAATAATCTTGCGGTTCTACCAAATAAAACTATTTCAATATCAGGAATGAAAAATACAACCCAACTCACTTGGATAACTCGTAATATTGGAGGAAGTATGAGCATCAGTACTTCCAAAGAATTTAAAAGTGATGACAATGGTATCATCACAGTTCCAAATGAGGATTTCTATCCCGGATACAACATTGGTAACTATATTTATTGTCCTGCAGGAACTTATTCATTAACATTAACAGGTTCTAATGACGTTAAAGGAACTAATAAAACTGATATTATTATTAACATAGCATCAATAAACATTGCTATCAATCCATACAAAGAACATTACAAATCAACCAAAAAAGTGGTTATTGATGTAACAAATGCTAAAACTGGAGCTCCGATGAAAGGAATTATTCTCCATTTATATATGGCAAATACAACTGCAAAAGACTATTACTTCCAAACTGGAGCTAATGGAACTGCAGAAATTAATGTGAGTGGTTTAATCCCTGGAGAATATCCATTGACAGTCAGCAACAATGACACTAAAAATATCAAAGAGAAAAAAGCTAGTGGAAGTATTACAATCTTAGGCATAGCAACCAAAATGACAGTTACTGTACCAAAAACCTACTACTACAACAGTGGAAATATAGCAGCCATTAAAGTTACCGATAAATCAACCGGTAAAAGAGTGGCTAACGCTATTGTTTTAGTACAGGTTTACACAGGCAAAGCTTCACAGGCATATCTTTACCAAGCAAACAGCGAAGGTATGATATATGTGAATTATGCTCCTACAGCAGTAGGATCTCATAAAATAGTTGTAACTATGGCAGATTCCAGATATACTGCTTCAACCGTGACAAAAACTGTAAAAGTTAAAAAATCAACCGCAAAAATTACCGTGAAAAAAGTAACAGGATATTATAAAAGCGGTTCAATCTATAAAATTAAGTTAACCAACACAAAAAATAAAAAAGCAATTTATGCTGGTAAGCTTAATGTTAAAATTTATCCAAACTCAAGAAGTTACTACAATTACAATGGTCAAACTGGATTAGACGGAACATTAAGAATTTCCCTTGATTCATTTAAACCAGGTACATATAAAGTTGAAGTTTCTTCAAACGACGGTAAAAACTTTACAGCAAGCAAAAAAACTAGTCAATTTGTTGTTAAAAAGGCACCTGCTAAATTAACTCCTAAAAAATTAACCGCCAAAAAAGGTGAAAATAAGAAATTCAGAGTTATTGTTAAAAACACTGCGAATAAAAACCCAGTTGTTGGAGTTAAAGTAAGCATTAAAGTGTACACTGGAAAAACTGTAAAAACCTATACTGCTAAAACAAATGCAAACGGTACTGCTAAAATTAGTGTCAAAAACCTTAGTGTTGGAACACATAAAGTTGTAGTAAAATCCGCAAATAAATATGTAGTAGCAACTGCAGCAAAATCCAGTATAAAAATAACTAAAACCTAAATTTAAAGAGAATTAATTTTCTCTTACTCTTTTTCTTTTTTGTATTTTGCGTAAAAACCATCAGTATCGGCATATATCGCATAAAATCCGAATTCTTCAGCTTTTTTTATTGAGGATTTAATATACTGTCTTCCCCATGATGTAATTGCCTTTGCACATTCGAAGGAATACCATCTAAATCTTGGGAATCCATAAATTCCATACATGGTATTTGCCAATCTCTTGATTGCCTGCTGTTGTACATCCAAAGCCTTTTTTTGTTGAGGGTCATCTGAAGCTTTCATTTCACGTTTTATTCTGAATCTTTCCTGCAAAATCTTGTCAATGACAGACGGAATAAATCCTTTTGGAGATTTCATGAATTTAAGACCGTGTTCAGGAGAAATATTATAATCATCCTCATTTTCAACATCCCCCAAAACCATGACGTCTGGAGATATGTTTTTTGAAATGATGATGCTTGGATACAGGCTCCTGAAATCGAACTGAACAAGGTTTTCATGCAGCCCTGTTTCTGGTTCCCTTACATATCCTCCTTCGTTATCCTCTGCATTTGCGCGGTCGGCAAAATTTGACCCCTGTTTATTTGGAACAACTTCCCCATCAAAATAAGCCTGTTTTACTAAAAACCATTCTGCCTGCTGGCCAGTTGCCATACGGGAAACATCGAATAGAGGTTGACCTATTATACGGGTAAGTTCTAAATTAAGAGGCAATGTTTGCTCGGCAATTTTCAAAGTGGAAATAACATCATCCAAAGAATAATCAAACAGGTTATCAAGCTCTTCACCGCCATTGTCCCAGAACTCCCAAATCCTTTCTCCGGGAACATCGATTTTTTCTTCTCCAAATAATTCATAGTAAACCCTTTCTAATGTATATCTTTCAAGAGACATGTAACGCCTCATAACCAGATATAAATCTACATGAATTAATCCTTTAAAAGAAGCGGCATTTGCATAACCTCTCCTGATATATTTGACGTCAGATCCATCCATTCCAATATCCAAATCAACACCCAAAAGTTTGGCGCGGTCCTTTAGATAAGGGAAATCAAAGTTATCTGAATTGTATCCTACAATAATGTCAATATTGTTTTCTTTGATAATCTTTACAAATTCCTGTATCATCTCGCGTTCTGAAGATACCTGATTTACAAAGTCTCCACAGCTATCTGAATTGGTTTTTGTTGAAATTACCTGATTTATGCCGAAATTGCTTGCAACTCCAATCATGATAATTTCATCTTCCTCGGAGTTAGGCATGCCGTGAGGATTTCTAACCTCCAAGTCAAAGCTCAATATTCTGAATTTTTGAGGGTATTCCGGAACCCTTTTTAATTCGTCAGTTAATTTAATGATAGTGATATCCTGTTTTTTAGAATCCAAATTTAAAAATGAATCTACCTCTTCACCGGTAGCTACAACTTCAGTCATCGGGATTACATCTCTGTCCATAAGATATCTTCTATAAAACGGAATGTCAAATTCCCTGATTTGAATGACAGTCTCCAAATCCCTTAATGCATCCCTGTTTTTGGCAAGTTCCTGAGGATGTTTGAAAGTGACTTTCAGGAATTCAGTTTCAATCTGGAAATCCTTTTTAGTGACCTTTTCGACACTAACAACATCCAAATTCTCTTCGATTTCACTTATGCATTCATCCAAATCATCGGACATGACATATAGGTAAGGTTCAAATGTGTCATCAAGTAAAACTATGTTTTTATCGCCATCCTTTGAAAATAATCTAATTACTGGCTTTTCTTCAAAAGTAACATAATCAATATCTAAAATAACAACATTTCTCTGCATTTATTCATCTCCAAGAAGATATTCTTTTCTATAATTATCCAAAACTGTATAGGTTATTCCTAAAATTAAAGGTCCGACAATGAATCCCACAACCCCATAAACAAGAGGCCCTGATAAAAATCCTATAAGCAGGATTAACGGATGTATCTCAGCATAGTGGCTTGATAGCATCGGCCTTATGTACATGTCAATAGTGCTTAGGAAAAATCCGAAAAGCAAAACAACAATCGCCCTTGGGTAATTTCCCCCAAAGATGTCCACGAAAAACAATGCCCAGTAAATCGGCCAAGGCCCAAATACCGGAATTAGCTGCAATATTCCTGTCAGAACACCTAAAAATATTCCATAGGGATAACCTAAAAGAGAATAGCCTATTGCTCCAAATATGCCTATGATGACTGATGTTAAAAAGTGTCCATAGAATATGCTTCTCAATACATCTTTTACGGATTCCACGGTATTGTCAAAAAAGTCCTTGGAATCATCCGGAACAAAATCACGGACAAAATTTAAGCATTTATCTCCATCACGAACAAAGTAAAATACTGAACAGACTAAAATAAACAGGTCCAGACTAATATTTAAAAATTTACTTAAGAAATTAACTGTATACTGCAACAGATATTTCCCTATTTCGGTTGCTGATGAATTGATTGATGAATTAATTGAATTTGTATCAATCGGCAGCTGTGAAATAAAGTGACTGAGATCGAAATAATAATTGCTTGCCAAAAATGTAGTGATAACCGATGAGATTTCATATGATATATAAGCTACAAGCAATATCAAAGGCACCAGAACAACAATCATTGCAAGCAAAATTGAAACGGATGAAAATCTTAATTTTGACTGAATCTTATTAGCAACAGGGCTTACCAAATAGGCAAGAATAGCTCCTAAAAGAATCATGTTTAATACTGGGAATATGAACATCAATGAAATTACCAGAAGGAAAATTACCAGCAGAACCGGCGGATTCAAGTAACTTTTAATGTCGACTCCCATGATATCACCCGTATATTAATATTTTACACCAGAAGCGTCCCTTCTGTATTTTCCAAACTCTGAAATTTGTTTAATTTTATCATTTTCAAAAACGGGACCCTCTACACAAATTCTCCATCCTTCACTATCAACACAACATTGTCCACATACACCTAGAGCGCATTTCATATATCTTTCAAGAGAATATTGTGCAGTTATTGAAGATGCTTCAAGAATATCGAATAGTCCTTTCATCATTATCTCAGGTCCGCAAACAAATGCATAATCATAAGTCGAATCTTCAAGTAAACTTATAGTACAATCTGTTGCGAATCCTTCAAAGCCAAAACTTCCATCATCAGTGCATGGACAAACATTGGCACCCAACTTTTCCAAACTGTCGATGAACAACAATTCATCTTTTGTTTGAGCCGCTGATACGACAGTGACGTCATTGCCTTTTTCAAGCAAATCAGTAGCTATTGAACTAATCGGAGCCATACCAACTCCCCCACCAATAGCCAATATGTTTTTGCCTTCAAATGAATTATTAAAACCGTTACCGTAGCTGCCTCTGATTCCAATCTGGTCGCCGACTTTTAAATCATGCAGTTGGGAGGTAAACTCACCAATATTCTTAACAGTAATGGCCAACTCATTATCATTGATTTGTGAAATTGACATCGGCTTTTCATTTTTAAAGTTCCAAACCATTAAAAATTCGCCAGGATTAGGTTTTCCAAGAGTTTCATAATCCCAATCAAATTTAAAAGTTTTAATTGTAGGAGTCTCATCAATAATCTCTTTTATTTCCACTATTTTCGGTTCGTTTATCATATTTACAACTCCCTATGTGCCAATCCTACCATTTCATCAATTGATGAATAACCTTTTTCAGTCATGAATTTCTCCAATCCTTTGTTAATGTCATCAAATACAGTTACACCTTCATCCATGATGGCTGTACCTATTTGAACTGCCCTTGCACCGGCGAATATAAATTCTACAACATCCTCAAAGGTGTAAATTCCACCAACACCAATCAATGGAATGTCAACAGCCTCGAAAACTGAATAAACATTACTGATTGCAATCGGCTTTATTGCCTTTCCGCTCATTCCACCGGATTTATGGAACAATACAGGCCTTGCCACATCAATATTGATTTTCATTCCAGGCCCCAATGTGTTAATGAGAGACAAACAATCAGCCCCAGCATCCTCACAGGTTTTTGCAATTTCTGTAATGTCAGTGACATTCGGTGTTAATTTCGCTATAATTGGAACTTCTGCAGCATCTTTTGCGGCAGATACAATAGTATGACTTAAATTACAATCCTGACCGATTGATGCTCCAAAACCCTCCATTGCATGAGGGCATGAAATATTCAACTCGATCATGTCAACGTATTCCTGAACTTCACCGACTAACCTTGAAAACTCATCAGGTGTAGCTCCGTAAATTGAAGCAATGACAACATTATTTTCCCTTTCAATCTTTTTTAGTTCTTCCTTGAAATTGTCAACACCAGGATTTGAAAGTCCGATTGCGTTTAAAATTCCCCCTTCAACTGCAACGGTTGTCGGGTTCGGATATCCCGGATGAGGATTTAAAGAAAAAGATTTAGAAACTACCCCTCCGGCTCCTGATTTTAAAATCCAATTCATAGATGAAGCATTGCTGCCCATAATGCCTGCAGCCAACATCAATGGATTTCTAAATTCTACTCCACAAACATCTGTTTTTAACATATTATCAACTTTGTAATTAATTATTTAATTAGTTTTTGTAAATTTATCGATGATTTCTTGATATTTTTCATTTTGCAATTTTAAGCTAATGAGATTGGTCTTATTGGATTTTATAATTTCATCACGAGATTTGATTAAATTTGAAATCTCCTCATCTTGTTTTTCAATGATGGAGTCCTTTTGCTTAAGCAAATCCTCATAATTCTTTGTTATTTTTCTAAGCTGAACCTCAAGATTTTCAGTGTTTGAATTTAACTGGGACTTGTAGTCATCAATTAAAGACCTCAAGTATTTAACCTGATCCTGCTTATCTTCAATAATCAAATCCTTTTCCTTTAATTTTTCAGTCAAATCGTCCAGTTCCTTCATTCGGGATTTGTCATAGTCAATTTTAGTGTCAAGTTTATCTTCCAGGTTTTTCCTTTCGTATTTTAACTTGGTCGAATATAGCTTCAGCTTGTTAATTTCCTCATTCTTTTCCTGAAGTTCCATAGTCAGCTCATCAATTTCAGCATTTTTAAGTTCCAACTCATACTTTAAATCATCTAAACTTTCTTGAGACATACATTTAATATTTTAAATTTCATTCTAAAAATACTTTAAAACTTGAAAAATAATTTTCAATTAAAATCCGGACAGAAACTTTTAAACTGACAATTAGATATTGAAAATACTTATTAAAAATAAAATTAATAATTTATTTTATGGAATGTTATATTACATACTGCACAAAAGGATTTTTAGCCTTTAACAGTGAAAATGAATTAATTGCAGAAAAACCGTTTCCAGAGCAGGAAATACTTAACCGATTGGCAGAAATCGAAGATAAAAAAATTGTAGCTGAAGAAAGGGAAATAATTGAGGAAGTGCTGCAGGACTATGATGAAATCATCATTGAATCCAACAAAAGATTATCAGATTACTCAATCGACAATATCAAAATTCAAAATCCAAACCAGGCAGGAGAATATCTGAGAAGCAATTACGAGGAATTTGGTTTGGATAGTGAAGACATCATCGACATTTATCAAAGATTGGCCATCTACAAAATTAAAAAGGAATCAGCAAGTGAAGATAAACATCTGATTCAGGCCATCAACTCAATTGATGAGATTGATGAGTCAATTTCCAAATTAATTGAGAGAATTAGAGAATGGTATGCATTGTATTTCCCTGAAATGGACGTTATCAAGAATAATGAGACTTATATAAAGTTAATATCTCAAAATAAAACTAAAGAAAACATCATGCAGGCAAAGCCTGATGCATTTCCAAGCAATGTCCTGGATTTGGAGGATGATATCAATCCGCTTGACTTAGAGATTATGAACAGATATGCAAATTCCATTTTTGAGCTTCAAAAAACAAGAAAAGAAATTGAAGAGTATATCGACAGCAAAATGGAAGAGATTGCACCTAACTTAAGACTTCTTGTCGGATCATCACTTGGAGCAAAATTAATTTCACATGCAGGCGGTCTTAAAAGACTTGCAACATATCCTTCAAGCACAGTTCAGATAATGGGTGCTGAAAAGGCACTGTTTAGACATTTGAAAAGCGGAGACCGTCCACCTAAATACGGATTAATATACCAGCATCCTCAGGTAAGAGGTGCAAAATGGTGGAATCGCGGAAAAATTGCCCGTATGCTTGCAGGCAAAATATCCCTGGCAGTCAGAAGAGACGTTTTTACAAAAACATTTGATGAAAATGCATTTAATGATTTTACCCAGAAAATAGAAGAAATTGAAAAAAACAATCCTTTTCCAACAAAAACCACTAAAAAAAGAAAAGAAGAAAAAGGCAAATCAAAAAATAAGAAGAGAAAAGGTAAAAAAAGAAAGAAAAGGAGATAAAGCATGAACGTTTATTTTAAAGATGGAAATGTTGCCACCAAAAATCTGACTCCCGGAATTTCAGTTTATGGTGAAGAGCTAATCAAAGAGGATGAAGAGTATAGGATATGGAATCCCAGACGTTCAAAACTAGCTGCAGCCCTTTTAAACGGATTGGAAAATCTGGAGATTCAGGAAACCTCAAAAGTCCTGTACCTGGGTGCTTCAACCGGAACAACAGTTTCCCATATTTCTGATATTGTAATCAATGGAAGAATATATGCAGTTGAATTTTCACCAACAACAGCGAAAAAATTAGTTCAGCTTTCACGCCAAAGGCATAATATTGCTCCGATTTTAGGCGATGCAACCAAACCCAAAGAATATATGAACATTGTTGAAAAGGTTGACTTGGTCTACTGTGATGTCGCCCAACCAACACAGAGCGAACTTTTTATGAAAAATATGAATCTTTTTGCAAAGGATGATGGTGTTGGCCTTTTAATGATAAAAGCAAGAAGTATTGATGTTGTACAAAAGCCAAAAAAGATATTCAAGGAACAAGAGAAAAAATTGAAAGAAAAAGGCTTTAGAATTATTGAAAAAGTAAAACTGGAACCTTACGAGAAAGACCATATTGCATTTTTGGTAGAAAAAAATTTTTAAAAATAAATAAAATAGGGAATTTGAAATTTCCCTTTTTATAGTTTAATTTTTGATAGTGATTACAGTACTGTTTAAACCTAAAACCCTTGAATAATCAATTTTATCTGCAATTTTATTTAAAACAGATATATTATCGAATTCAAGACTTTCCTTTTCAATAACCGGATTGAATTCAACACCGGTATCCTTAATGGAAATCAGAATATTGTCATCATCCTTTCTAACAATAACATCTATTGTATCAATGCTTTCATTATTGTTAATGATATTTACAAGCATTTCCTCAATAGCAAGACTTACTAAAGTCGCTGATTTATTACCCTTTAAGTAATCCTGAACACCACGAGACAGCTTAACCGCCTCTTCAACATCGCCAGAGATGGTATGTTCGAAAACCTTTTCATCATCATTATGCTTATTGATGAAAAATCCAGTGTATTCACCGTTGGTCTTTTTATTAATGTATTTTGAATAAAAGAAGATGAATAATATTGTCAACAATTCAGCCATTGCAAATGAAATCCAGATTCCATCTCCCCCAAGTGGATAAATAAGTATGACTGCAACAGAAATTGGCAAAACAAAACCTTCAAGCAATGAAATAATAGTAGATAACTGATTCCTTTGAATTGCCTGAGCATAAAACGTATATAGGAATGTGATTGCGGTTCCAACATAACTTATTGCAAATATCCTTAATGCATTCAATACAACAGGAACATCCGCAGGATTTTTAACACTATACAGGAACAGCAAAGCTTGAGGATACACAATCAATAAAACAGACAGTGCCAAACTTGAAGCCAAAACAATTTTTAAAGATCTTTTTACAATAAAATTAACGCCTGAATAGTCTTCCTCCTTAAAGTAAACGGACACTATTGGAGACATTGTCTGTGCGGTTCCAATCAGGAAAATGTATAATATGAATAAACTGTTATAACAAATACTGAATGCAACAACACCAGCTTTTCCAATACAAAGACCAACCAAAATGTTTATTACAAGCAATTTTAAGGTTAAGTATAGCTGGGTTGATGCGGATGAAAATCCTGAAGTTACTATTTTTTTAAGGAAATTAAAGAATGAATTTACTTTCAATCTAATAAATTCCAATGTGCGCTCTTTTTTAAAGAAGTAATATGAAATTAAAACGGATCCGACCAAATAACCTGTTGATGTAGCCAATGCCGCACCTGAAAGTCCCATGCCAAAAACTTTAATATAAATTATGTCAAAACAGATATTGACAATGTTAGCAACCAGTATGGCTCTGAAAGGCAATGTTGGAATACCATCTGCCCTTATAAAATAAGATAAACTCATCATATAACATAAAAAAGGCATTCCTATTATCAATGCTATGAAATAACTTTTAACATCTGAAGCCAGGCCAGGTTGGGAAATGCATAAGAACTGTGCAATATTGCCGGAAAACAACAGTCCCAATATAGTAATTAACACCCCAATCGAAATGAGTGAAATGAGTGATACCGAAAAGTAACCGTTACTTGTTTCATCGTCAAATTCCGCTTTTGAAACAGAACAAAGCACACTGCCTCCCAATCCAATCATCCAGTAAATAAGATTGACAAAAGTAATTACCGGAGCGACTATTTGGATTGGTGCAAGATTGCTCGCACCAATTAAAAAACTTACAATCAAACCATCTACAAACAAACAGATATTGCCCGCCATGGATGTGAATAATGTTGGGAAGAAAAATTCCCCAAATTTATTTCGCAATAATTTATAATTTCTCTCATACATCGCCTTAACCTCTAAATACTAAAGAAATCCACATCATCCAAATATTTGACAAAGGTGTAAATGTATTCTTCAGATATGAATGGCCATTTAATGCCTAAACGGTATAACGCCTGGATAGTGTAGGTATTGTCAACAGGCACCCAAATCTTTTTAACTTTACCGGAACCTATTGAAGTGATGAGACCGGACACTCCTTCCTGTTTTGATTTATCCGCAAGTGCCTCATCTAAAGCATTTTCATAATCCTCTTCCTCAGCAGGTTCGATATTTAAACCTAAAGGTTTGATAATATCAATTATATCTCCAAAGGAAATGCTGTGATAATCATATGGATGGAAAACAGTGCACTCCTTAGGAGTCTTTGAAAGGTTTATGATAGCTTTCGCAGTTACGTCAATCGGTGAAAATTCAACATTATTCATCAGCATTGAATAAGGCATTTTTCCAATTGTTACAAATGCCTTTAACCTATTGATGAAACCATTTGTTTCAAAGTTGATTTGGAATTCACTGTCAGAGCTTCTTGCCATTAAGTTTCCAACCCTCATGATTTTAACGTCCAAGTCATCATTGACAGCAGCTTCCAGAACGGCACGTTCTGCTAAGAATTTGGAGCTGAGATACTGATTGTCTACAGCCTGACCAATGAACAAATCATTTTCAGTGAATTTGACATCAACAGGAGGATAATTGTTTATACTTTCACCGGCAATACTGTATGTTGAAACCTGGACATATTTTGCATTTTTCATCTTTGCAAATTTAAGTCCGTTAATTACACCGCCAAGGTTAATGTCCTCAATATCTGTTCCTGATGAGAAGTGTTTTACATTAGCTGCACAGTTGACTATAGTGTCAATTTTTTCATTAATAAGACTTTCAAAGTCTTCGAAATTAGTAATGTCTCCCTCAATGACATGTAATTTTTCTCCGAATAGCTCCCCATATTCATTGGAGAAGTAATAGAACAGTAATGATTTTAATCTTTCCTCGCCGCTCAATACTTTATTTGACCTGATGAAACAGTAAACTTCACCATTTTCATTTTCAAGTATTTCACGAAGTACATGTATTCCTAAAAATCCTGTTGCACCTGTAAGTAAAATATTGCCTAAGCTGTCCTGAATTTCACCGCCAACAATACTTTCAAGATTGTTTTTCTTGAGCAGGTCATTGATTTGAGAATAATCATATGCCAATTCCTCTTTTTTCTCAAATGTTTCATCAGACAGGATAAACTCTGATAATGCCCTTGGAGTCGGATTTGAGAAGACATCACCATAACTTAAATTATAGTTTCTATTTAAAGCTTCCATAGTGATTTTAGTAACTAATAGTGATGTTCCACCGATTTCAAAGAAGCTGTCAGTGACACTTACTTCATCAAGTCCTAAAATTTCTGCAAATAAGTTTGCAAAGAATGCTTCAATGTCATTTTCAGGAGCGACATATTCAGTGATTAGAACTGGTTCAGGCAAGTTTCTCAAGTCTGTTTTGCCGTTTACGGTTTGAGGCATTTCGTCAAGCTCCATGTAGACTGTTGGAACCATGTAATATACCAATTTTTCAGCAAGAGATGCCTTTAACTCGTCAATGTCAATGGAATATCCGTTTTCTTCACGATTTTCGTCCCTGTATTCATCATGAACTGTGAAATATGCACACAAATGATCATTGCCCTTGATTTTTTTAACAACAACCGCAACGGATTTGATTCCAGGGAATTTTGAAAGGCCAACTTCAATTTCACCTATTTCAATTCTCAAACCTCTAAGTTTGATTTGGTTGTCCATTCTTCCGAATACATAATAGTCCCCATCTTCAGTGACTTTAACAAAATCTCCGGAATGATAGAATCTTACTCCATTAATGACTTCAAAGGCTTTGGCATTATTCTCAGGACGGTTTAGATATTCCCTTGAAACACCTTTTCCAGCAATGAAAAGTTCCCCAATGACATTTGGAGGCAGAGGATTGGAATCGAAATCCATAACCATTTCATGCACGTTGAATAATTCTTTACCTATATGGATATCGGAGCTTTCCAGCAATTGACCGTTACAATAGACAGTTGTTTCGGTTGGTCCGTACATGTTAAAGAATTTTCCATTAGAGTTTTCGCTGAGCAGTTCATATAATCTGGCTGAGAACGGTTCTCCAGCATGTATGTATACCTTAAATCCGTACATTGTTTCCTGCATCGCCTCGATTTCCAAATATTGAAGCAGACGTGAAGGTGTGGCAACGTAAACATTTGCTCCGGACCTATTGATTAGATCCATCATTTCAATTGGATCTTTGTATTCAGTATCATTGGCAAACACCATTGGAACTCCGTTCAATAGAGATCCCATCAATTCTTGCTGGAATACATCGAAAGCTACAGTTGTAGTAGACAATACTTTATAATCCTCTTTTTCAAGATTGTGAACCAGTTCATAGGTACAGATATTTCTAGGGTCAGGATAAACAAAGTTTGCAATGTTTCCATGCTCCAATATTACTCCTTTTGGAAGTCCTGTGGAACCTGAAGTGTAAATAAGATATGCCATATTATTTGCATGCACATCAGGATCAGGATTGGAAGTGTCCTCTTCCTTGAGCAATTCATTGACATCCAGTAAATTATCAGAATATTGGGACAAGTCTAAGCCTTTTTTCTCAATCACATCATCCACAATAATGAATTTTGATTCACTGTCAGTTAAAACATGCTCAATTCTTTCGGAAGGATATTCTGAATCGACAGGAATAAATGCGGCACCAGACTTTAGGATACCAAATATTGAAGCTATTGCATTACTGTTTCTGTTTAATACAAACATTACCCTATCTTCAGGACCAACACCCTTTTTAATAAGGCTATGGGCAATCCTATTAGCTTTTTCATTTAATTTTGCATATGTGAATTCCCCGTCATCAGCATATAAAATGACCCTATCAGGATGCAATTCGACCTGATTTTCAAATATTTTATTTAACCTGTCTTCAGGAATTTCATCATATTCAAAATCATCAACACCCCAATCATCATTTTCAATGATTGAAATATCCTTCATCAAGGTATTTTCATCGAATGTTAAGAATTTATTTAAAACTATCCTGATGCAGTCAAGGAAAGTGTTGATTAATTTTTCAGAGTACAATTGGTCGTTGTATTCACAGAAAATTCTGTATTGACCGTCAACTTCAACTACGTTAATGTTAATTTTGAATTTCAGCCCTTCATAGTCGATGGATTGCCTTTCAACTTTCATTCCACCGATTTCAATGTCTTCAATGATTTTTCCGTGATATGCGTATAGTATTTCTGGAGTTATGTCGAATTCGTTTGAAATTTCTGTTAAAGGATATGATGAATATGCCAGTACATTCAGCCATTCCCCGTTAATATATTCCAAGTATTCCTTAAGGTTTGAATTAGAATCTAATTTTAATGCTAATGGCAATGTTTTAACCATCATAGCCAGTGTTTTTTGTTGATTTGGATTGAATCTACCGTTAGTGATTGTTGCAATCAGTATATCCCTATTGAAAACAAACTTATTTAAAACAAATGAAGTTGCAGCCAGGAATAGATTATTCTGGCTGAGGTTTGACTCAATACAGAATTTGTCAATAGATTCCTTATCCAGGAAAATATCTTCCATTGCGGCATTGCCCTCTGATTCATCACCGTTAATGTCCTGGGCAATCAATGTTGCATCATCAAATTCTTTGACTTTATGGGAGAAGAATAATTTTGCTTCCTCATATAAAGATGACTGTTCTGTTTTAATTTCATTTAATGAATACTCGAATCCGTCAAGTTCTTCCAATTCATAATCCTTTCCATCATAGATTTTTGAGATTTCATCAAATAAAATGTTTAAGGAAGTTCCATCAACAATAATGTGGTGGAAATCCGCAAGAAGCATTGAGTTTCCAACTATTTTAAATCTGAATAAAGGACCTTCGTCAAGTTTGAACGGCTTTACAAACTCATCAATATTCGCCTCATCCACAACTTCAATCAAATCATCGACTTTTAGGCTATCTCTTCTTTGCTGATAGACTTCACCGTTTTCCATTACGATTATTGTTTTTAGATAAGGATGGTTTTCAATAGCTGTTATGATTGATGATTTGAGTTTATCCACATCAATGCCCTCACTGAATTCCATTTTCTTTGGAAGGTTGTATGCAGTGTTATCCGGATCCTTAATGCAGTCAAAGTAAACTCCAAGTTGATTTGAAGTTAATGGATAAAACTCCTGAATATCAGATGCTTCATCATCGACAATTTTAATTTTGGATGCGATTTTTTCGATAGTTTTATATTTTAATATTTCTGTAACATTCAACTGAGCATTCAATTTATTGTAAATAGCCGAAGTTAATTTGATTACAGAAAGGGAGGTCAGACCTATGTTGAACAGGTCAGTGTTTACACCAAATTCGTCAACTCCCAAAATATCAGACACAATATTGAACAACTCTTTTTCAATAGCAGTTCTTGGCTTTATGAATTCATCAACGCCAATTTCAGGGTCTGGTAAATTTTTAAAGTCAGTTTTTCCATTAGGAGTTTTAGGGAATGATTCCAGCTGTGTGAAATATGACGGAACCATATATTCAGGAAGGGAATCAATCAAGTGTTGTTTCAAGTCGTCAATGTCAATATCGCAGGATGCTGTGAAATAAGCGCATAAATGTTCCACATTGTTGAGTTTTTTAACGACAACTTTTGAAAGAGAGACGTTTTCATAATTTGCAATTGTTCCCTCAATTTCAGATAGCTCTATTCTTAAACCTCTGAGTTTAATTTGAGTGTCATTACGTCCTGAAACATACAATTCACCATGCGCATCTTTATTACCCAAATCTCCTGTATTATAATATGGAATACCGTTTAATGTTAAAAAGACTTTTTGAGTTTGTTCAGGATTGTTTAGGTATCCTCTTGCAATTCCAGCCCCTCCGACATAAATCTCACCAGTCACATAAGCAGGCAGTTGATTTCCATCAATATCCATTATCTTATCAACTACATTGAGCATCTCCCAACCTGCAGTAACCTCATTGGAATCTATTAACTTATAATGTGAAGCGATTGTAACTTCTGTCGGACCATATGAATTATAGATATCTGCCATTGTGTATTTTGACAGTCTGTCATATAATACAGGAGGGAATCCTTCACCACCCACAATAATCACATTACACTTTCCAACGACGTCCTGAATTTCTTCAAGCTGCAGGTATTCAAGCAATCTGGTTGGTGTGGAACCGAACCCTTCAGCGCCAGTTGCCTTGAATAAGCCGACTAATTCTAAAGGATCGACCGCCTGTTCATCATTGGCAAATACTACCGGCAATCCGTTTAGTATTGTACCGAAGATTTCCCTTAAAAATACAATGAATGAAACTGTAGAAATTGATATGAATTTATTGCATTTGTGGTTTAATTCATAAATCGGAACATTTTCCTCAACATTTGCCACATAGTTTGTAATACCTCTGTGAGTAATCATTACTCCTTTTGGCTTTCCTGTTGAACCTGAAGTGTAGATTAAGAAACATAAATTGTCAGGAGTCAAATCGACTTCTGGATTAGAATAATTCTCCTCCAGCAGCAATTCATCAACATCTATCCTGTTTTCACCGCCATAGTCAATTTCTGAAGAGGTTATTACAAATTTAGAATCACTGTCTTCCAGAATCTGATTGATTCTATTTTTCGGATAATTTGGATCAATTGGAATGAATGCAGCTCCAGCTTTAACAATACCCAAAACGGCAGCGATTAAATCGCTGTTTCTTCTCATCATGACCATTATTCTGTCTTCTATGCTGACTCCTCTTTTGATTAAACCATTAGCTATTTTATTTGCCTTTCTGTTTAGTTCATCATAAGTTAGTTCACCGTCTTCGGCATAAAGTATTGTCTTTTGCGGGTTTTCAGAGGCAATATTTTCAAATACCTTATTTACAATTCCTTCGTTTGCAAGCTTAATTTCAAACCCTTCATCCAGTTCAATTTCACGTCTGATGGAAATATTCTTAAGCAGTTCATCGCCAGAACAGAATCTGTCAAATAAAACATCCATTGAATCAAGGAAGGTTTCCATTAATTCTTCTGAATAGAAGGATTCATCATATCTGACGTTAATATTGCCGCTTTCAAAATTAAATACCAATTTGTAATCTTTTGTATCATATTCATCCACTACGAACAATACCTCACTTTCAAAGTTTAACTTATTGTTATGCAAAAGAGGATAATTCTTATATTCCTGGAAAGATTTCTTGAAATCTTCCATATATTGGCGGACAGACATGTCTGTGTTAAAATGATATCCTGCAGCAACACGGTCATATGCTATTAAAATATCCTTTGAAAATGAAAATTTAGTCAAGTTATATAAAAATGTCGCAAGAAGTAATTTTTCTTTTGACATGCGATATTCACTGGACAAATACTTTAATTTTTCAATGTCGATTGGTTTGGATATTTTCACGAAATTTACTTCATCTCCACTTACATCCGGAGAAATTGTAGTGGAGTGGTCGAATGAATTAATTAGATTATTGTAATAATTTTCTGCCTTGAAAAATTCAATTTCATTGACATGGTATTCGCTGCATTTTTTAGATGAATCATCAGTTACTTGCCTCAATAAATCTTTTAAACCGTCTGCAAGGAATTTTATTTCCTTCAAATTGAAGCAGGATTTATCATACTCTATGAATATGGATTGCAGACCTTTTTTATCTGAATAATTTTTATTTATTCTGAAGTGAAGCGGGAATTTAATATCTTTTTGGAGATTTAAGAATTTTGATCCATAATCTGTAGAATTAGACACAATAGAAAATGTTGAAATACAATCAGGGTCAATACCCATGTTTCTTAAATCTGTTGTGTATTCACTGAACTGCAATTTTGCATGAGGCAAACCTTCTTTTAAAACACTTTTTGAATAAGCCAGCAGCTCATCGAATGTCAAATCTTCATCACAGGTCAATCTCAGAGGAATTGTATTGACGAACATTCCCAATGCATCATCTTGATTGAAGTATCTTCCATGAACAGAAGTGTTCAATACAATGTCCTTAAATGATTCATTGCCCTTTTTAGATTTTGAAAAGTATAACAAATTGAGTGCCAATGAAATAATGAAAGGTGAGTATTCAAAATCAGGAATCTGATCTAAAAGGATTTCAAAAAATCCAAATTCGGAATCATCGAATGAATACCAGTCCTGACTATAATCTTTTAAAGTATCTAACCAGTATTTTTTATCGGCTTTCGCATCATCAGAATTGAGATATTCCAATTCATCTTTAACATATGTTTCATAGGAATAGTCGATTGGAACATATTCCTCATTATTTTTTATGCATTCCAGATATCTGTCAATTTCACGAGGAACAATTGAGTAGAGTGATGTTCCATCAAGTAAAATATGTTGCACAACACCAATAAGCACAGCAGAATCATTTGTTTTTAAAACCGCCCATTTATATAATGGAGCATCAAAAACATCATCAAACGGTTTATCCAAATACTCTTTTATAAATTCATCAATGTTTTCATCTGAAACATCAAATGAATTGACAACAACATCATTATCCACAAAATATTGTTTGAATTCACCATTTTCATCATATTTAAGTTGTAGATTCAAGTATTCCTTAGAAATTGATTCTATAGCCAATTTTACATTTTCAAAATCATCCAAATCATAATCCTTTCTAAATTTAAGATAAAAAGAATCATTTTGAGGATTATTAATCTCTGAAAACAATAACATTTTCTGAGCCGAAGACAAGTTAAATAAATCCATACCAAATCACCAATAAAATTAATTCATCAAGACATTTCAATATTTAATACCACATATAAACAATACATTATAAACATCAAATATGCTCAAAAACAGAATAAAATATTTAGGAATCTTCTCCAATTTACAATACATCCAAACAGACATTATTTTATAAGATAAACTTGTTTTAAGCAGATGATTCATTATTCATGTTTTAGAGAGATTGTTTCATTAATCTTCAAGTTTTTATCAAAACCTGACGATAACGAAACCATTAACCGTTATAACAAGAATAGAATGTTATTAATTTAGTTTCTTCCGGATTGCTGTTAAAATTTTTTGTTTAAATTAGAATATGTCTGTTAAATCCAATGAATCCAATTCGCATAATCAATCATTAATTTCTTCATCTGATTTTCAAGAATATAATGTATCAAAGGACTCTATAAAAGACAATGCCAATTTCAAGTTATATTTGTGTAATATTCAAGATACAATTCCTATTCTAAGTATATATTTTTCATTTTTATCTTTTAAATATTATGCAATCATCACTTTTATTATTAAAATTTCCATATTTTCAATTATAGCCCACATCCCCCCAATTTGCAACTCTGAAAAAATGATTTAAATTTTCAATTTTAATTGCAGCCAATTTTTTCTTTTGGAATTAAAAAAAAATAATTATCTATAATGTTAATGTATTTTGAAAATTTTGGTAGGTGCAACGCACACCTACTGCTCTTCTTTTTTTTCTATCTTATCAGTCACTTATACTTTAAATTTTGCCATAGCTCTGATGATTGTTTCGGTAAAATAGATAGAATTTTAAGAATCTAATAAAAAAAATAAATTTTTCAATTTTAAATAAAGATTAAAAGATTCATATGAATTTAATTTTTTATGACATTGCCTAAAAGAAATAATATCCATCAATAGCCAAAAAAGTATACTGATGATACTCCAATAAATATGTATACCTTAAAAATCAACCATTTCAAAATATTTTAAAATTTCATCAAATGGAATTAAAAACCTATAACTTCACAACGAAAACTATCCAAACCAAAACCATATAAAATCCCAAATTGAAATTCAAATAATATAAAAAGAAAACCTAATCTAAAGTTTTTAAAATTAATCAAATCATAAAATAAGACAAGTACAAAAAAGGCAGTAATGTATTGTCAATGCAAGAAAAATTTTTTAAAAAAAACACCTGATTTTTGAGTGATAATCAACAAAAAAGTCACTCTGAGAAATATAAAAAATTACTACAAAAACCACGAAAAAGTATTACTTAGATAGGTATCAAAATATATCAAGCTTTTGCTACCTCACTATTCTAATAGTCTATATCGCATACTACATATACTTTTTGTAACTGTGTTCAAACAAGTTAATATCAACAAATCTTTAAGAAAAAAAGAAAACAATATTCAAAATAATAAAAAAATACAATGAATATTAAACAACTCCGAAAGGATGAATACAAATTAAATTATGATATGCAGCTAACACCATTTTTTTAAAAGTGATTATGATTTGAAGAGTATTTTTTTACCACTCACATCAATTTCAACTTTGTCACTGATTGGAACATTGGTAGTGCCATTATAAAATTCAACATCATAATCTTCAGGTACATTTTCAATTATTTTCTTTAAGACTTCAACATTTAAAATTGCCATGAATAATAATTTATAAAAATCTGTATTTAAATCAATCTTCAAAATTTATTCCAGATCTATTCAAAACTTATTCCAAACCGGTTGTAAATAACATAGAAAATTAAAAATATCTGTTTTTAAAAATAATTTTAATTAGTAGATGATATATTCTGATAATATTTTCATTCTAAGATATTATTTTAAATTATTTTAAGTTAAATAATTCATAGTTAATGAAACTTTATATGGTATAATAAATATAATTAAACTATATAACCAATTTTATCACACATTATGAGGAATACTTATGCAAACTAGACAAATGAATGTTTTAGAATATCTTAATGAAAAACCAAAAATTATCATTGAAGAATTTCAAAGAGGTTATGAATGGAATACAACTAATGTTCAAAAATTCTTACAAACTATAATTAAAGTTGGTTTAAATAAGAATATTACTAATAAACATTTAGCACATGTTTATCATCAAAATAGATATTCTTCTAATGGTTTAGAACAGATGAAAATACTGGTTGATGGTCAACAACGGATAACTACACTTGTCTTGATTATAATTCGAATTGCTGAATATCTTAATAAAAAAGAGGTGAATTCAATACCTTATTCTTCCGAGGAATTATTGAATAATTTTGTAATTAATGTTTATCCTAATAATGATATTAAATTAGTTTTGCATGACGATGATTTTAAATCTTTAACTAAAATCGTTAATTCTGTAAAGAATAATGAAGAAGTTATACTTACAAAGGATACTAATCTTGAGGAGATATACAAGTATCTTCAAAAATTGTTAAATTCGGACGAATATATGATTCCTCTTTTTAATGGATTAAAAAAATTAAGATTTACTGTTGAAGAATTGAGTGAAAATGAGAATATATATGATACTTATGTGGAATTAAATTCAACTAGTAAACCTTTATCAAAACAAGACCAGTTAAAAGGTTTTTTATTCATGTCTAATTTTACAGATAATAATGATGAACTTTATTTAAAGTATTATGTTCCCCTTAATAAAAATTTACAAGAATTAAATATTGCTATTGATACCTTTTTTAGGGGAGTGGTTTATATTTTGACAGAAGCTCCTTATGTAAAAATATGGGGTGTTAAAAATAATATTATAAATATAATTGATGTTATAGAATACTACATTACTAATGATACATTTAGCTTAGAAGAATTATGCAAGTTATGTTTGGAATTAAGTGATACAATAATAGAGTTTACACAAAATTCTAAATTAAAAAATTCCATGAGAATTTTTAAAAAATTTTCATACCAACCAGTAGCATTATTTTTAAGACTTGCTTTTCTATATAATAATGATAGAATTAATTTAAATGACGTGAATGATACTTTAAATATTATGGAGCCTATTCTTGTTAGAGGTAAAATTGCAGGAGTTAAATTTATTGAAGTACCTAACTGGACTAAATTTTTTAAAGATGTAGATTTTTCTGATATTAATTCATTAAAATATAATTTAAGGATGTGGAATTCTAAGAGAAAAATATTTGTAACCGATACTGAAATACACAATATTTTCCAAACAAAATCCGTTAGTCCTAAACTTATTAAATTTATTCTTTTAGAGTTAAATAATTATATTGAAGATGAAAAGGTCTCTTTGTTTAATGAGGATAATGTTCAAATAGAACATATTCTGCCAAAAAAACTTGAAATTAATCCATTAGATTTGGGTTTTGTTGATAAAAGTGATTATGATATGAATAATGGTAAATTAGGAAATTTAACTTTATTAACACAAAGAAAAAATGTTAAAGCTTCAAATAATACATTTGACCTTAAAAAAGAAATTTACAAGGATTCTCCATTTAAAATTACTAATCAACTATGTAACTTCTCTAGATTTACAAAAATAGAATTAATTAATAATACTGAATCATATGCAGATTTATTTTGTAAGCGATGGAAAAACTATCAATAAATTTTTATTTACTTCTTTATTAACATCTATTTTTTGATTAATAACATTTTAAATGTTTATGACTTGAGCAGTATCCTTTCGTCACTAACATCAATTTCTACAGTATCGCTAAGTGGAATATTAGTTGCATAATTATGAAATTCAACATCACAGTTACCCTGCTTATTTTCAATTATTTTTAAAACTTCAATCTTTAAAATGCCCTGAATAATAATTTATAAAAATCAGTATTAAAATCAATCTTCAAAATCCATTCCAAATTTATTCAAGATCAGTTTTAAAACTATTGCAAATAACAAATGCAAAATGTTTAACTAACTACAATAAATTTATTACTTATTTTATATAAAAAATATAATAAATAATATAATAAAATTATATTTGGAAATGATTATTATGGGAATTACCTCATTTATTAAAACAAGATTATTGAATAACCGTGTAGAACAGTACAACACTAAGCGCAGCTATTGGGGTGAGGATGAAAGGCAACCTAGAACTGATGGAATCAACACTGGCCTTAATCTTCCAGATGCACTTCCACCCGTAATCAACAAAACAATAGCTAATGCTAGATATGCAGTTAAACTTGACGGTTATACTTCAGGAATATTGAAAAACAGAATTGATAAAGCTAATGTTAATATTGTTCTTGTAGATAAGGAAAATAAATTATCTGCTGAACAGAAATTGACTTTAATTTTATGGGCGAGAAAAATCGACATCAGCCAAATAGCTAAAAATATTCTGCAAGGCGGAATGGTTGATGGAGAGGGTTTAATTAAACCTGTACAACGTTGGGATAAATGCATTGGCAAATACATTAAACCTATATTTTTAGAAATTGGAGCTAATGGATATGGATTAAAAAAAGAATTTAATGATGATAATGAAGTGCAGCTATTCCTGCATGAGATGCCGAAAGATATTGTTAATGGATCTCCTGAAGAGTTTGACAACTATGTTAGTGTTGAGGAAGGAACATTAACGGTTAAGTATGAACCTGAAGAGGTCATTAACTTCATGTATAATGAAATATACTGTGAAGCTCAAAGCATTATCCTGAATTGCCTTGATGATATATATCACAAATGTAACTTGGAACGTAACCAGGTAGAGAGAATTAATAAGGATAATATTATTGAAGTTAAACCTTCAGTAGATGCTAACGGCCAGCCAATGATTACTGAACTATCCTCAACAGCTAAAGAAAATCTTTATGCTGACTATGGTACAACGGCCGGAAGTAATGTAGCTATT
>NZ_CACXXB010000010.1 GCF_902771435.1 uncultured Methanobrevibacter sp. | reverse complement strand
GGAACAGTATGGTTTACCGATTTGTTCATCTCTGGAACCGACACAGTGGATGAATGCAACACGTTTAGGTTCGATACCGTCGGAAGGTTTGATTACGTGTCCACCGGTAGGACCTGATGCGTTAATCATTCTTTCAATTTCCATAGCGGTAATAACGTTTGAGAAACGTCCGTATCCGTATTGGTAAATTCCGGATGGGTCGAATGGGTCGTAACCGATAGCTGCTACAATAGTACCAACTTCTAATTCGATGATTTCAGGTTGTTGATTGTGGTCGATAGCATTTGGTCCACATGCTTGTACACATAAGTTACATTCGATACAGTAGTCTTTATCGATAGTTGCACATAATGGTACAGCTTGAGGGAATGGGATGAATGCTGCTTTAACCATACCGACACCTTCGTCGTAGTAGTTAGGTATTTCGATAGGACAAGCTTCTTGACAGGATCCACATCCAGTACATAATGCTTCATCAACATATCTTGGTTTTTTCTCTACTTTTACGTTGAAGTTTCCGATGTATCCGTCTACTTCGGTTACTTCTGCATAGGAAATCAATTCGATGTTTTCGTGTTTTTGACAGTCTACCATCTTAGGTGCTAAAATACACATTGAACAGTCGAGAGTTGGGAAAGTTTTGTCTAATTGTCCCATACGTCCACCGATGGTTGGGTTTCTTTCTACAACGTAGGTTTTGAAGCCCATATCAGCTAAGTCCAATGAAGTTTGAATACCAGCTACTCCACCACCGATAACTAATGCAGTGTTGTTTACTGCTACTTTAGTAGCTTCTAATGGTTCGAGTAATCTTGCTTTAGCAACAGCCATACGTGTTAAATCTTTAGCTTTTGCAGTAGCTTCTTCTGGTAATTCCATGTGTACCCAGGAGTCTTGTTCTCTTAAGTTTGCAAATTCAAATAAGAATTTGTTTAATCCAGCTTCTTCTACACATCTACGGAAAGTAGGTTCGTGAAGACGAGGAGAACATGCTGCTACAACAATTCTGTTTAAGTTTTTCTCTTTGATGTCCTCTTGGATCATTGCTTGACCTGGGTCGGAACACATGTATTTATAGTCGGTTGCGTATACGACATTTGGTAATGTCTTTGCATACTCTGCTACTTCAGGACAGTCGACTACTCCACCAATGTTAACACCACAGTGACAGACGTAAACACCTATCCTTAATTCTTCGTTATTATTTATTTCTTCTGCCATATTAATTCACCTTGTACAAGTCGTGAAAAATATCTAATATATAATAAAAATTGCAATTTTTTAAAAAAAGTCTATAGAATTTTTACATAGTATTAGATATACATATGTAGTAAATACACATATTTAAAGCTTTCTTATGAACTTTTAGAGTAAAGTTTATATATGATGAAAAAAAATATTGATTAAAATAGCTTTAAATATTTAAAAAAGGATAAATAAAGCTATTTGGTTAAAATTAAAGAGTATAACCATTATTTTAAGAAATAAAAATTTTAGGTTAAAATAAAAACGGCAATTTTTACCTACAATAACATGATAATTGCAGGTAGTGTAATCAAAGAGATTACAGTGTTGATCAGTATACAATCAGATGTCAATTCATAATCCAATTTATAGGTAATTGCCAAAAGAAGAGACATCATTCCTGAAGGCATTGCCGCCTCAACAACCGATATCTGATATTCCAGATTAACCAAGCCCAAATAATTCACAATGAAAAATGCCACCATAGGGAAAAACACCAATTTCATAATGGAAGTAAAAGCAATCATGGATTTGCTTCTGGCCAATGCTGAAAAGTCAATTGACAAACCTAATGTGACCATGATCAGTGGAATGGCCCCCTGACCCAAGTAATTAACGGTATTGTCTAAAACAGAGCCTATTGGAATATTTAACCAGTTAAAGCATAACCCCAAAACTACAGCCCATACCGGAGGAAAAAGCGCAATCTTTTTTAAAGCCGTTTTGATTGTACCTCCAAATTTTAAAATCAAAACAAATGATAAAAGCAGGAATATACACAATGTAGCCATATCACAGAAGATTGCTCTTAAAAAACCTGTCTGACCGTAAATTCCTAAAGTAACAGGATAGCCCATAAATGCAGTGTTTGCTATCATTACCGTTACCAATACAGACCATAATTTCTTATCATCCAATTTAAGCTGTTTTAAAATAAAATAGGATATGATTCCGGTGGCAAAGGATGACGCCAAAATTATAAATGGCAAAATGCCCAATTTTGGAATTAATGATATATCAGCAGTGAAAATTGCATGAAATATCATACAGGGCATTAAAATGTACATTACTATTTTATTAAAAGGATCAATGTCCTTTTCAGATAAAAAATCGATTCGCTTAAGAAAATATCCTAAACCAATCATCAAAATAATGGATAAAATAGTCGTTTCAATTGAGTTCATACAAACTAATAGTTTGATTTTAAAACATATAAATATTATAAAAAATTAAAAAAAAGAAAAAGATTAAAATTAACTAACGATACCTTCGCTAGTAATTTTAAATACACATTCGCCTTCAGGCAAATGAGGAGAATCCACTAAACGTGCAATTCTTTTACCTGCAAGACCTTTTTTGAGCCAAATCCTATAGGTTGAAGCGTGACCCAATACGTGTCCACCAATAGCTTTTGTAGGACTTCCGAAGAAGGAATCAGGTTTAGCTTGAACTTGGTTAGTCAAGAAAACAGCAACATTGTAGGTGTTTGCAATTTGTTGAAGAGAGTGTAAATGTTGATTTAATTTTTGTTGTCTTACAGCAAGGGATTCCCTTCCAACATATTCTGCTCTGAAATGTGCCATTAATGAATCTACAATGACTAATTTTACATTAGTACCGTTTTGAATGAGTTCATTAATTTTATCAACCATTAAAATTTGATGAGCTGAATTAAATGCACGGGCAACATGAATTCTGCTTAATACTTGCTCAACGTCCAAATCGAAACCTTCAGCAATTTGTCTTACTCTTTCCGGACGGAAGGTATTCTCAGTATCTACAAAAACACATTCCCCTTCAAGTCCTCCCTGTTCTATAGGTAATTGTACAGTAACAGCTAATTCATGGGAAATTTGACTTTTACCGGATCCGAATTCACCGAATACTTCAGTGATTGATTGGGTTTCAATACCTCCACCGATTAAGTCATTGAATTCCTGACTGCCTACTGTAATGTGACCTACGTCTTTTCTTCTTTCATCCACTTCTAAAGCAGTTTCAAAATCAATGTTTTCAGCTCTACGAGCAGCTTCAATAACTTTTTCAGCAACTCCTTCACCGATTTCTGCTTTAACTGATAATTCTTTTGGAGTAGCAGTAGCTAATCTCATCATATCAGCAAAACCTGCATCTTTTAATTTTTCTGCTGTTTTTTCTCCAACACCTGGCAAATCTGCTAATTCGACCATAATAATCATTCCTTTTACTTATTCAATTTAAAAATATTTGTTTATAATCTTTTTAGGACTTAACCTATTTTCTTCATTAAATTCATCAAAACTAACATTAGCGATAATTTCTACAGTTAAACCGTTTAAATCTTCAAGTTTATCTTCAATACCATAGTTATCTTCCATAAGACTAATGATTTCTTCTTTTTTCATTCCAATTAATTCTTCTGCCAACTTGTCAAAGAATGTAACTTGGATATCTCCGGTGTCATCTTCTATTCTTGTAGGAATCATGAGAAGATATTCAGGTTCATCAAAGGTTAATCCACAGTGATCACAGACGTATTCATCTTCTGATTCTTCTACACTTTGGTTACAGTTAGGACACCTTTTAAGAAGTACTCTATCAGTGCTTACATCTTTTATTGTTCCGGTGACACAGACATTAGTGTCATCTTCCAATAAGGATTCGATAGTTTTTGGAGTGTAAATTTCAGCCATCAATTCATCAATGGAAGGTAATTTTTCTAATTCGCTTTCGCTAGGTTCAAGAAGGGTTGTAGCTCTTGATACATTAGCTTCAAGACGATTATCCATATTTAATGCTAAACGTGGATTTTGCAATTTGATTCCATCGCCTATTTGTCTTTCTTTAAGTGCATCATTGTCCCATAATGCAACCCTAATAGCTCCGGTATCATCTGCTATTTCAATATTTCTTACATGTCCTTTATCACCTGTATCTCTGTCAAATTCACGTATATCATTGATTTCAATTATTCTACCGATGATGATAGTGTCCTCTTCGTCCTCATCCAAATCTTCAATTTTTTTATAATTGTAAATTGTTTTTTCCAGGGTGGACAATTCAGGTATAAACATTGCAGATGCCTGCTCTTCTGATAATTTTATAACTCTAGAACCGCTTCCAATGTTTAAATCAACACTCATCATTCCAAGTCTTGTTCTTGCATTTTCAATCTGATATGCATCACCGACAACATATTCTTCCTGTGCCCTTTCATTCCAGAAGGACAATTGAACTTTACCGGACTCATCGGCAAACATTACTGATCTGACAATGCCTACAGAACCGTCATCACGTTGAAATTCGTTAACATCATTTACGGAAAGAATTCTGCCAACAACGTCAATTTCCTTACCTTCATCATCAATTTCAGCGATGCTTCCAATAGGCACTGGTCTTAATTGTTCTTTAATGGCTTCGAATTCATCCAATTCCTCGATAGTTAAATTTTCAGGATTGATTGTGATTTGGGTATTGAAATTAGTGTTCATGGAATATCCGCTTTCGGTATAGTCATCAAAACGAACGTCACCACCGATGATTTTAACTATATCCCCTTTATTTATCGGTAAAGCGGTGTCATCACCCCAAACTGTGACTCTGATGGTACCTGTGTTGTCTCCAACATCAAAGTTTCTTAACCTTCCTTCGGAATTGTCTGTTTTTCTAAGGAATGTTCTGATATCCTGGAGTCTGACTACAACCCCTTTGATGGAAACATCTTTTTGCTCTGACAAATCACCTATTTTAGCGAATTCCTGTTCGATTTCAGGAACATCAAATTCACCTTTAATAATTCTTCCGTCCCAGTGAGTCAAGGATATTTCAGATTCACCGTCCCTGTTTATTCTTTCACGGGATTGTGCTGCGAGGATTTTTACTGTATCTCCATCCTCCAATTTTAAATCTTCAATCAATTCAACATTTTTATTCCATAAAGTATAGGTAATTTTACCTGTTGCATCCTGTAATTCAAGTGATGCGACTTTTCCTTGTTTTCCATTTTTCTCATAGCTTCTGATAGTAGGGATTCTGATAATTCTTGCAATGATATTGACTTTGGTTTCAGGTTCAATATCAGCAATATCAGTAATTGTTTCTTCATAAACCGGGTATTTTGAAGAATCTTCCTCAAGGTGTGCAATAGATGATCTTGGTCTTAGATTGGCTTCCAGACCTGAATAGCCTTCTTTAATATCAACCATTTTAATTTGAATAATGTCCCCTTCATGGAATTTGTTCAAAAGAGGCATGTTTTGAGTCCAGAAAACACATCTCATTGTACCTGTATTATCCTGAAGTTCCACATTACAGACTTCACCTTCCTTACCTTTACGGGTTTTAAATGATCTTTTATTGGAAATGGATATTACTCTACCGGCAACATTAACGTCCTTACTGCCGTCTTCCAAATCTTTTATAAATTTATCTGAGTATTCCGGTCTTTCTGATATTGTTTCAACTTCTTCTACTTTATCTTGCAGTTCACTGACAACCATATTGGCAAAATCAGCATCGCCCATGAATGAGATATCCGCATTTTCTTTTTTGAATACGTTCATGCGTTCAAAGAATTCATCCTGAGTTATTTTGTCTTTTACCTTGTCGTAATACTCCTGGAGTTCTTCAGTCATTACGAATTCTGTATCTTCGTCAGTTTCTGTAGAATCGCTTTCATCTTCAGAAGTAGAGTCTTCACTTGTAACAATTTCAGGAACTTCCACACCATAATTTCCTAAAATCATGCGTGCCAAGTCCAAATCGTTCATAAAATCTACATCACCGTAATTTTCACGTAATTTTTCTATTTCAGCAGTAAACTCTTCTTCAGAAAGTTTATCTTTTATTTTTTCGTATAATTGTAAAATTTCTTCTTGCATACCAAACCCCTCATGGAAAAGTTAATTATTATTTTATGTTTATACTCTATATAAAGTATTAGAGAGAGCATTTGATGAGTAATATTTAAACATATAAAAAAAATTTATTATAAATATAATCCACCTGTGCCTATGTGCAAATGTGTAAATGCACAGATACCTAATAAGCATTAGGATTTTTCTTTAAAGCGGTTTTAATCATTATTGCCAAGTCTAATCCCATGTGCCAGTTTTCTACGTACTCAATATCATATTCTATACGTTTTTTAATGGAAGTGTCTCCACGGCATCCATGAATTTGAGCCCAACCAGTTATTCCCGGCCGTACCTGATGCTTGACCATATATTTCGGAACATTTTCCTTAAATTGCTCAACAAAATAAGGTCTTTCAGGTCTTGGACCAACAACACTCATATCTCCTTTTAAAACATTGAAAAATTGAGGTAATTCATCTATACTAGTTCTTCTGATAAAGTTTCCAACAAAGGTAACACGGGGATCGCCTCTTGTTGTCCATTCGGATTCCTCTTCATTCGGATCCTGAACCTTCATACTTCGGAACTTATACATCATGAAAGGCTCGGCATTATGGCCAATTCTTTCCTGTTTAAATATAATAGGTCCTTTAGATGTTAATTTTATAGCTATTGCAGTAATCAACATTATAGGAGATGTTATAATAATCGCTATAATTGAAATTATATAATCTGAAGTGTATTTTAAAAATTTATTGAACTCGTCATCCAATGGAACATAGCGGATATTGATTATAGGAATGTCTTCAATCATGTCAACTGACGGTTGAGCCGGGAAATACCTTATATAATCCGGAATGATTTCCGCCTTGATTCCATATTTTTCACAGCTTTCCACCAGTTCATTAATACGGTAATAATACTTTAAAGGAATTGCCAAAACGACACGGTCATATCTGTGTTTTTCCAAAACAACATCCAAATCCTTAAAAGCTCCAATGACTCTTGTACCGGAAATTTCCTTGCCTATGTGTTCGGACCTTCCCAGAATACCGCTGACAACATATCCCAAATAAGGATTATCCTTAATTTTTTGGGCAAATGAGAAAGCCAAATCATTGTCCCCCACAATGAGGATATGTTTCAGATTCCTGTTGTTGATTCTGATTCTTCTTAAAATGCTTCTAACAATAAACCTTTCAATTATTCCGAAAAATGAGCTTATTACCGCCATAAGGAAAAGCATGATTCTTGAAAAGTCCGGCTGATTAATAATAAACAGGATAGACACCAAAACAAAAAATGCCACGATGTTTACCTTGATTATTTGAGTCGCTTCGGAAAATATGTTTTTATAAGTTCTGCGCGGCTTGTATAATCCAAAAGCAAAATAAAGTATAAGATAAGTAGGAATAACAGCGAAAACTAAAAACAGAGTATAGCTATAAAAGCCTAAATGGCCTCCAATCGGGCCAAATATTGTTGTATTGAATCTTAACCAAAATGAACATATAAGAGATAAAGTAATTACTAATACATCAAGTAAAACTAAACTAATATTTAACAAACGTTGATTTTCCTTTATCATAGCAATTACCAAAAAAACTAGCTTTATAATATATATTGTCCAATATCTTATTTAACTTTTTATTTGAACAAATTCAAAAATAGCTTTAAAATGCACAAAACAGACATCCCAAAGTAAACGACGATGTTTACAATGAATGAGGATTCTTTTGCATGGTGCTTTTTATAATAAATATACATTGCATGATAAAACTCATAAATCAGTTTATTTTTCTGTTTTTTACTGCTGGCGCCTTTGAAATGGGTTATAGAATTTTTGCCGTAATAAACGATTTTCCAGCCGGCCTGCTTAATGCGGTAGCACAGGTCAATGTCTTCGCCATACATGAAAAATGTCTCATCAAGCAGTCCCGAATCTTCAAGAGCATTGTCTCTTATGAACATGAATGCCCCGGTCAGGCAGTCAATTTCATAGACATCGTCGTCAGGCAAATCCGTCAAATTGTAATTGTCATCCTGGCTTTTGTTTGGAATATGGAACAGTCTGAAAAAAGAATTTTTAACGTTTGGAAAGGTCCTTTTGCATGCCTTGTCCAGTTCGCCGCTTTCCAGCCTGACCCTGCAGCCGCAGGCTCCGACATCGGTGTGTTCTTCCATGTAGCTGTAAACACTTTCCAGAGTATTTTCCCAAACAACAGTGTCGGAATTTAAAAGCAGCACATAATCACTTTTAATCTGTCTTAAAGCCAGATTGTTTCCGGCCGCAAACCCCTTGTTCTCTTTGGATTCTATGAATTTGACCTTGTCTTTAAAATAATCCTGTAATTTCATTAAGCTATCATCGCCGGATGCGTTATCCACTACAATAATTTCATAATTGAACGGATAGGCATATTCAAGAACAGAGTTGATGGTATCCCTTGTTAGTTCAAACGTCCGATAGTTTACAATTACAATAGATAAATTCATGAAAAATCAACCGGTTATCTTTTTAAAAATTTGAAAGTGTTAATAATTAATCTATATTCTATTTTTAAATAATTTTTTATATTTTCGGATTTGAATTCTGTCTTTTTGATTTTATCTCTTGTAGATAAACCTTCCCTAATTCCAGACAAATAAATTGAACCGAATCCTTTCTTTAAAAAGAACAGATATTTTATTAAAAATCCTAAAAACAAAAATATGAAATTGGTAATCTTTAAAGGGATTGGAATGTTTTTATAAACAACCCAAACGTTGTTTCGAGCTGCTAGCCTTACCTTAAACTCATTATGTCTGCTTCCGCTGGTTGCACTTCCGATATGATAAACGACAGCCTGCGGACACAATATATTTCGATAACCGTTTATTCTGGATCGCAGCGCAAGGTCAACATCCTCCATATATGCAAAAAAGTTATCGTCAAACATTCCCAGCTCCTTCAACAATGACTTTCTATACAATGCGGCACCTGCACAGCTTGAAAAAATTTCCTTTACTTCTGTGTACTCATCAGAACTGTGATTTTCACCTGTCTTTTTAGTCCAGGCAAGCAGATTATACTCGTCGCCAACATCATCAATCAAATCCTTATTGTTGTATTGGAGCATTTTGGCCTGAACGGAAAATATGTCCTCTCCTGATGAAATCAATTCGACCATGTGCCTGATGGAACCCTTTTTAACTTCAGTATCGTTGTTTAGAGAAAATATATATTCATGTTTGGCATTTGAGATTCCCTGGTTGACTGCAGGGGCGAAACCCATATTCTGTGAATTTTCTATAAGCTTAACCGGGAAATTGAAAGTGGCATTGTTAATGTAATCTTTACTGTTGTCACTGGATCCGTTATCTATGATAATTACTTCCCCAATGAGCTCACTGTCATTGTTAAGTGATTCGAAGAAAGTCTTCAAGAACTTTTCTCCATTATAATTTGGTGTTACAACTGAAACTTTCATTTTAATCAATGGAATTTTTAAATCTAAACCACATTTTATAATATATCTTTGGATTTAATAAAAATAATCTTAACTTAAATTTGAACTTCTTATCAGGTCCCTCATATTTTTTCAATTTGGAAAATAAATCCCGTTTCTTCATTTCCCTAATGACCTCTTCAAAATCATAACCGCTGTGAAAGAAATAATTCATATTTCCAAAAATGGCTTTTGGAACTCTGGAATGAATTATCATGTTTGCCAAATCGTTCTTATCCTGTGATTTGTAGAAATCGGCCAGGCCTTCAAAAATGGAAATAATATCAAATCGCTTGAATTCTGTTGTCTTAATGGCTGAATCTGACCGCTGAACATAATAGTAGGTTACTTCATTGCTTACATGAATTTTATCGCTATAGCTCAAAGCCTTAAGTGCGAATTCCGTGTCCTCTCCGTAAACGACGCCAGGAGTAAAGCAAACATTGTTTTTCCTAATAATGTCTGCATTATAGGACATCTGGAAAAAATTGAATAATATTTCCATGTTCAGCTCCTTTTTGATGAATTCAGCAGTTGAAATTTCAGTGAAATCAAAGTTATTGGGAACTGAAATTGAGTCACCCTCCTTTTTTGCAAACTGTACCAAACTGAAATCGTAATCAGGGTTGTAGAGTTCAAGCAAATGATTTTGTGAAATATAGTCATCAGCATCTACAAAAACCAAGTATTGTCCGCTGGAAACGTCAATACCACGGTTTCTTGCAACACTGACCCCCGCATTTTCCTGATGAATTATGTTATTGTGAACTTCACAGTCCCTTAATGTCTCATTGATTACTTCCAGGCTGTTGTCTGTTGAGCCGTCATCAATGACAATGATTTCATAATCATCAAAATCCTGATTAATTACTGATTTGAGAGTTGCACCTATATACTCAGCGCAATTATAAACTGGTATAATAACACTAACCTTAAAATTATTCATTTTAACCCTCATATTTTAAAAGAAAATCAACAACTCTTTTAGATGCTTTACCATCAATTGCATCAAATTGTGTCTTAGAAAAGTCTGACATTTTGCTTTCATCAAATTCTTCATTAACGATAACATCAATCAATTGATTTGAATTGCTTACAACAGGCCCCGGAACGCCTGATTCGAAATCAAAATAAAATCCCCTTTCATTGCTTAAATAGCTATCCAAATCATAAGCGAAAAATACAATAGGCTTATTTAAAATTGCAAATTCCACCATTATTGATGAATAATCCGTGATTAAAACATCACTAATCAGCAACAGTTCCTGCTCTGATTTATAATCACTGCAATCTATATATTTGCCTTTTGTAGAGATGTCGCCGCTATAGAAATCCTTGATTTTTGGATGCAGCCTTAAAGCCAGGACATACTCATCACCCAATGCCCTATTAAATTCATCCAAATTCAGGTAATTAAATACGTTATTATATTTCTCCTCTTCCCTAAAGGTTGGAGCATAAAGAATTATTTTTTTATTAAAATCTATATCATACCTATTGCAGAATTTAGATTTCAAATCATCGACGTCATGACTTTCAAAGTAATAATCAGCTCTTGGAAGACCCAATGGCTTAATCTTATTGCGGGATATTTGAAATGCTTCACTATAATAATCCTCAATATTCTTTGAGGATGTAATCAAATAATCTACATTGTCTGAAATTTTCAAAAGCATCTCTCTGGTATCCCCGTCCGCTACAGAACCTCCAAATTTTTTAAAGGCTCCCGGAGCATGCCATAGCTGAGTGACAACTGTTTCGCCTTTAAAATTCATGAATGCTATAGGAAAAAAGTTATCGTTTAAAAATACGTATTTTGAAGTAGCTAAATTTTTAAATCCTTTAATGGAGAGTTTATCCTTATAAAAAAAGTTAAAATCAAAATTGCCTCTTTTTTCAAATTCTTTTTTAATATAATCCAAATTGCCCTTAAAGGATTCCCTGGAATCGACTATAAACGTGATTTTATTTTTTTTAAGGGGAAATATTTTAAATAAATTAAATATGATTCCATAGATTTTATGCTTAAGATACTTCATAAAAACCAACAAAGAAACTAAAAGACATCAATTTAATGGAAAAATGCAAGCATACCCGGAATTGCGTTAAGCATTGCTTGAACACCTAAAACAAATATTGCAAATCCGCCTATGAAGTTAATATATCTTGCATATTTCAGGGCAATTTTTGTACCAAATGTGCCTATTAAAAGCCAACATACAACGGCGGTTAAACTCAGTAAAGCCAAGCCAAGAGGATTTACGCTAGCCGCAACACCCTGTGCAGCCAAAATTAAGTTTTCAATGTTTCCAAAAATCAGCAAAATTGAAAAATTCTTCAAACCCTGATCCACTCTATTCACCTCTTATAGACTGAATCATTGCCTGCAAACCTAAAACAAATATTGCAAATCCACCGATAAATTCGATGAAATCAACATATTGAATAAGAATCTGAGTACCGAAAGTTCCAATAATAATCCACATTGAAACACATAAAATACTTGCAATACCCAATTTGACCGGATTTACACCGGCAACGACTCCCTGTGAAGAGAGCACCAAATTTTCAATATTACCAAATATAATTAATGCAATAAACGGCAAATATTGTTTAAACATAAAATCACCATCTCCCCTAAAGCAGTAAAAAAAATTTACTGTAATTAACATTTACACTAATGAATATTAAAGAATAATAATATATATAATTATCTTTATTTAAACGAAAAACTGGAAACAAAAATTGAATAATATAATACAAAAATTAAGAATTTAATTAAAAATTTTTAAACAAGTGTTAAAAAAAATTAATTATAAATAATAAAAAAATAGAAAAAAGAGGTATGTTTCAAGTGTAAAACTTACCTATTGCCATACATCTTTTCATAATATTTTTGATAATCTCCGCTTTTAATCTGGTTGGTCCAATCCTGATTGTCCAAATACCATTGGATTGTTTCTTTTATACCCTTTTCGAAGGTATATTCCGGAGACCAGCCCAGATCATTTTGAATTTTTGTTGAATCAATTGCATAGCGTCTGTCATGACCTAACCTGTCAGTTACAAATTCAATTAATGATTCGTCCTTATCCAATTCGTCTAGAATTAATCTGACAATCTCAATGTTTTGCTTTTCGTTGTTGCCGCCAATATTATAAACTTCACCAAGTTCACCTTCATGCATCACCAGATCAATAGCTCTGCAGTGGTCTAAAACATGCAGCCAGTCACGAACATTTTTTCCATCACCATAAATCGGCAATTTCTTATCTTCAAGTGTGTTTGAAATCATCAACGGAATTAATTTTTCCGGGAACTGATACGGTCCGTAATTGTTTGAACAGCGTGTAATGTTGATTGGCAAATCAAAAGTTTCACCGTATGCCCTTGTAATTAAATCTCCACCGGCTTTTGAAGCGGAATATGGACTATTAGGTTGTAATGGAGTGGTTTCTCTAAAATAACCTTCAGCTCCGAGAGTCCCGTAAACCTCATCTGTTGATATCTGAATGTATTTTTCAACGCCAAACTCTTTAGCCGCATTCAGGAGAATCTGTGTTCCCAAAACATTTGATTTAATGAAGATTTCCGGATCTTCTATACTTCTGTCAACATGACTTTCAGCTGCAAAATTAATTACATAGTCACATTCCTTTACCAAGTCATCAACAATGGTTTTATCCCTGATATCTCCTTTAACAAAGGAATAATTGTCCATGTCTTCAACATCTTTCAAGTTTTCAAGATTTCCGCAGTAAGTTAAAGCATCAAGATTGACAATTTCATATTCTGAGTATTTGTTAACCATATATCTGACGAAATTGCTTCCAATAAATCCTGCTCCACCAGTAACAAGTATTTTGGTCATGCTATCACTCGTATTTGATTTGGGATTCCTTTAGGGTTTTCCATTGCTTATCCTTATCGGACAATATGATCTCATCAATATCATCAATCGGCCAGTCAATGGCAATATCCTCATCGTCCCACATTATGCCGCTTTCATCATCGCCATGATAAAATTCTGTGCATTTATATTGGAATTCGGCTTCATCTGACAAAACAACAAATCCGTGTGCAAACTTAGGCGGAATGAATAACTGTTTTTTGTTTTCTTCTGATAAGATTGCTCCAGCCCATTTTCCATAAGTAGGAGAATCCGCTCTCAAATCAACTCCAACATCAAACACTTCCCCCTTAATGACACGTACGAGTTTGCCCTGAGGATAATTGACCTGTAAATGCAATCCTCTTAAAACGCCTTTTGATGATTTGGATTGGTTATCCTGAACGAAAGTTAAATCATGACCTGCCTGTTTAAAATCATTTTCATTGTAGGATTCCATGAAGTATCCCCTGTTGTCCTCAAAGACTGTAGGTTCAACAATGAACATCCCTTCAATATCTAAATCAGTAAATTTAAATTTTCCCATAAAATCACTTTTTAACTAAATTAAATAAGTATTGCCCATAATCAGTTTTTCTAAGTTCATTAGCTGTTTTTAACAACTCTTCATCGTTAATGTAACCTTTAAGATAAGCTATTTCCTCAAGACATGCGATATATAATCCTTGCCTTTTTTGAATAGTTTCTATAAAGTTTGAAGCTTCCAAAAGCCCCTCATGAGTACCTGTGTCCAGCCAAGCCATACCTCTTCCCAGAAGTTCCACCTTAAGCTTTCCACGCTTTAGATACTCTTCATTGACTGATGTAATTTCAACTTCACCCCTGTCGGAAGGATTTACGTTTTTAGCTATTTCTATTACATCATTATCATAAAAATAAAGACCAGGTACAATATAATTTGACTTAGGCTTTTCCGGTTTTTCCTCAATTGACAAAACGTTCCAGTCATTGTCAAACTCAACAACACCAAAGGCTTCAGGGTTGTTGGTGTAGTATCCGAATATTACAGCACCTTCTTTCAGGTTTTTTGCCCTTTCAAGAATTTCAGTAAATCTGTGACCGTGGAAGATATTGTCTCCCAAAATCAAGGCTACATTATCGTCGCCGATGAACTCTTCGCCTATAATGAATGCTTCTGCAAGCCCATTCGGATTTTCCTGAATTTCATATGAAAATTCAACACCGAAACTGCTGCCGTCACCAAGTAAATCTTTATACATCGGTAAGTCACGGGGAGTGGATATAATTAAAATTTCACGAATTCCTGCAAGCATCAATACAGATATAGGATAATAAATCATCGGTTTATCATATAAGGGCAATAATTGCTTGGAAACTGCTTTGGTAATCGGATAAAGACGAGTTCCGGAACCGCCTGCAAGTACTATACCTTTCATAACAATCACTAAAAAATAAATTTATTTTTAATGATTAATATAATGTTTTGTTTAAGATGTGAATTGTTGCAAATATTTTTTCACCTTTAAAAAAAAGAAATAATTCCGGCAGATTTGCAGATTGATGTATAAGCCATTATTTTCGGATAATAAAAAAAAGAAGAAAGATTCCCATTTAAGGGAACATTTTTAATTTCAAAAGCTCATTTTCACTAGCTGCATCTTTAAATGTGTCAATAATGTCCTTGTCAACGGCACTTGCATTGACCAATTCGATTTCGCAGCTGATTTCGGTTAGACAGTCATATAAGGCATCCAGGTTTTTGCCGTAATAATCCGGAAAATCCAAAGCTTCGGCCAAATAGTCATGCCCATTTTCTTTAATTAAATTGCCATCCAATTGCATTTTAAACCTCTTTAAATGTATTATAATGGTCTGCAGTATAGTAAACCTTATAATTGCCTGTATTGTAGACTATTCTTTCGGCTCCACGTGCTGTTCCATTGGCGTTAATGTCACATTCTATGTATTTTGAATTGCTGTCGGGAAGCACGTGCTGCCTGTTGGTGAATGTGTCCCCGCCTATGCTTTTTCCTGGAGCATAACTTTTAAGGGGTCCGCCGTGCCATCCCAATTCCTGAGCTTCCTTTTTTGTTATGTAATTGCTTGGAAGCTTATGATACTGTTTAATATAAGCTGCAACTTCATTTACTGTACAGTACTGGCCATTTTCGTCAACACTGCCGGAAGGAGAATCATCTCCAAATTTTAAAAAATCGAAAAATCCTGCACTTACAGATGCCATTGTAAATAATGCGATGACAAGTGCAAGGACAAACATTAGCTTTTTATTCATTTAATCAACTCAATATATTCACTTATAGCCTCTTTATAATCTCTTAATGGTTCAAATCCATTTTCAATCCATTTTTTATTCATCAGTACTGAATAGCTTGGTCTTGGAGCCGGCCTTGAAAATTCGGATGCTGTAACCGGAACCACATTAACGTCACGGTCTGCAATTTCAAATATATACCTTGCAAATTCACACCAGGAGCAGCTTCCTGAATTTGTCAGATGGTAAATTCCATAAAAATCAGTTTCTATTAATTCAGAAATTCCATAGGCCAGATCAGGAGTATATGTCGGAGTTCCAACCTCATCATAAACGACTGTTATTTCCGGATGATTTTCAGCCAGCTCAAGCATTGTTTTAGGGAAATTTTTACCGTTGATACCGTATAGCCATGCTGTACGCACAATAAAGTATTTGTCCAAAATTTCCTGAATGGCCTGCTCTCCCATAAGTTTGCTTTTGCCATAAATGCTTATAGGACCAATTTCACCATCTTCAGGAATAGGATCTCTTGCAGTTCCGTCAAATACATAATCAGTACTTACATGAACCAGAGGACAGTCGATTTGCCTGCATGCAAGAGCCAGGTTTTCAACGCCCTGTCCGTTTACGGCATATGCCAAATCCTGGTTGGTTTCACATCCGTCAACATCGGTATAGGCCGCAGAATTTATAACAATGTCGGGATTGTTTTCCTTTATAATTTCCATTGTTTTATCTTTATCAGTTATATCCAACGTTTTGGATGTGGTTAAGATTAATTCGTGCTTGTCTTTTAAAACATTTTCCAAATCATGGCCCAACATTCCGTTGGATCCTGTAATTAAAATTTTCATGATAATCCCTTAAAACTTTAATATATAGTTAGATATATATTATTTTAAATATTTAAAATAGGAGTTAATATTATGAAAGTATGTATTATGGGTCAAGGATATATCGGACTTCCAACCGCCGCTCTTTTTTCAAGAAGCCATTGTGAAGTAGTTGGAGTTGACATTAACGAAGAGATTATTGAAAATCTGAATAAGGGAATCATCCACATTGAAGAGCCGGGGATAGCTGACATTATCAAGAAATCTGTGAAAAATAATACATATAAAGCCTCATTAACTCCCGAAAAAGCAGATGCTTTCATTATTACAGTGCCTACTCCATATATCATTGAAAACTACAGCTGTGACTTGAGCTATGTCGTTACAGCATGTGAAACAATAATACCTTATCTGGAAAAGGGAAATACAATCATTATCGAATCAACAATAGCTCCAATGTCAACTGATGAAACAATCAAGCCTATTTTTGAAAAGGCGGGTTTTACCATCGGTGAAGATCTATATCTTGCACACTGTCCTGAAAGGGTTCTTCCGGGCAGAATTTTAGAGGAACTTGTTCACAATGACAGAATCATCGGAGGAGTTACACCATATTGCTCAATCAAGGCAAGTGAAGTATATGGACAGTTTGTTGAAGGAAATTTGATGCTTACAGAAGCAAAAACTGCTGAACTATCAAAATGTATGGAAAATACTTTTAGAGACGTTAATATTGCACTTGCAAACGAACTGACAAAAATATGTGCTGAAATTGGCGTGAATGCACTTGATGTAATAAAAATGGCAAACAAACATCCAAGAGTAAACCTTCATTCCCCTGGACCTGGCGTTGGAGGCCACTGCCTTGCGATTGACCCATACTTCATTTATGCTAAAGCGCCGGAAACTGCAAAAATAATTAAGCTTGCCCGTGATACAAACAATTCCATGCCTAAATTCGTATGCAAATACGTGAGAAAAATAATTTCAACCGGAAAAATTGCCGTTTTAGGCATTTCCTATAAAGGAAATACCGGTGATGACAGGGAAAGTCCGGCATATGAAATAATAGCCGAACTGGAAAATGACGGCTATGAAATTGCCATACACGACCCTCACATAAAACGGGAAGGTCTTGTCAGTTTAGCTGATGCAATTGATGGTGCTGATTTGATTCTTATTTTATGCGACCATAATGAGTTTAAACATCCGGATTATGAATTAATTAGTAAAAAAATGAAAAATCCTATAATATTTGATACAAAAGACATAATTCATAAAGTTCCAGATGACGTTACCCTTTATAATTATGGTAATCTTTATACCATCTAAATTCAATATTTGACTTAAATTTTACAAAAATAGACTAAAAAAATTTTGTCGAAAACTATATTTTAAAAAAAATAAGGGGGTTAGAGATTAAATCTCTAACGTCTAACTTTTAAAGTTGCTTTTACAACATCACTCAGGTAGCTTACTTTAATTGCGTATTTTTTACCCACTTTGAGTTTATTGATAGCTGCCTTTTTAATGGTTACCTTAGCAATACCATACTTTGAGGTTTTTGCCTTGTAAGTTTTGCCGTTGACCTTGAATTTGACAACTTTGCTTTTGATAGCTGTTTTTCCTTTCTTGAGGGTAGCTTTCAATACAAGTTTTTTGGCTGACTTTTTGACATTGACTGTTTTTGTGGTTTTCAATACCTGTTTAACAGTCAATTTATTTTTAACAGTCTGGCCTTTGTATGTTGCATAAACTTTGTATTTACCCGGAGTGATTTTGGAAGGTATTTTCAATATTGCATATCCGTTGGCATCGGTTTTTACTTTAAATGACTTTTTACCTATTTTGATAGTTACAACCTGGTTTTTACCAACAAAATTACCATTGTTATCTTTTACACGAACTTTGTATTTATGTCCGTCAAAATAGTACATGTTAATATCTGCATTTCCAACGAATCTGGAAACAATATTGACTGTAATTCTTACTTTTTCACCAGTATTTGGATTTACAAAGTCAAGGTAGTGTTTTCCGATTGAATTTTTCGCCTTGATTGGTATGGTTAATATACCCTTTTCATTGGTTTTTGCATCAGAAATTATTTTATTGTCGAATTTGGCAGATACAACGGTATTTTTAAGAGGGTTTTCGTTTAAATCAAAGAACTGTACAGGTACAGATCCTGATGCGCCATATGCCCATACTAAAGTTTTTTCGTCGGCAACACGAATACTTGGTCTTACAATTACATGACTTGAAAAAGTTTGATTTTTGTAGGTTACAGTTACAAGATATTCCCCACCAGGTAAAACTCCTAATGAAATGCTTCCGGTACCATTAACAATATCTATAGTATAATTGGCATTGTTGAAGCTAGCCGGAATGCTGTCGGCTTCAGTAACATTGAAAACGGTGAATATGGTTTCATTATGATCATAATGTTTTTCAACACCCTTGGTAATTAGCGGACTGTGATAAGTGTATGCCTTAATTGGAGCAATTTTATTAAGTTTTGCAAGGTCAATTACTTTATTGCCATCGAACACATAATTGACACCGCTCACAAAAATGCTTCTTGTGTTATCAACGATTGGTACTGAACTGGAAGTTATTCTGATTTCAAATGTGGAATTTGGATCAACTGCAATATACTTGTTCAATTTTACTGTTTCATATCCAGCATGAGTTGATTTTCCACTTTGACTGTAAGCAAGACTATTATTGAGGAATATTGAAATGGTATATTTGGTTTTTGCATTTTCAAAGTATGTTCCGACAGCAGCAATTATGTCTCCGCTTTCACTTGTGAATATCTGTCCGTATGTATCAACTTCATCGTCATAGGAGAACCATCCATTGACTTCATTTTGATAAAGTGTCTCATAATGCTCCACATTGTCGAATGTGAATCCTACTGCATCTGATGTTAATGATTTGTCATAGTAGGAAATATAGAAGAATCCTCCGTCTCCCCAGCCGGTTCCCCAACTGTTTTTACAAATCCAGGCGCCGTTGCCCGGAGCTTTAGTTGAGAATTTGTTTTTAGAAAAGTTATCATCCCATCCGACTAAGGTAACATAATGGTTTCCATAGTATCGGGAGTTGTAGACTGACTTGTACTTGTTACTGTAGGATTTGTCATGTGAATTTGCACCATATACGAATAGGTTCATTGCCCCATATTTTGTTAAGAATTGTTTAATCGCATTTTTGTCTTGTATGTTAATATAAACAGCATCTACTGTGCGGATTGCATTAGGACCATATTGCAGGGCAGATACTTTTCCAAGTTCATCATATGAATCGCCTGTAGTGTTGATTGCTCCCAGCCAGCTTACAAAGTATGATGCGGCCATGCTCATGGTTCCACCTTCATTTTCTTTGGTTTGTCCATATTCTGAATAAGGTAAACCGAGGTTTTGAATATTGTTTTCAGAAATGTCAATTTCCTTTCCAGTTGCAATTAAATATGAAGATTCAAATGCGCCTGCTGCTCCGAATGCCCAGCATGAACCCATATTACCTTGATCTTTAACAGGAGTTACCAATCCCAAATTATTCAGATTGAAGTAGGAATCTTTAGCTGAACCTGTAATGGTCTGTGGGTTCAAAATGATTTCTTCACCACTGTATCTTTTGAGGTAGGTTATTTCTTGGTCATTTATTGTGGCTGAATAGTTTCCACAGTTTGTTATACTGCTTCCATCATCATCAAATCTGGTGAATATGTCATTGTTTTTGAACTGTGAATTTTTGATTTTATATAATGTGGCTAAACTGTAAATCGCTCCGCCTTTGCCTGCAACATTGTCTGTAAATGTGGAATTGTCAATAGTTGCGGTTTCATAGTCGAGGTATACTGCTCCTCCCCAGCCGTCACTTTCATGTGCCTTGTTGTTTGTAAAGGTGCTTCCTTCAATGTTTACAATTGAATGTGATGTGAAGATTGCTCCACCGCTTTCGGATGCAATATTGTTTGTGAATACTGAGTCATGTGCAGAAAAGTTTCCTCCAAGCTGAAGCACTGCTGCTCCAAATTCCGCATTGTTGCTGTCAAACTTAGACCTAAGTATTCTAACAAATCCGTTTTTATTATCCTCGGCCTGGGTGTCTGCAAAGATTGCACCACCATTTCTCGCAGCGGTGATGTTTGTAAATTCACTATCATAAATTATTAATCCAACAGCTGCTGATTTATCTTGATTTTTTACTGCAATAGCTCCTGCAGTTGCAGTTGCTGTTAAGTTAACGAATTTTGATTTTTTGATAGTTGTAGAAAATGTATTATATATTGCAGTTGCATATTTTGAGGTTGTGTTTGCAAAAATACTGTCTGAAACGCCAATATCACATTTGCTTCCATAAATCAAACCCCATTGTACAGGATTTTTGCTAGTAAATGTTCCGTTGTTTATATATATTCCTGAATTTTTTCCAAATATTGCGGATCCCCCATCTTTAGCGGAATTGTCAATGAATTTATCGTTGGTACTGTAATAATAACCATTAGAGGCATATACTGCACCTCCAAAATCTTGAGAATTGGCATTGATGAAAGTTACATTGACAGTATTCAATAAACCACTTTCCAATTGAATTGCACTGTCCTTAGTATTTTTAAATACAAGATTTTTTAATGTTAAATTACCTCCGGCAACTTTAAACATTAATGTTTTGCCGTCCGCATCTATTGCATGATTATTTCCATCAATAACATAGTTAATTTTTTCAAATGAAATAAACTTTATTCTGTCTGTTTCCTTATATTTATAATCGCTTTCTAAAGTTATTGAATCATCTGATTCATCTATAATCTTAAACAAATCATCATATGACTTTTCGGAAGAATTTGAAATAACATCTTGTGTGTCTGTTATTTGCAAAGTGTCCTGAGCTGTCTGATTTGCATCTTCAGCACAGACGACCCCCATCGTCATTATCAATAAAAATAGAAAAACGACACTTATCTTATAAAATTTCAAAATATCGACTCCATATTTTTATACAATATTTATATATGAATTTTTTTAATATAAATGTGTTATATTTTTCAAAAAAAATATGTGTTACTTTGAAATTTCATAATGGATAATTGACTAATACATTAAATAACTGTAAAAAAAGTATAATTTTAAAAATAAGATAAATTAAATAATATTTTCTTTAATTAAACGGCACAGAATCTTAATTAAAACATGCCAAATTATTAAAATTGTTAAAAAAAGTTAACATCAATAAAATAAGAAAAGGGATTTTACTCCCCAAAACTAACTCTTTCGAATTTCTCCAAGGTTTTTAATGATTTTGTTGCATCCACACCTATTTTTGTAGTTGTTCCATCACTTTCAGCCACAGGATCAAGAGATGAACCACGAACATTAGGCACAATCATTATGTCCCTGTCACCTTTAACACGTGTTGATATCGCATATTCGACATCTTCGGCATCAAATACGTTGACGTCTGTGTCAACGACAACGCAATGCTTGAGTGACGGATGAGCAGACAATGCTGCCATGATTGCATTTTTTCCGTCCCCTTCAGTCTGTTTTCTGATAGATACAACAGCATGTAACCAGCAGCAGCCCCCTTCAGTCAAAACAACATTTTCAACTGTAGGAACAGCATTTTTAACAGCTTTAAATATTCTTGGTTCCTGTGGAAGACCTTGTAACAGCTTATGTTCAAATCCTGCAGGAATAATTGCATGATAAACTGCATCCTTTTTAATATGCATGGTTTCAAGGTTAATTATTGGCTGGTCACGAATAATATCATAAGTGTCAGTCAAATCAACAAACGGACCTTCGGCAACAGTTTCGGTTACTGAAATTTTACCTTCAAGAATAATATCAGCCTGAGGAACATTCAAATCGCCGCATTTAATCAATTCCAGTTCGCCGCCCTTAAATGCATTGGCAACATCCATTTCATCATAATCAATCGGAATTGAAGTTGTACTTGCAAGCAGGATTGCAGGATCCATTCCAATAGCTATTGCAATATCCAAATCCTCACCCAATTTCTGCGCCCTTTGGAAATAGGTATAAAGATTTCTTGGAACTATTCTGATAACCAATCTTTTGTTATCCAAAACCATCATTCTGTGAATTGATGCATTCTGAATGCCTGTTTCAGGGTCACGTGCAAAAACGACACCTGCAGTAATGTAGGCTCCTCCATCCCTTTTGTAATGAGTTAAAATCGGAATCTTATCCAAATCAACTTCCATATTGTCATATTCACTGAAGTCTGTGAACTTATTGACCTTAATCGGTTTTTCCATAGCTTCAATGATTTTTTCTGTTATTTCACTGACTTCGCAGTTAATGGATTTGGCAATCTTATCTCTGGTATTGCAAATTCCGGAAATTACGGGAATGTCAAAACCCTTAACATTTTTAACAATGACCGTGTCTTTTGGATATTTCCTAAGCACTTTAGCTACTTCAAATTCACTTGAAAGCTCTTCTGTTATTTCAATTATATTTTCGCCATCAATCTTCATGTTAATCCCTATAAATTTAATTTTTTATCTTTTAATTTATCAAGAAGTCCTATGGTATTAGGGTCCTTTATGGAAAGAATTTCACCTGTGAGCACAGCCGCATTCTTACCGTTGTTAATGCCAACTGTAGCAACAGGTACGCCCGGTGGCATGCTTACGGTAGTTAATAAATAATCATTCCCGTTTTCGTTTGAACAAGGCACGCCAATTACCGGCCTGTCAGTAAGACCAACAATACCTCCTGTAACCTGTGATGAGTTTGAACTAATTCCAATGAACACTTTAGCATTTTTCATTGATTTTACATAATTTGTGAATTTTTTATTTGACCTGATTGGGCATACGACTTTGATGTCATGGCTGATTTTAAGCCTGTCCAATATTACGCCTGCCTTTTTGGCAGTTGGTAAATCTGTTTGCCTTCCAACGATGATAGCTACTTCCGCATCCTTGTTTTTACATTTTAATTCAGCATCTTCATCCACTTTAACTTTTTTCACTTCAAGATTTTTAATTCTTAAAAAATCGTTTTGTATAAATGGCCTGTCAATCTTCTGAACAATCTCTTCATTACTGTCATAGACTTTTTTAGCGTAATCCTTTCTCAAATCAATTACTTTCTGGCGTAGTTCATCATCATGAAGAGCCATGAATTGAGCAGCAAGTATTGCAGCATTATCTCCCCGGTCAATTCCAACAGTAGCGATTGGAGAAGGATAAGGCATCTGCACTACTGATTGCAGCGCGTCGATACCCCCGGTTTTGACATCTACAGGAACTCCAATAACAGGCCTTGGAGTATAGGCAGCAATAGCTCCAGGCAGGTGTGCAGCCAGACCGGCAATACCAATGAATACTTCAATTCCGGCATCAGTTCCCTGACTAACTATTTCACGAACAAGATTAGGTGTTCTGTGAGCAGATGCAATTTTTAAACTATAAGGTATCTCCAATTTATCCAAAACATCCATAGCCTTTTCTGCAATAGCAATATCCGAACCGCTTCCAAGAATAATCATTATCTTTGGTGTCATTAAATCCCTTCTAAATATTATTTAATACAATATAATATTGACTTCAAAATATATTAAAGTATCATAGACAGATTAATCCTGTTCCTCTTGAGGTCAACATCCAAAACCCTAACGTCAACAATTTCGCCAACACTGACGATATCCAACGGATGTTTAACATATCTGTCAGCTACCAATTGGGATATATGAACCAATCCGTCCTGGTGAACCCCAATATCGACAAAAGCACCAAAATCCACGATGTTTCTTACTGTCCCCTGCATTATCATCCCTTCCTCAAGGTCTTCTATTGACAATACGTTTTTTCGTAAAATCGGTTTTGGCATGTCTTCCCTTGGGTCACGGCCGGGCTTTTTAAGTTCCTTAATAATGTCCTTCAAAGTTTCGAGCCCAATATCCAGCTCATCGGAAATGGCATTTAAATCCAGATTATCCAATTTCAGATTATTGGAACCGATGTCATTGACAGTATAGTTCAAGTTTTCAAGCAATTTTATGGTGGCTGCGTAGGATTCGGGATGTATTGTAGTGTTGTCCAGCGGATATTCTGGATTGTCAATCTTTACAAATCCCGCACACTGTTCAAATGTTTTTTTACCCAACTTTTTAACATTCAGGAGCTCCTTTCTGTTGGTGAATCTTCCATTTTCATCCCTATACTCTATTATGTTTTGAGCGGTTGTTTTTCCAATTCCGGAAACATGATTCAAAAGGCTGTAAGAAGCCGTATTCAAATCAACCCCAACCTCATTTACCACCTTTTCAACAACGCCGTCCAAAGACTCTGAAAGCTGCTTCTGATTCATGTCATGCTGATACTGTCCCACGCCGATTGACTTAGGATCTATCTTTACAAGTTCGGCCAACGGATCCTGAAGTCTTCTTGCAATTGAAACTGCACTTCGCTCACCTTCTGAGAAATCCGGGAACTCTTCATCGGCAAGTTTTGATGCTGAATAAACTGACGCTCCGGCTTCATTGACAATGATGTATTCAACATTGGTTCCCTTGATGATTTTAGCCACAATCTCTTCTGATTCCCTTGAAGCAGTTCCATTTCCAATAGCTATAACGTTAATGTCATATTCCTCTATTAAACCACGGACTGTTTTAATTGATTCTGCAACTTTATTTTGAGGGGCGGTTGGATAAATCAGTGCAGTGTCAAGAACTTTTCCGGTTTCGTCAATGATAGCCAGCTTACATCCTGTTCTGAATGCCGGGTCCCATCCTAAAATGGTTTTGCCGACAAGCGGAGATTCCATCAAAACCTGATTCAAGTTTTGGGCAAACACTTCAATGGATTTCTCTTCAGCCTTCTCAGTTAAGTAATTCCTGATTTCACGCTCGATTGCCGGTGATATCAGCCGTTTATATGAATTTTCAATAGCTTCCTTTATGACCGGAGTGGTAAAGCGGTTGTATTCAATTTTTTCGGGAATTTTAGAGATGTTTTTTAACATGTGCCTTTCCAAATACCTTAAAACATCCTTGCTGTCACATTCTATCTTAGCCTTAATTACACCTTTATTTTCCGCCCTGTTTATGGCCAATATCCTGTGTGGAGGAATTCTTTTAATGTCCTCTGAGTAATTATAGTAAACATCATATTCTGTTGAAATCTCTTTGTCCTTAGCTTTGGAAGTGATTTGGCCTGTAAAAAAGGTATTTTTCCTAATTTTACCTCTAAAATCAGAATTGTCAGATATTATTTCTGCAATTATATCCTTGGCGCCTTCAATTGCATCCTGTGGAGTATTGACATCCTTATCTGGATTGACATATTTTTCAGCTATTTTTTTAACGGGTTCCTTTACCTCCTGAGCAAGAATTACCTCAGCGAGAGGCTCCAGCCCTTTTTCTTTTGCTTTAGTGGCCCTTGTTTGTTTTTTGCTTTTAAATGGCCTGTATAAATCTTCAAGTTCAACCAATGTGGCGGCATTTATAATCCGATTTCTCAAATCATCATCCAGCTTTCCAAGCTCTTCGATTCTTTTTAAAACCTTTTGCTTTTTTTCCTCTAAATTTCTAAGATATTTTAATCGCTCATCAAATTTCCTTAATGTTTCATCATTTAGAGAGCCTGTAACATCCTTTCTGTATCTGGCAATGAACGGTATCGTATTCCCATCATCTATCAGATTTATTACCTTTTTGACTTGCCAGCCGGATAAATTCAATTCCTTTTCTAAAGTATTCTCTATCATTAAAATTACTACCTGAATATTATAGATTACTATTAGACTGATTCCTAATTTAAAATTTTTTGTAGGAACTAGGCATATTTTCAAAAAACTTTATATCTATTTTAATAACATATTTATTAATGAATAAAATAAATTTCGGTGAATCTAGTGTATTGGTTTTTAGTGATTCTTACTTTCTTATTGGCCGGCATAAAAACTGAAAAGCCAAAAAAATATCAAAAGGTTTCAGTGATTATTCCGGCATATAATGAGGAGGACACTGTTGCCCAGGTAGTTGAAGTGGTAAAAAAGGTGTCGTTCGTAGATGAGATTATCGTTGTTAACGACGGATCAAGTGACAATACCGTCGAGGAAGCCGAAAAAGCCGGTGCAATCGTAATTACTCATGAAACCAATAAAGGAAAGGGTGAAGCATTATATACTGGTTATAAAGAAGCTGAATGTGACATTATAGCTTTTATCGATGCGGACATTTATAATTTAACTTCAAAAAAAGTTGAATCAATGATCAGACCTATCCTTGAAGGTAAGGCCGAAATTACAAAAACCAAATTTGCCCGTGAAAGTGGACGTGTAACTGAACTTACTGCAAAACCGCTGCTGAATTTCTTTTTCCCTGAAATTTCCTTTGAACAGCCGTTAAGCGGTCAGTTTGCAGCCCGTAAAGAAATATTGAAAAAAATTAATTTTGAAAAGGACTACGGTGTCGATGTAGGTATTGTTATTGATGCTGATGTTTTAGGAATACGTATTTTGGAAGTGGACATTGGTGCGATACAGCATGACATGTCCCCTCTTGCCGATTTAAATCTGATGGCAAACGAAGTTGTAAGAACAATTATCAACCGTGCGAACAAATACGGTAGGGTAACCCTGATTGACGACATCGGATATTATATCCGGATGGCAATCGTTGGCCTGTCCCTTGTTATTCTTGGATTATTCATAATATTTTTCGTGAAATTCGTTCCATTGTCAGTTGCAGTAATTGTAACAATAATAGGAATTATAGTTTCCATCTATTACATAATAAAAGTAATCGTGCAATCCATTGTCATGTTTAAGAAGGCACCCGGAAGAAGCATTATAAGGTCTTTCATTAAAATACATTTCCCGATGATTATTTCAATAATCATTCTTCTTTTGATGATATCAACTTTCCTTGGAGCCGCTCATTTTGAAAACGGTGTACTGTCCGTAGAGCCAAACTCAAGGAATTTAATCATTTACGCCGATTCTTCACAATCCGAAAGCACTATTTCGGCCAGAGGCCCGTATACTGTCGACACTGCAATCGAAAATGAGTCCAGACAAATACGCATGCCTTCCGATGCAATGATGACACTGGGCGTTGATGTTAATGACACGATGGTTATCAAAAACGAAGAGTACATAATCAATGAAACAAGACCCGGCGAGCAGGATGTGTTGAGATTACCTTTAGATGCTAAAAAAGCATTGGATTTAGAAACAGATTCAGTTATTCAAAACAGCCGTTTAAAAGAGATTTTTGAAGGTGTTGGAGTAGTTCACAAGCACAATGGTGAAAACTCAACAATTTCAGAAAACTTTGTTATAACCTCAAGGGCAAAAGTTTCATCTTCATACGAAGTGTTTATTGACAACATGTCTGCAGCAACTTCATACGGAATTTTCCAAAAGAACTCAAGCTACATAATCAATGTCAACGGCGAACCTGCAAAACAGGTTACTTTCCTGAACAACAACACATTTGACAATAAAGTCAATGAATTTACATATAACGGACATAACATTACAGTAGTCTTTGAAACCACCAACAACACATCAATAAAACAGTTATTGAAAGAAAACCAGAATTATTTCCTAAACATTGACATTTGATGATTAATCTAATTTTAAAAAAAATAGTAAAAAATCTAAGAGTTAAATCTTAGATTATTTTTTATCATATGCTTTCACTGCCTCTTCAACGTCATCATAAAGACCGAGTGCAGCTAAAGCACCAACTTTTCCTTGCTGGCCTGTAACGGCAATCAAAGGAATATTTAATTCATCTGCAACACTTTCAGCAGTTTCAACATCCATCATTCCTGATTTGGTTGCGATTGAATATTCTCTTAATTTTTCAGGAATATCTAAACCTTCCAAAATAGCTATGGCGGTTTTATCGGATAATGTATCTCTTTTTAGAATCTCAATGACTCTGTTGATTAAATCTTCTTTTTTGGATTCTTCAACTGCGAATGTTAATGCGATGGAAACACAATTTTGAGTTTTATGAGGGTTATGCGGATATAGCTGGACAATTATGTGGTCCAAATATTCAAAACCTTCACCTGCAAGCTCAACACCAAGATTATGAGCCATAGTCCATGTTGCACCTGCATCCTTTGTATCGGTATCGTCAACACCTATGACAACCTTTTCAAGTTTAGGAGTTACGACAGTAGCTTTTCCAGCCTTTGAACCTCCACCAACTTCGATGAGTTCCACATATTTCACTCCTTCACCCATTCCTCTGCACATTCCTGCACCTACTCCGGCGCCTGCAAGGCCTGCATGAGTCACTTTCACTTCATCGCCATCGACAACGATCTCATCGATTCCGGCAGCATTGAAACTGGCCTTTAAATCAAGCGGTGCACTGCCGACATGACAGGAGTAAACATGCTTATTTCCATCACGGTAAGCTGAATCAATTAATTCAGAGTTGTTTCTGTATTGGTTCAACAACCAGTGGGATCCGGAAATGCATGGGTGGTATTCAACGATTTCAACTTTATCCCCGTCAACCATTGTCAGCACTTTCTCATATGGTGCTATCCAAGGGTCTTGGAATTTTTCCCTTAATTCATTAGGCTTTAAAATTTCCATCTAATCACTAGATTTCTTTTAATCTGTCGCACATTTTAATAGCTGCTTCGACAGCACTTTTTGCGTTTTTAACACGTCTGTGAGCATCTAATCTGGTCATTCCAGGACCGGTAATACCAAGTGCTACAGGAGTATCATATTCCAATGCCAAATCAGCGATTTTACGAGAAGCATGCTGTGCTACAATTTGATCGTGGTCTGTTGCACCTTCTATTACTGCACCTAAAGTGATGATTGCATCATATTCATCTTTTTGTAATAATTTTTTAATTACAAGAGGCATATCGAATACACCAGGTACTGCTACAACTTTTGTAATTTCACAATCTCTATTTTTTGCTTCTGCTTTAGCTAATTCTAACATCATTTGAGTTATATCATAATTAAATTCTGCAACAACCGCTGCAATTTCATATTTTACCATTTTATCTACCTCTTAATTATCCGAATATAATGAGAAGAAATCCAGCTACCCCACTAACTACCATAATGAATATGATAAAAAGTGCAGCCATCTGCATTCTAGTCAATTTTTTGAAATCCATATTTTTTATTCTCCATTAATTTTTATAAATTATTTTTAACAGCCTGGGCGACTTCCATTGTGGAAGCATTGCCTCCCAAATCAGCAGTCAAAATATTAGCATCATTCAATACTTTCAAGATTGCCGCATCAAATCTGTCAGCGGCTTCGTTTTCGCCAATGTATCTGAGCATCATTATTGCAGAAAGCATCATTGCAATTGGATTTGCCTTGCCCTGGCCGGCAATATCCGGTGCTGAACCGTGAACAGGTTCAAATAAAGCTCCATCTTCACCTATGTTGGCTGAAGGTATTAAACCAAGGCCTCCAACAAGTCCTGCACCTTCATCGGACAGAATATCTCCGAAAAGGTTTGTTGTTACAATAACTTCAAAGCTTTGAGGCTGTGTAATAAGATACATTGCAGTTGCATCCACGTAAAAGTCCTCGGTTGCAATGTCAGGGTATCTCTCTGCAACGTCATAGAAAATTTCCTTGAACAAGCCATCGGTTTTCTTCAATACATTGGCCTTATGAACGGCAGTAACCTTTGTTTTATTATTTTCCAATGCATAATTAAATGCATAGTCAATAATACGTTCTTCAGCTTCACGTGTAATAATACGTCTTGCTACTGCACCGTCGTCAGTGTAAGACTCCTCATCTGCAATATACATTCCTTCAGTGTTTTCACGAACAATCATGAAATCAATGTTTTCAAATAAGGAATCTGTATTTGGATAAGTCTTGACCGGCCTTAAATTAGCAAACATCTTCATTTCCTGACGAATCTTGACAATAACATCAGCTGCGGTTTCACCAGCCGCACCAAACAAGCAAGCATCGGCATTGCGAATAATGTCTAAAGTCTCACCTGGAAGGGCATTTCCAGTTTTTTCAAGACATTCATCTCCTGCTTCTGCGTAAACATAATCAAAATCAATATCTAAACTATCAAGAACAAAAATTGTAGCTTCCATTACTTCCTTTCCTATTCCGTCTCCCGGAACAACAGCTATCTGATATTTATCTTTTGTTTTTGAGGTATTCAATTAAACCACCCTGTTCCAATATTTCCAACATGAATGGAGGCAATTTCTTAAATTCGATTGAATCTCCATTTTCATTGGTTATTAATCCTTTTTCCATATCAACTTCAATTTCTTCTTGATTTTCAACAAGTTCACAAATTCCCGGAGCCTCCAAAAGCGGAACACCAACATTTGTAGCATTTCTATAAAAGATTCTCGCAAAGGATTCAGCTATTACAGCTGCAACTCCAACACCTTTAAGGGCAATCGGTGCATGTTCACGGGATGATCCGCAGCCGAAATTCCTTCCTGCTACAATGAAATCTCCCTTTTTGCATTTCTTGTCAAAATCAGCATCCAAACCTTCCATACAATGCTGGGCCAATCTTTCTTCATCTGTGTAAATCAAATATCTTCCAGGAACAATAATGTCTGTATCTATATCGTCTCCAAATTTCCATGCGGTTCCTTTCACAATATCACTCCGGCACTACAATTCTTCCTTCAATAGCTGAAGCTGCCGCAACAGCTGCTGAAGCCAGGAAAACCTTTCCGTCCGGTGAGCCCTGTCTGCCTTTAAAGTTTCTGTTGGAAGTAGAAAGACTTACTTCTCCGGGTCCTATGATTCCTGTGTGTCCTCCAAGACATGGACCGCAGCAAGGAGCTGATACAAGTGCTCCGGCATCAACAAATATTTTCAGCAATCCTTCATCAAGTGCTTTTGAGTAAACCTCTTTTGAAGCGGGAATCACTAACATTCTGGTACCTTTAGCAACCTTTTTACCTTTTATAATTTTAGCGGCCTCCCTTAAATCACTGAGACGCCCATTGGTACAGGAACCTAAAAATACCTGGTCTATTTCCTGGTCAACCTCACTTACAGGTCGTACATTATCAACATTATGAGGGCAAGCAACCTGCGGCTCCAAGTCACTTACATCTATATCAATTATATTAAGAGATGGGGAATCCAAATCTGTCTTATAAACTTTATACGGTTTGTTTGAATGATTTTCAACATATTCTATAGTTTTTTCATCAGGTTCTACCAAACCGGTTTTTCCACCCATTTCAATAGCCATATTACATAAAACCATTCTTTCAGATACGCTCATGTCTCCAATGGTTTCGCCGGCAAATTCACAGGCCTTGTATGTTGAACCGTCAACGCTTACCTGACCAATGATATGTAAAATCACGTCTTTTGCATAGACATTATCCTTCAATTTACCAGTTATTTCAAATCTATTGGTTTCAGGTACTTTAAACCATAAATTACCTTCAGCAAATACCATTGCCATATCAGTTGAGCCTATTCCGGTTGCAAATGCTCCTAAAGCCCCATGAGTACAGGTATGTGAATCTGCACCTACAATTACCTCACCAGGCACAACATGGCCTAATTCAGGAAGAATCTGATGGCAAACACCAGCATTAACATCATAAAAATGCTCAATACCCTGCTGTTTGACAAACTCCCTCATCAGCATGTGATTATTGGCTGAGTCAATGGAGTCAGCCGGAACCTGATGGTCAAAAGGAATGACAATTTTAGATGCATCCCAGACTTTTTCAGCTCCGATTTTTTCAAATGATTCTACTGAAAGAGGTCCAGTTAAATCATGAGTCATTGCTACATCAATATTTGCTATAACTATATCTCCAGCTTCAACTTCGTTTTTACCAGATGCTCTAGCTAATATTTTTTCAGACATTGTCGGCATATTTTCAAACCTCTTAATAATGATAATTATATATATTTCATAAAATATATAAGTTCGTTTTATTTTTATGAAAATCAACTTTTGAAAAAATTCTAAAATTTATATAATAGGTTTACCTAAATATTATTATGAGCTCATTTTTGAATAGATTTAAGAAAAAAGAAGAACCTATCATAGAAGATGAACCTCAGATAGAAGATAGGATTCATTGGGTCTCAATATTACAAAAAATAACTTATCCGGTTCTAAATAACCTTGCAAAGGGTTCACTTAGAAAAAACATGCCTTATGAGTCTACCAGTGCTGAAGGTCAAAAATTTTCATACCTTGAAGCTTTTGCTCGTGTCTTCAATGGAATTGCACCATGGTTAGAATTAGGACCAGATGACTCAGAAGAAGGAACTGTTCGTGAAAAATATATCAGATTGACAATGAAAGCCATTTCAAATGCAGTCAATCCGAACAACAGCGATTACATTTTTGTAGTTGAACCTAAACAATCTTTGGTTGATGTTGCTTTATTTGCTCAGGGATTACTCAGAGCTAAAAATCAGATTTGGCTCAATTTACCTATGGATGATCAGGCCAGGATTATCCGTGAACTTAAAAATACACGTGTTATTGCACCATATGAAAATCATTGGTTATTGTTTACATCCATGATTGAAGCTGCTCTTTTAGAATTTACTGGTGAATGTGATAAAGAGCGTTTAAGCTATGGAGTTAGCAGATTCAGAGATGACTTCTATATTGGTGATGGAATTTATTCAGATGGAGAAGACTTTACCGCCGGATATTTCAACAGTATTGTTATTCACCCTATGTTAAATGATATTTTAAAAGTTATGAGAAAATACGGTATCAGCGAAGGTGAACTTTTAGATGTTCAACTGATGAGGTCATCAAGATTATCATCACAATTAGAAAGGACAATCTCACCGGAAGGTACCTATCCACTTTTAGGCAGTTGTTTGGCATATCGTTGCGGCGTTTTCCATTTGCTATCTCAAGCGGCCTTATTGAAAATTTTACCGAGAAATATCAAACCTGCCCAGGTCAGGTCAGCTTTAACTGCAGTATTGAAAAAGCAATTTGGTGAAAATCAAAACTTTTCAAGCAATGGTTGGTTGCTTGTCGGATTAAACGGTCCACAATTGGATATTTCTGAAAGTGATATTAATACAGGCAGTGTTTATTTCTGCTGTGCAATATTTTTAGCATTAGGTTTGCCTGCTTCTGATTTATTCTGGACAGAACCGTATGCCGAATGGACAAGCATTCAGGCATGGAACGGACAACCAATACAAAAAGATCAAACTATTGATTTTTAATTTTTTTCTTTTTTTAGCATTATTTTTAGTAGGCTTATAATTAATTATATGATTAATTAAATTGATAGTGACATGATTTCTATTATTTTACTAAATCATGCCTTTAATTTTTTTGATGTTAATGAGTAATTTCTAAGACTATTTTTATGACATCTACATGAAAACTATGAAAAAACACGATTACATATCAAAAGTACGTTGAATTTTCACTTGCACCGCTATTTCGAAAATAATTAGTGTATCGTGAAAATTTTTATTAAAAAAAGACTATTAAATATTTCCTAGATAAACATTTTTAATTCCTTTATTGAGTGCGATTTCTTTAGCCTTATACAATATTTCAGGATTTGTAGGTGAAATATCGTTCATTTTATAATATGGAAAAGCTCTTGAAAAGTGAAGAGGAACATCAGCAGACAGTTCATCTACTACAAAATCACATAATTGACTTATTTCCTCAACAGAATCATTATAATCATTTAAAATTAAGTTTGTAATTTCCAAATGTTTTCCTTCGATATGTATTCTCCTTAAATTGTCCAATACAACATCCAAATCTGCGCCACAGACTTTTTTATAGAAATCTTTTGACATTGATTTTAAATCTATGTTGAATGCATCGACAAAACCTAAAATTTCATTTATTGATTGTTGTGAAAAGTATCCGTTACTCACATAAATTACTTTCAGATTATTCTTTTGCGCTAAAAGAGAAGTTTCCTTATTAAAAGGCAAATGTATCGTAGGTTCATTATATGTCCAGGCAATCGACTTGCAGCCATAGCGAATTGCATTATCTACAATGGTTTTTGGGTTAATTTTAATTGAACGTGAATTCTTATCATACTCTTGTGAAATAGTATAGTTCTGACAATGCAAACAGGTCATGTTGCATCCAAAACCGCCAATTGAATATGTAAAAGTATGAGGCATGAAGTTATGAAGTGGCTTTTTTTCAATAGGATCAGGACTTAATGATGAAACAATACCATATGATTCATCAAACAACTCCCCGTTGACGTTTTTATGTTGTCTACAAACTCCAAAATGACCTTCAGCTATTTTACAGTAATTTGCGCAAATTTCACATCTAATCTTTTGTGATTTTGAGCTTTTCTTGTAAAGATTGCTATTCACTAACATAATGCTCATAACCTTTGTTCTTTATTTCTTCTGAAAATCCATTTTCTAATATTAGTTCTATTTTATCCGAATCTGTAACTTTGCCGATGACCTTATAATCAATGCTTAATTTTTTTAAATTATATTCTGATATTGTAAAAAGCAGTTCAAAGTCTTCACCAACATGAAGTATTAAGTCTAGATAATTAAGACCTAATTTAGATGTTAATTGTTTGTACTCATCCGTTATATCAAGCATTCCCTCATAAATTATAAATCCGAAGCCGTCTTTTTTTATTTCATATAATTCACTTGCAAGGCCATCAGTGATGTCTGTTGCTGAAGTTGCGCCCGCCTGACTAATTAAAATGCCCTCATTTAGTCTTGCTATTGGCTTTAGTACCTTATTTACATAAATATTGTCACCTAATTCTAAATTTAAGCCTAATGCGGCATGACCAATATCGCCTGTAATAACCAATAAGTCATCTATTTCATATGTATCTTTCATCAATGGCTTATCACATAATCCTAATGCAGTTCCTGAAATAATAATTTCAGATGCTTCATTTGTATCTCCACCGATTAATGGAATGGAATAAAAATTGCATGCATCAACAACACCTTTTATGATTTGTTTGAATGAGTCAATAGGCAAATCCTTCGGTATTGCAATGGAAAGTAAAAATCCCAATGGGTTCGCCCCCATTGCTGCAAGATCACTGACATTGACGGTGACAGATTTGAACCCCATCTCAAAATAAGACATGTTTTTGGGAAAATGTCTGGATTGAATCAACATGTCACAAGTTGAAATCAAATTAGAATCCTTTAATTGAGTAATGGCAGTATCATCCGGAATTATATCATTTGAATTGGCAATTATGTATCTAACTAATTCTTTCTCACCAATATCTGAGACTTTTAAGGTCATGAATATTAGTATCTACTTAAGAATTAATAAATTTTAAGAATTTTAAAAAAAAATGTTTGAAGAGCAAAAATAGGTAAAATAAAAAAAAAGAATTTATAGTGAGAGATAAAATCTCACTATTTGACTGTTAAAGTTACAGATTTGCTTGCAGCCTCATATGTCTTATCACCCGCATATCCAATAAAAATAACAAATTTGACTTATTTTGATTATTTTAAAAGCTGAAAATCCACTGTTCTTGAAGTTAACTTTGAAATTCATGTTTTCCATTAACTTTTAGGATGAGATTTTTCACCTGAAACAAAGAAATATTCCACACTAAAATATTAAACAATTTAAAGAAAATGTATATTTTTTGGTAATTATAATATAACTTTTAAAAAAATGAGTATAGGCAGAAATTATTTGATCTTATTAATATAATAATTATAATAAAAAAACAGCATTTGATGTTAAAACAGTAAGATATAAAAAAAATAATAGAAATGAATTAATATAATTCAAATCTGAAAAAAGAATTTCTGCTATAAATTATCTGAAATTCTATCTTTAATAATTTCGTATAGACGTGTATCGATTCCTAAAGGATCTGTCAATACGATTTCACCATCAAATTCAATTTTTTCGTCATCATGGTCATGATGGTGGTGATGATGATGTCCGTGACCGTGGTGGTCATGGTCGTGGTCATCGTGTCCGTGATGGTGGTGATGATGACCGGATATTGATTCTTCATCAAAATCGCTTTCAACTCCAAGTAATTTCGGAATATCCCTTTTTGTGTGAAGTCCGTGAGCTACAAATACGGGTACAACAATAATTTTTTCCAAATCGTTTTCTGAAGTTAATTTTTTGATTGTTTCCGGAATGCCCGGTTTTCTGATTTCCATAAATCCATATTCAACAGGCATTTCTGGAAATTCTTCAGCATACATTTCTTTATAAGCTTTAATTACTTCTTCACCATCGTCAAGTCTTGAACCGTGGCTTAAAAGTAAGATTCCTGTTTTTTTATCAGACATGTTTTATCATCCGTTAATATGATTATAATTAAATTTTAAGTTAAATTCTTTTAAGTTATCTTGAAATCAAAATTTTTCAAAAAAATATATGAAAAACTATAATTTTTCATCTACCATTGAAACCAGAATATCTATCAATATATCATCCGCCTTGATAGGCTCAGGATATAGGATTTCACCATCAAACTCAACAGGAGTCAGGTCATGAGTGTGGTCATGTCCATGGTCGTGGCCGTGGTTGTGTGAATGTTCATGTTCATGGTCTTCCAAAAATCCTAAAATATGTGGAATATCATGAGTGGTGTGCATTCCAGGAGCTATAAACACAGGAACAACTACCAATCTTTCCAAATCATTCTCATCCACTAATTTATTAATGGATTCAGGAATGCTTGGGCCGCACAATTCCATAAAGCCGAAACTTGACGGTAATTCGCAGGTTTTTTCAAATTTATTATATAATTCAGTTGCAAATTCCTTATTGTAATTCAGCCTTGAACCGTGGGTTACAAGCAAAATTCCGGTTTTTGCATCATCGTCTAATTTTGAATCATCAAGAGCTTCATTAATTCTTTTATCAATTATATCCAAAAGTTCATCGCGAGGTCCGATTGAACTTAACAGTTCAATCTCGCCATCGAAATCAACGTCGTCTGCTATTGACAAATAATGTTCTGGCGGGTAATTTCCATCAGGACATCTCGGATCAACTTCCAAAGGTTCAAGACCCAATAGCTGAGGAATATCAATATTGGTGTGAATACCCGGAGCCAAAAATACAGGAAGCGCAATGATTCTGTCCAAATCATCGACCTGTTCCTTTAATATTTCAACGGCACCTGCTATTGTAGGCTCTGATACTTTCATGTATCCTATTTCAGTTGCTAATCCTGATTTTTTGATAAATTTTTCTTTGATTTCTGTAAATACTTCCTCTGCGTAAGGCAAGGTACTTCCATGACTTACGAGAATGACAGCAGTATTATTTGATAACTTTGAATTTGTATCCATAGGATATAACTCCGTCTTTTCCATCCTCTCTGATTTTTCTAAATACCATTTCTACATCGTCACCAATTTCAATATCGTCAACATCACAATCTACAAGTTGGGATGTTAATTTAGCACCTTCTTCAAGTTCAATAACAGCTACTGCATAAGGAGCTGCTTTTTTGAAATCGTCAGGAGCTGACCTGATTATTGAAAATGTGTGAATTTTACCTTTTCCACTGAATTGGAACGGTTCAAGATTACCTTTTCTCCTGCAGTTAGGACAAACTACCCTGGACGGGAAGAACAGTTCTCCACAGGTGGTACATTTAGAACCTATAAGATTATATCTTTGTTGAATATGACGCCATGTTCTTACAGTATCTGACATGTAAATCCTCCATATATTTTCAATATGTATAGTTATAAATCTAGTAATATAAAAAAGTATTTTTTTTATTACTTATTTTGCGTTTTTTTAAGATTTTTAATACTTTTATGAAAAAACATAAAGTCGCACTTCAAAAATAAATTTATAAATTTAAGTTAAATTTTTAATAATGAAAATCGATTCAAATGGAAATCTAATACTTGGTACGGCTGTCATTTTGATAACAACATTGTTGCTGATTGCAATTTTTGTTTTTACAACCTTAAATTATATTGAAAACGAAAATATTGACTCTGGTGAAAATGACAATTTCAAATATATTGTAGATGACTATTCAAATAATCTGGAGGTTTTGGGAAGAGATTCAATAGAGGATGCGTGCAATAAAGTTTATAAAACATTGAAACTCTTAGATAGTGAAGACCAAATCAAAAAGAACTTGAATAAGAAATTAGCTAAAAAAAATGAGGAATTCGAAGAGAAATATGGCATGAAAATTTCATCTGAGGTGTTGTCTGTTGAGCCGACGGATGACCCCTGGAAGGTACTGTTTAAAGTAAAGCTAAACATGAAAAAGAACTCCAACAGATTTTATAAAATTATTGAAAAAAACGTTTCCGTTGAGGGGCTTAGAGACCCGCTGCCGGTTGCAAAGCTGTCAGTCGCCTCCGGAATATTTATCGAAGGAGATAAGATCAATTACAAAAATGCGCTTACAAGATATCTCAAACTCAGAAACCTGGACTCTCCCTTTTCATATGCATTTGCAACCTCTCCATTGACTATTAAAAAATGTCCCTATGACCCTTACATCCATCATGGAGATCCGGGAGTTTTGAAAGATTGCCTGAAAAAAGGCTATTTCCATGAAAGCAGGGACGGAAGCTGTTATCTATGCAGACTGGAAGGCAAGGGAACGTGCCCCCATTATGGCTTTGAGGTGTTCATTCAGACACACACACCACTTACGAACGATTCGATTTCCTGTTCCGACCATGTGGTTTTCCATGACCATTATACGGGTGAGAAAATCGACAAGTTTGACATTAACAGCTTAATTTTAGACAGTTCCCACAGAAAAAAATACGGGTTGGATAAAGATGATGGACAATAGGGGAAATTTAGTAATTGAAATAGCTATAGTATTGATAATAACACTGATGATTAGCGGAATTGTGCTCAATTATTCCGAATTATTGACAAACAGGGCTATCACATCAGAAGAAACAGAAAATACAGAAATTTTAATTTCAGAAATGGCGGATAATCTAGTCAATAATCCAGGAGTGCCCGACAATTGGGAAAAATACGGCAGGGGAATGCCAGGTCTTGCGATAATAAACGAAGAGGGTAAAACCATTTCAAACAGCATTTCATTTTCAAAATTTATCGCACTTAAAAACAACTATAAAAATCTGGTTGACAAAAAACTGTTCAGCTCAAAAATTAAGACCTCAATGGAGCTTGTTCCTCAGGAGAGTAGTATTTCAAGTGTAAAAATTGGAGACAGCAACGAAAAAGGTGACATTTTTTCAGCCAACAGATTGGTCAAATGTGATTTTTATAAAAAATTTGTCATTAAAGATTTCCAATATGAAGGCAAATGCAACCACAAGCATTCACAGGACAGGCACAGCTGCAATTACTTTAAAATATTTCCCGTGAACCTGAAAAAATCAGATTACTATCTGTTAATAGACTCGGAGCAAAGTAAAGATTTAAAATATATCATTGATACTACAAGGGTTGTCAAGCAAAGATATTGGCAAAATCCCGGTTCGGATAAAATATATTTGAACGATAAAATCAGTTTTTATGACGATTCCAGTGCCGTGGTATTCATTCACTTCAACAAGCCCCATGTAAAGGCGGTACTCGTCAGTGTTCCTAAAAATTTTAAGATGCATGATTTAAATTATGATTATTTTAGAGAAAACACTTGCAATTTCATTTTAAAGGCATGGTATTAGATTAACATGCCTAAAACTATTAATGAAACAGAAATCAATGTTAAACTTGAAATTGAATCTGTGATACTTGTTGAAATTGGAATTACAATATTGTCCGGATCCAGATTCTTGTTGTAGGAAATTGTTGAAATGTAATATACCAAAAATACCATAATTGTAACAAGAATAATTCCTGCAATGGTACTTATCAGCAATATGTTTAAAAATCCGACTCCTGCTGTTTTAAGAATAATTGATGAGGATTCTGCTAAAAATCCTATGAACGGGAATACAACAATAGCTAAAATAAAGCTGATTATAAAATTGTGGATTGTATTTCCTTTAGGTATTCTCAGCGGTTCAACCAAACCGGAGTGAAGACCTGAAGATAGTTTGGCGCCTAAAATACTTATCAGGCTTCCGCATTCCCCTGAAAACAGCGGCAGTAATGTGAGCAGACTTGGATTGGTAAGCAATGTTTCAACAGAACTGTTTAAAATTCCACCTGCTGAACCTCCCAAAAAGGAACATGCAAGCAATATTGGTGTTGACTGTTTCAAAATTGTTTTTGTCTCATATGATAATTTATAACAGTGAACAAAGCCAATTAAAACCCCAATTAAAATTATGGCAAGTATAACATCCTTTACAATGAAATTAACATTCAGAATATTTAAAATAAGTATTGATACGATGATAGCCGGCAATGTGAATAAATCACCGAATGCTGCTATAATCGGGCTTGTGATGTTATCCGGATCCCATCCATGTTCAAAACTTTTAAATGAAACAAACATTGTTATTGGAAGCATGATTATGTTGGAAATTATGCCCGCCAATGTACAAATCAAAATAAAGTCAATTAAGTCCATTGAAGGATAATGCAGTAAAATACAGAATATCTTACCTACAATGCCTAAAAATATGGATAAGACTAATGTCAAAACAAATGAGGCAAAAATATTATAATTCAATTGCTCTGAAAACTCAAATTCCGGAGATATTATACCAATGTGCAGGTTTGTTGACAATCTTGAAGCAAATGATCCAAAAATGTTTCCCCTCATTCCAATGGCTCCAGGAATAACAACCAAAAGACCGGGAAATGCTTCAAGGAAAAAAGTCATCTTACCTAATATGATACCGGCTATTAAATCTCCAACCGCACATATCAAAAGAGCAATTAAGCCTTCTTTTATGGAACTTTTATGAAGTTCATAAAATTCCGAAAAGGCTGATTTCGATAGTGAACTGCGAATCCTCTTCTGGTTGTCTTTCACAAATATCACTACCTACTATCATTTTTATCACTTCTTTATTCATCTTCTAATTCTTCTGGAATATCTTCAAAAGAACATGTTCCGGCTGCAAGCTTTTCAAGCAAATCTGCACCTTCGTCAGTTCCTTTTAAAATTAATGTGTCTTCTGGCAATAGAGTGGTTCTCTTATCCGGACCGTAAATCCAGGATACACCTCTCCTAATTGCAATTACTTTCATACCAGTACGATTTACTAAAAGTAAATCTCCTAAAGTATTATTGGCCAATTCGGAAGATTCATCAACTACAACTCTAACAATACTTTTATCTGATTCTTCCATAACCATTTTAAATACTGGATGTGGTTTAAAACCTTTTATAACTAAATCTGCTAAATCTTTTGCAGCATTAGCAATACTTTCTGCAGCTTCAGCAATTTCAATTAAAGCTGTTAACTTTTCAGCATCTTCATAAGATCTGGCTGCAACTAACGATTCTTTCTTAATTTCATAATTCATCGTGTTAACTTGATTTTCTAATGTGATAACTTCTTCAGCAGCAGTTTTACTGTTGAATAAAACAGCCGAGTAAGCTAAATCAACCATTAACTCCGACATATTTTTCATTTCAATTAATAAGTTTTTGATTGTCAATTAAATTCACCTAAAGATTGTTTGGGTCAGTTTTCAATAAACATGCTCTTCTAAGCTTCAATAAAGTTTTTTTCTTAGCCTTCAAATCTTCCACATCTTCTAGAATATTTTCCAAAGGCGGCCTTAAACATTCAACTGCGTCTTTTTCATGCAACCACATGCATTCCTTGCAGTTCCAAACGTTTTTGCCTTTAATCCATTCTCCTCCGGTTGAAGAATCACCGCACGGATAGAACGGACAATAGCAGAAATCACAGTATTGGCCTTCATAGTGGCATGGATAATAGTCACATTCACGGTTAGGTCCATGTGGAATCTCGCCGTTTATGAATTTTTCATAATGATCTTGTGATAAAGGATGGATTTTAGATCTTATTACGTATCCTCTAGGTGTTACAAGCTTTCCGTCCTGAACATAGGTCAAGTCATTGCCTACAATTAGTGTACAGGACATGTTTACCAGCTCTTCAGTCAAGTCCTTAACTTCAACTATGGTTTCCCTTGGAGGAGTAAAAGTACTATCTACAATACCTATTAATGCATCTTCACCTTTAATATCAATTACAGATTCCCTGAATATTTTGAAAGGCTCTTTTCGGGTCTTACTCAATGGATTATAAATAGCTACAATTAGATTGGCTTCAAGGGCAAACCTCAATTTCTTTTCTATTTCAGATAAAGGGGTCAGGATGTTGCTTAAGCTGATTGCTGCAAAATCATGCAATGGAGCACCCAAATGGCTGGATGCATAATTCAGTGCAGAAACACCTGGATAAACTTTTATTTCAACATTCTCATACTTGCTGACTATTTGATACAATACGTTTGCCATTCCAAAGACGCCGGGATCTCCGGAACTGATTAATGAAACAGTTTGGCCTTCTAAACTTTTTTGAATAGCAAATTCGGCTCTGGCTATTTCATCGCCCATACCCTTTTTGACAATTTCCTTATCGGCTATCAAATCTTCAATCTGCTCAATGTATTTTTTATAACCGATAATTACATCAGACTCTTCGATGGCTCTAACAGCCCCTAAAGTCATATTATCTCTATTCTGACCAATTCCAATTACATTAATCATATTATATCCTCTTTAGTATAGTTTTAATACAGAATTTATTGTAACTGATTTTTCATCTACCCTTAACCCTGTTCCTTTATATGAAGCTATTCCTTTTGCAATAATCTTATATGAAGGATTCTGATTGATGATTATCTGACCTGAAGTGGAATTCGGTGATGCATAACCCAATGCCTCAATTGTAACGTTGAAGTTCTTTTCATCAGTGTCTTCAGTGGTTGTTACATTGATTGAGTCATAGTTGATTCCATCAACCTTCGACATGTCTTCCAGTTCAAGCGCTATCTCTTTCTTATTAATGATTGTAACAGGGGTTGGGTCTTTAACTAAAACATCGTTGACTTTTTCCGGACTAAAAAAACTGGATATCTTCGAAATCTGCATTTCTATTAATCCCTGAACATTTGGCGCTTCAGCTGTAACAATGGTGTATGAGCCAAAAAGACCTAATTCGAAAAATACAACAAATAATATAATTATTAAAATAATTCTAACAAATTTATTCGCCATTTTTATCACAATCAATATTTTTGTTATTAAATAACAATATACTATAATGATTTAAATTTAGTTTTTAATATATAATAAAGATACCTATAAAAATCAAATTTAAATATTAAATCTATGGGGAAAAATAAATATTGCAAACAAAAATTCTCAAAGTTTAATTAAGATAAAAAATAAAAATTTTAAACAGTATGTCAGCTAATAAAATTCTATTAAAATTTGCAAAAAAGGGAATCAACCTATCACCTGAAGCATATGATAAAGTTATTAATGCAGAAAACCCGCTAGATTTTGCATCTTCTTTAATAGTTAAGTTAAAAGGTGATAAGTTTTCCTCAAAAGATTTGGTTTCTGTTAGCGGAGAAACCGTTGATGAAATTACAGGTAATGTTAAAAAAGCAGACACCACCAATCAGAAAACATTGATCGACGATGTTAAAACTGAAACAGAACAGAAAATTGAAGAAAACAAAACAAAAACAACACCTAAAACATTTTCAGATGACAAACAAGAAACCAAAATACCGCAACCAGAACTGAAAGCTAAAGAAACTTCAATTGAAAAACCTGAAACAGAAACACCAGAAGCAAAAGTTAAAGAAACTTCAATTGAAAATCTGAAAAAAGATTCAGACAAGCCTGAAAAATATATCAATCAAGAGATTGTCGAAGCGACAGAAACAGTAAAGGATGAAAAGATTCAGTTCAAGCGTAATCTTCAAAAAACAAATGTCGAATATGACTTTAAAATTATTCAGGACACCAGTAAAAAATCATACACCAGCGGAGAGCTTGAAAACCTGATTTCATACTTTAAAAGCAGATATGAAAAACTAGAAAATATCCTCTCTAAAAGACCTGAACTCAGAAATTATACAAAAATTGCCGATATAGACGATTCACAGGATAGCTTAACATTGATTTTAATGGTTCGTGAAATAAGATCAAGTAAAAACGGACATAAAATAGTAGAATTTGAAGATGATACCGGAAATATTTCCATTCTGTTTTCACAAAACAATGAGGAATTGTTTGCGGAAGCCGAAAAGCTCGTAAGGGATGAGGTTGTTGGCGTTATTGCAAACAAGAGTGATGACAGGGGATTCGCATTTGGCCAGCAGATTATATATCCTGGTGTTTTAAGAGTTCCAGATAAAAATATGGACTTCGGAATCGTCTTTTTATCAGATGTCCATATAGGCAGTTTAACATTCCTTGAAGATGCATTTTCAAGATTTATAGATTGGATAAACTGTGATTATGGTACTGAAGAGCAAAGAAGAGTAGCTGAAGACGTTAAATATCTCATCATTGGAGGAGATATTGTAGATGGAATTGGTGTTTATCCAAATCAGGATCAGGAGCTTGTTATAAAAGACATCACAGAACAGTATAATGAGGCCGCCAGATTTTTAGGAAACATCAGAAGCGACATCAAAATTATCATTGCTCCTGGAAACCACGATGCATCAAGAGTTGCTGAACCGCAGCCTGCAGTTCCTGAAGAATATGCAAAGGCACTGTATGAACTTGATAATGTTGAATTCATTTCAAATCCGGGAGTAGTTTCCCTAGACGGCATTAATGTCCTGATTTATCACGGACGCAGTTTTGACGATTTGGTTATGGCCGTTAAAGATTTTACCTATGAAAAAAGTGACTATCTAATGGAAGAGTTACTTAAAAAACGACATTTAGCACCTATATACGGTGAGCGAACACCATTGGCTTCAGAACTTGAAGATTATCTTGTCATCGATGAGGTTCCCGACATTTTCCACACAGGACATATTCACGTGAATTCCTACAGAAGATTCAATGGTATTCATTTGATTAATTCAGGTACATTCCAGACTCAAACAAGCTTCCAGAAAATCCACAATATCGAACCGACACCTGCTGAAGTGCCTGTTATACATAAAGGAAAATATAAACATTTCAAATTTTTATAGAGTGATTTTATGAAAAAAAATGTTGAAGAAATTATCAATGTAGGAAATAATATTTTTAACAAAGGTTTGGTTTCAGGTAAATCCGGAAACATAAGCAAAAGAATTGAAAGCGCAAATGGAGATATAGTTGCCATTACTCCAACAATGACATCACTAGCAAATTTAAAACAGGAAGATATTGTGCTGGTTGATTTGGATGGAAACCCGTTGACAAGCGGCAGGCCTTCATCCGAAATAAACATGCATCTTGAAATTTATAAAAAAAGACCCGACATTAACGGAATTGTACATACCCATTCCCCATATGCCACAGGGTTTTCATTTTCAAATAAAAAAATTAGAAGGCTGGAAGGCTTTGGAGAAATAAAAAATCAGTATCTGCCGGAAATCGACTATGAAAAACCTGGAACAGACGAACTTGCATTAAAAGCCAGTGAAAACATTGGAAACAGTGATGTACTTGTACTAAAAAAACATGGAGTAATCTGTGTTGGTGAAAATTTAAAAGAAGCAGAATCTTTAGCTATTTTTATTGAAGAAAGTGCTAAAACTCAATTTATAAGTTTAATGTTAAATTCAGTTGAAGATGAAATTTAATCTTCACCTGAAACAACATCATTTTTATTTCTTTTTGACATTCCTTCTTCAATCATTTTAATGATTAATCCGGATAATGAGGTATCTTCGTCAATTGCTATTTTTTTTAATTCTTTTTTCAAATCCTTAGGTAAATTTATAGTTGTTTTGCTTACGTCTGACATGTATAATAATTCAATTTAATTTAATATATATTTTTCTAATTACAAATCCATGATTTACCAAAAAATATTTAAAGTGTATAGAAACAAATATATAAATTAATAATTTTAACTTGTTTTTAATTATATTTTTGGAGGGAGATTTTTATGAGTAATCAAACTATAGAGGAAGTATGTCAGATTCTTGAATATATTTCAGAAAACAATACTGTACCTCGTAACATTCGAGAAGCAGCAAGTGAATCTAACGACTTATTAAAAGATGAAGAACAGGACCAATCCGTAAGAATAAGTACTGTTTTGGGAAAATTAGATGAAATCAGTAATGATCCAAACATCCCTGTACATGCAAGAACTTTAATTTGGGAAGTTCTCTCTAAATTAGAATCTATCTAATTTAACTCTTTTTTTCTTTTATATTCATTTTGAAACAGCGATAGCTATGGTTACACCATCATAGGATGTCTTTTTATATATCAATTTCGAATCAAAACCTGCCATTATCAATGCTGAAGGCTCACAAACACCATAGATTCCAAATTTTGATTTTACAAAGTCTGATTTTTGCACATCATTTGACTCGAATAGCTTTAATTTTTCAATTTCAATAAAGCTGACGGGAATGTCTAATTTTTCTGACAATTCCAATATTCCTTTTTCATCCTTTTTGATTTCAGCTGATGCTAAGCGATTGATTCTTGATTTGTCAATGTTAATGTCATTGAGGGATTTCATTAACCCTTCATAAATCTTTTCACATTCCTTGCCACGTCTGCAGCCTATTCCCACAACCATTTTCTTTTCCTTTAAAATAAGTTCATGACCATCTAAACTAACCCTGATTTCATCATCATCCACATCGTCTGAATAATTAAAGCAAACATCAATTTCAAGTGTATTGTTTCTTAAATATTCAATCAGATATTCCTTTTTTGATTTTGATGTCAATGTAATTTCATGACCTTCCAGAATTGCCTTGTTGAAAAATAAAATTTCCCTGGGCCTGTCGATTGACAAATACAAATCCCTTGCAAGCACATCAATTCCCAACCTGTTGTTAATGTCACTAGAAGTTGTGATTACAGGTGTTGCACCAATTAATTCAGCGATTTTATTTGTTAAGCTGTTTGCACCACCCAAATGCCCAGATAATGTTGATATTACAAAGTTTCCATTATCATCAATGTTTAATACTGCAGGATCTGAAGTTTTTGATTCAATGTATGGTGCGATTGACCTGATTAAGATGCCACTTGCCATTACAGCAATAACAGCATCATATTCATAAAAAGCGATTTTCAAATATTTTTTAACGTTCTTATGAAACAGATCAGCTTTAATTATTGTTGAATCATTGTTCAATTTTTCCTTAATTGATATTGCTAAATTTTTTCCCTTATCCGATACAGAAACAATCGCTACTTTCATAATATCACATTCACCAATGTTAATAATATCAATACTGTCAAAGTAAATAATATTATTGTCATTCTTGACAGGTTAACAGCCTTTGTAATATCGTCCTTATCAATCTTTTTGTTGGCGTCTCCAAGAACATATGTATCCTTTTTAATCAGCTGTATATTCAATGCTCCTGCTGTTGTTGCCATTGTATATCCTGAGTTTGGAGACGGACATTCCCTTGCATCCCTCATCATTATTTTAAAGCTGTTTTTACCATCCAACTTAAGCAAATAAGCGGAAATGACAACATAGATGCCTGCTATCCTTGATGGGATGTAATTTAAAACATCATCAGTTTTAGCGGGAACAAAACCTATATCATTAAGCTCATCAGTCTGGTAGCCGACCATTGCATCGAGAGTGTTGAACATCCTGTACAGCATAGGTATCACAAGCAGGTAAAATATCTGATTGTCAAAATGATTAATCATAATAATTATTCCGAATATTGAATAGTAAAATATGGGAGCTATGAATGAATCTGTTATGTTTTCAGTCAGACTTTCTATAACTGCCGAAACAATGAAACTTTCCGTAAGTTCTTCCGTATCCCTGCTGACAAGATATGAAACTGACTTTCTTGCCTTTTCAATACTCTCATCAAGATCTGTTTTAACGTCAACAGCTGTTTTTAAAAGCATATTTACTGAAAATGTCGATGACAGCAACACTGAAAACACAATGAACAATAACAGTTCATTAAATGAACAAATAAATAATATAATATAAATTAATATAATAATAACTACTGATGTGAACAGTACCAAAAGCAGTCCTGAAATTCTATTTCTAATTTTGATAAAAATGTTTTTAAAAAAACCAATGATTGAACCCATAATAACAACAGGATGTATTCTGGTTGGAAGTTCACCGAATACAACGTCTATTGCAAGTGAAAGCAACAATGCTAAAGAAATAAAATAAAACAATTCAATCATACTTTATAATATATATAATAAAAAAATAAATATTTTATTATTTAATTAAAAAATAAATGATGATATTATGAATATCGAAGAACAAGTTAAAAAATGGTTGCTTGATGAAGATTTGTTAAGAGAAATGAAATATGATGAAAATGCAGATTTTCATTTTATAGCTGAGTTTCCTAAGGAAAACATAATGGACATTGTAAAACCAAAAGGTAAGGACTCCCTTATTATTGCATGCGCTACTCAGGTAGCTCCACAACATAAGAACTTAATGCAATCAGCTGACATCAGGACTAAAAAAGAGTTTATTTTGGATTTGAACTTTGGCTTGAACACATTTCTTGTTGATTTTGAACTTCAGGTAAACAATGATATATTGCAGCAGTTTGTCATTACAGAACAAATATTTGAAGATGGATTAACCAAAGACATGATGATTAGAACCATGAAAAGGGTTTTCAAATCAAAACTACATTGCATCTGGTTAATCGACAAAAAATTCGGATCCCTTCCAGCACCTACCAATGAAAATGATATGTTCATTTAGAGAGGGAGAGGTGCATTTCAACTGAAACGTTTACGAAGGTATATTAAGACTGAAGGGGTATATTTCAACTGTAAACACTTGAAATTTATCTCTCTTATTTTTCTTTGTTTTTGCGATTTGAGTATGTAAATAATGTTTTTAATATGATTTTACACTTTCATCTTTAATTTCCATTTTCGTTACACTTGAAATACATGTCTTCAATTTTGCTTTTCGCATGAAATTATATACACTTGAAACGGACCTCTCTGTCTGGATTATAAATCATGATAATTTTTTCAAAAATTGTCTTATTCAAGCCATCTGAGGGCTTATTTTTATCCTTTTTTCCTGATTTTTACACTTGAAATTGTTATTTTATATTGGAAATAGTCTTATTTCATATTTTAAATTTAAATTGATTTAAAAAGGTTTATTTTGAAAATATATATTTAAATTTGTTTAAATAATTAAATATTGATTTTATGGTATTTATTTTGATTTTTAATAATTTTAAGAAGTTTTATTTTTCGAGTTTCATCCATTTTTATTAACTTTTTCTAAAATAGTAATAAAAACCTTTATTTATTAGGTACAAAATATTATTAACACTGGAAATTATACTAATTAATTTTTTATTAAATTTATGTGGTGGCTATAATGTCAAATGTTTTTGAAGAATTGGAAAATGACTGGGATAAACTTTCATCTGCAAGCATATTTAAAGATAAAGAACCCTTAGATCACAGATATTTACCTGATAAATTAGTTCACCGTGAAGATCAAATAAAACAGATTGCTAGATATTGGGTTGATGTATTAAGCGATGTAACCCCTTCAAATGTTACTCTTTATGGAAAAACAGGAACCGGTAAAACTGCCGCATCTAAGTTTGCCCGTGAACAGCTGATTGAAATTGCAAATAAGAAGAAAGTTTTTGTAAAGGTTGAACATATCAGATGCACTGATTTTACTACAGAATATCAGGTAATTGCCGAAATTTGTAACAGGCTTGGACGTACAGTTCCTAATCGTGGATGGACCAAGGCTGAAGTTGTAAATACATTTAGAGATACCTTCAGATTAAGAAATACCTACGGCAAAAAGCTGCAGCTGATTGTTATTTTGGACGAAATCGACATATTGCTTGACAAGGACGGTGACGGAATATTATACACATTAACCAGAACTGACAATGTTTCTGTTTTATGTATCAGTAATTATTTGGACTTTAAGAATCTGATTAAGGCCAGAGTAAAAAGCAGTTTAAATGATAAAGAGATTGTTTTCCCTCCTTATGGTGCAGATCAGTTGTCTGATATCCTCTCTGAAAGGGCAGAATTGTCCTTCAAGGAAGGCGTTTTGGATGATGATGTAATTCCATTATGCTCCGCAATGGCTGCAAAAGAAGAGGGTGATGCTAGATACGCTCTTGATTTACTTAAAAGTGCAGGTGAACTGGCCTTTGATGAAGAATCAGAAAAGGTTACCAGTGAACATGTAAGAAAAGCTAAAGATACTATTGAACACAACAAAGTCATTGAAATTATTTCCACATTACCACTACAACAGCAAAGGGTTTTAGAAGCTATCTTAAACTTAACAAAACAGGGTGAAGAGATATCTTCCGGAAAATTATATGATGAGTACAAGGAAATCTCAAAAAAGGATGCAGTAACCTACAGAAGAATCTTTGACTTTATCAATGAACTTGAATTATTGGGTATAATTTCAACTAACACAATTTCACGCGGTCGTGGAAAAGGAAGAACAAATATTATCAAGCTTCAATGTGATGAAACATTACTTGAAACAACCCTTTACACTATTTAGGGTTGTTTTTTATTAATGTTTTTAAGATTGCCATTCTTACAGGAACGGCATTTGCTGCCTGAGTGAAGTATTTGTTGTATTTTGTGTTATCGACATCAGTGGCGATTTCATCAATTCTAGGTAAGGGATGCATTACAATCAAATCCTTGCCTTCAAGCATTTTTTTGTTCACGATATAAGCACCTTTTATTTTTAAATAATCATTAATATCTCCAAAGCGCTCTTTTTGGATTCTTGTTACATACAGCACATCAACGTCATCGATAATTTTTTCAATGGAATCGACTTCCTGCCAGGTAATGTTGGTTTTGTTGATGTCATGGAGAACTTCCTGAGGCATTTTGAGCTCAGGAGGAGACACAAGATAAATTTTAACATTATTGAATAATCCTAATGCATTTGACAGTGAGTGCACGGTACGGCCAAATTTCAAATCACCTATTAAAGCTATTTTTAAATTGTCAATATCACCAATCTCTTTTTTGATTGTGTATAAATCAAGCAATGTCTGTGTAGGGTGCTGGCCTGCACCGTCACCGGCATTAATAACGGGAACATCAACAATATCAGAAATGAATTTGGATACGCCTTCAAGCTCATGCCTGATTACCAAAGCGTCACTATAGCCTTCAAACATTTTTGCAGTATCTGCAATACTTTCACCTTTGGAAACAGAACTTGATCCGCTGTTTTCAAATCCTATGCATTCTCCTCCCAAACGCTTCATTGCAGTTTCAAATGATATTTTTGTTCTTGTTGAAGGTTCAAAAAACATCAAACCAAGTAGCTTACCCTTCAATTCCTCAGATATTTCTTTTGATTTGGCAACGTCTTCCAGTTTTGATGCTTCATCCAAGATGTATTCAATATCTTCTCTTTCAAAATCCTTTATTGAAATTATGTTTTTCAGTTTAAAAATTTTAATCAACCCTTTTATTAATCATGTTATTAATATAATCGGCAAATTTATCGATTTCATCCATGTTTAGCATGGGAAGCTCCTTTCCATTTTTTTTATAGTCATCGATCATGTTATTTATTTTCCTTTTTTCAATGAAATTTCCTTCGTCGGGATTTAATTCATATCCGAAGTTCGAATTAATCTGTGAAGTGTTTACCAGTTCTTCGGTAAATGTCTTGTTCAACCTGTCTTTTGTGTCTATTCCTTCTTCACAATTCAATACCAGTGCTATAGGTTTTTCTTTCAATGTTTTCATATTTCTTGAAATGTATCTTTTAAGAGTGCTCTGTACCTTTCCGTTATAGGCCGAACCTGCAAGTATGATATAATTGTATTTCAGAAGACATGCGGTTTTTGCCTTTTCTATAGGTATCAGCTGAACACTGGCATTTATTTTGCTTGATAATATTTTGCATGCTTTTTTTGTTGTTCTGCTTGATGTGGAGTATATTATTGCAATTTTCATATTATTCTTTCTATTGGCACAACAAGAATGTCTTTTGCGCCGGCGTTTCTTAGGTCGTTGACAAGCTCAAATACCTGTTTTTCGTCTATAACAGCCTGAACTGCCACGGTTTTTTCACTGGACAATACCTCTGATATTGTCAGACCTCCCATTGAAGGCATTACTTCCTTTACTTTGTCCAGGTCGACACTTTTTACGTTCATCATAATCAGTTTTTTCCTGTCGGCATCAAGAACACCCCTGATGCTTGTGGTAACTGCTTCTATCAGTTCCTTCTTGTCCTTTAAGCTGTCCTTGTTTGCTATGATTTTTATTGTGCTTTCAAGAATTGTATCAATAATTTCGAGATGATTCATTTTCAATGTTGTTCCGGTGCTTGTCAGGTCTGTAATTAAATCGGCTATTCCAATGAAAGGTGCCGCTTCTGTAGATCCGCTCAGTTTGACAATCTTTAAGTCCAAACCATTTTTTTCCAAATATTTTTTTGTCAATACCGGAAATTCAGTAGCCACCTTCATATCTTCTGTGATGTCTTTAACTGAATTCACTTCGGAATCTTCGGGAGCTGCGAGAACAAGTTTTGTCTGTCCAAATCTCAAATCCAGAAGCTCTTCGACATCAGCTTCATTTTCCTGTATCAAGTCAACACCGGTTATTCCCATATCTGCAACTCCATCGTTTACAAATTCAGGAATATCGGATGCTCTTGCAAACATGACTTCTATATCTTCATTGAAAGTCTTTGAAATTAATTTTCTGTTGTTTTTATCAATTAATCCTAAACCTGCCTTTTCCAGAATGTTTATGGAAGGTTCACTTATTCTTCCCTTTGAAGGAACAGCAATTTTTATTTTCATCATTTCACTCAAAATTTTTTTTACCTATATTATATTATTAATCATTTGTTAAATACTTTTAAGTATTACTTTTAATTATTAGTATTCTAATTTTTGTTTAAAGGCTATTTTTTGCAAAATATTTAAATATTAAGTCATTACAATAGTCATAATAGCTTATTATTAACTCAATTAATAATAAGTTTTAATAAACTTATAGTGAGGTGAAAAGTATGTCTGAAATACCAAAAGCTCCTATTGCTAGAATCATTAAAGAATCTGGTGCAGAAAGAGTTAGCGAAGATGCTAAAGAAGAATTAGCTGCATACTTAGAAGAAGTTGCTCGTGATGTTGCTAAAGAAGCTAACAAAGTTGCTAAAGTTGCAAAACGTAAAACTGTTAAAGCTGATGATATTAAATTAGCTATTAAAAACTTATAGATTTAAGTTTTTAACTTTTTTTATTTTTTTTAAGGTGTTATTATGTCAGATAATACTATATTGATTAAAAATGCATTAATTTTAAATCCTAATAATTTTGAAGAAAAAAAACAATCTCTTTTAATTAAAAACGATTTGATTGCTGAAATTTCAGATGAAATCGATGAAGGCAATGCTGATAAAATTATAGACGGCGAAGGAAAAATTTTACTTCCAGGATTTGTAAATACTCATACTCATTTATCCATGACTTTATTTAGAGGATTAGCTGATGATTTAAGTTTGGACAGTTGGTTGAATGATCACATATGGCCAATGGAAGCTAATCTCAATGGTGATTATTGTTATATCGGTGCTCTTTTGGGAGCTGTTGAGCTTATTAAATCAGGAACAACCACATTTTCAGATATGTATTTTTACATGGAAGATGTGGCCCGTGCCGTGGATGAGGCAGGCTTAAGGGCAGTTCTTTCCTATGGAATGATTGATTTTGGCGATGCAGAAAGAAGAGAAGCCGAAATAAAAGAAAACATGACTTTATTTGAAAATTGCAATGGCATGGCTGATGGAAGAATCAAAGTCTTTTTCGGTCCGCATTCCCCATATACAGCTTCAGAGGAATTGCTCATCAAGGTTCGCCAACTGGCCGATGAATACAACATGGGTATCCATATACACGTTTCAGAAACTCAAAAGGAAATTAATGATATAAGTGAAGAAAAAGGATTAAGGCCTTTTGAATACTTGGACAAAATCGGATTTTTAGGTCCCGACGTTGTTGCAGCCCATAGCGTATGGCTGAGTGATGAAGAAATAGAAATAATCAAGAAAAACGACATTAAAATTTCCCATAATCCATGCAGCAATATGAAGCTTGCTTCAGGAATCGCTCCGGTTTCCAAATTGATTGAAAAAGGCATTTGCGTTTCAATAGGTACTGACGGCGCTTCTTCAAACAATAATCTGGATTTGATTGAAGAGCTGAAAACAGCCAGTTTGCTTCAAAAAGTTTCCACTCTTGATCCTAATGTGCTCAACTCTCATGAAGCTATTGCCATGGGTACCATCAAAGGTGCTGAAGCTTTAGGCCTTGGTGATGAGATTGGTTCCATTGAGGTCGGAAAAAAAGCTGACATTATCCTGATTGACACCAACAGTGCCAACATGGTTCCGGACAGTTCTACATTAACATCCAATATAATCTATTCGGCAAACGGTTCAAATGTTGATACCACTATCTGCAATGGTAAAATATTGATGGAAAATAAAAAGTTGACTGTTTTGGATGAACAGGAAATTTATGATAAGGCTCGCCAAGCCATAAAGAATTTAAAAGAAGCTATCTAGCTTCAAATTCTATTTTATTTTTATTTATTACAATACTCTTTTTCCACTCGTCTAGAGTTTCAGGGAAATCGGATCTGAAGTGTGCTCCTCTGCTTTCTCTACGAATGATTGCTGATTTTACAACAAGAATACAGATTTCCACCATATTTATTACTTCAAGAGCGGTCAACAAATCGGTATTATACTGCTTTTGGTCTTTAACATCAAGGTTTTCCAGCTCTTTTTGCATTTCAAGCAGTTCTTTTAATGCTTCATTCAATGTTTTTTCATCACGTACAATTGCTACCTTTTCCCACATTAACGATTTGATGTTGTTTTTGAATTCATGAGGTTTGATTGTACCTTTTTTAATTAGGCTTTCAATTCTTGAGGCTTCCTCTTTAACCTGTTCTTCATTGGATTTCAGTTGTGAATTTTCAGCGGCTTTGGAGGCGCTTTCTCCGGATATTTTTCCAAATACCTGGGTGTCTGCCAGCGCATTTCCTCCCAAACGGTTTGCTCCATGAACTCCTCCGCAGACTTCTCCTGCTCCGAATAGATTTTTAAGTGATGATGATCCGTCGGTATTTATTTTTAAACCACCCATAAAGTGATGAGCGGTTGGAGCTACTTCAATAGGACCGTGTTTGATGTCCACACCCACATTTTCAAACTGCAAAACCATTGTTTCAAGTTTTTCGTCAATGTAGTCATCATCCAAATGGGAAATGTCAAGGTATACTCCTCCATTTTCTGTTCCTCTGCCTTCTATGATTTCCTGATAGATTGAACGGGCAACAACATCACGTGTTGACAATTCCATTTTTTCAGGTGAATACTTGCTCATGAACCTTTCTCCATCCTTGTTTATGAGTTTTCCACCTTCTGCTCTAACTGCTTCGGTTACCAAAACTCCTTTTTTGGATTCCGGAGCCACCATTCCTGTTGGATGGAACTGAACCTGCTCCATATCTACCAGATTTGCGCCTGCCCTATAGGATATTGCAAATCCGTCTCCATTTTTTTGGAATGTGTTGGATGTTACAGGGTATAGCTGTCCAGCACCTCCGCTTGCAAGGATGGTCGCTTTTGCCTTGAAATAGATTAGACTTGAGTCCTTCAGGTTCAGGCCGGTTGCACCGATCACCTCATCGCCGTCGGTTACTAAGGATGTAATCATCACTTCCTCAATGCATTCAATGTCTCTTCTGATGATTTCCTCCTTAAGAGCATTCAGCAATTCTGCACCGGTTCTATCTCCCTGATAGCAGGTTCTTCTGTATGTCTGTCCACCGAAAGGCCTTTGGTCTATATCACCGGATTCCTGTCTGTCGAACAATGCACCGTAGTTTTCAAGGTCTATAAGTCTTTTCGGTGATTCGTTTACAAGAATTTCAACAAGTTTCTTATCGTTAAGATAGCTTCCGCCTTTAAGTGTGTCGTTAAAGTGAGCCTCTATTGAATCGTCCTTGTCGACTGTTTTGAAAACGGCATTGTATCCTCCTTCGGCCATTCCGGTACAGCCGGACCTAAATGAAAGACCTTTAGATACAATTAGTGGCTTTAAACCTGCATCATCAACTTCAATAGCTGCTCTTGAACCCGCTCCACCAGATCCTATAATTAACACGTCTGCTGAGATAGTTTTTATTTCCATTTCTATTACCCTGTAAAATTTTATTATAGTAATACTTTATAATTTGATTTTTAAATATATTTTCTTCAAAAATATTTATTAATATAAAATGTTTAACTTATATTATTGAATCTATATTTCTTAATTTAAATTTCAGTATAATTTTAGATACTATCATTAAATTAAAAATATAGTTAAAATTTTTACATTAACATTTAGTATCATTTAATTTAATTAGGGGTTATTTAATGAAAATTGAGGGTAAAGTTGCATCCGGTATGGGAAAGGCGGAATTTTTTCTCTCGCAGGAATTCTACACAAACGAATTTAAAAAAAATCTGGGTTTTGTTCCATTTCCCGGAACTTTGAATGTAATGGTAAGTGAAGATCATCTTGATGAAATCAATGAGATTAAGGATAACTGTGAAAATATAATAGAACCTGATGAAGATTTTGGTGCCGTGAAATACGTTGAAGCTAAAATAAATGGCATTATCGATGGTGCTATTGTATTTCCTGCAAAAACCACTCATGAAGTTAATTATCTGGAAGTTATTTCTGAAAAAAAATTAAGGGATGAATTGAACCTTAATGACGGAGACATAATTTCTCTCGAATTTTAGATTTTTACCGCAAAGTATTTTATACATGATAAATATATTTGATAATACGTTCTCAGGGCGGAGTGAAATTCTCCACCGGGATGGAAGAGAAGTAATAGATTGTAGTTATTTTTAGCCCTGGTTCTAGTAAATAAGGAGATATTACTATGAATCAAGAAACAAACTTAGATGAAGCTTTAGAAGCTATTAGAAATGGTGAATTCGTACTTGTTTTTGATGATGATGATAGGGAAGGGGAAGTTGACATGATTATCGCTTCTGAATTTGTAACCCCTAAATCAGTTGCAACCATGAGAAATGATGCAGGCGGTTTAATCTGCAATTGTTTGCATGCTGATTTCTGTGATGCTATTCACTTGCCATTTATGGTGGACATCATGAAAGCGGCAACAGAAAAATATCCTGAACTTGCAGAGCTTGCACCAAATGACATTCCATATGATGAAAGGTCATCATTTTCAATCTGGACAAATCACAGAAAATCTTTCACCGGTATCACAGATCATGACAGAGCAATGACAATCAGTGAAATGGCAATCATGATGAAGGAAGAAAGGTTTGATGAGTTTGGAGCAACATTCAGATCTCCTGGTCACGTATGTCTTTTAAGAGGAGCAGATGGACTTGTTAAAAATAGACAGGGACATACAGAAATTGGTCTTGCCTTATGTGAACTGGCAGGCGTTACCCCTGTTTGTGTAGTTTGTGAAATGATGGATGGTGAAACTGGACAGGCTACATCAGTTGCTGATGCTCGCAAATACGCAGAAGAAAACGGATTGGTCTTGCTTAGAGGCGAAGACATCATTAATAAATATTTAGAGGAATAATTAATTCCTCTCATTTGACTTTTTAGCTATGTAATTGGCTATAAATTCTGTATTCTGTTTAATTTTATAGGAATTATAAATGCTGAAGGTTACGTATTTTCCGTCACGCATTTGTATTTCTAAACCATCTTTGATTTCTTTTGATGAGTTTATTGAAGCTATTTTTTCCCATTTGATTCTCAGTGTTTTGGTTTTCAGGGCCTTTTCAATGTGTATTCCATCTTCCAATATTTTAACGATTCTTACTATGCGGCGGTTTTTTTCCAGTCCGATTTGCACATTGCCGTTTTCATCAAAAATATAATCGGGAATAAGGCAGGTTGCTTTCCAGCCCTGTTTCATTTTCTTTAAAACATGACCCCTGTCTTTTTTGGTAAGTTTAACGCCTTTTTCGGGACTTAAATTAAGAGCCATTATATCACTTTACTTTTAATTTCATCGAATGAGTAGATTCTATTGAATTCAACTTCACGTGCCATTCCTATTATTTCATCCACATTTAAGTTGTTTTCTATTAATTCCATTGCATATGATGTAAACAGTTCATACCTGATTTCAACTTCCGGAATGAATCCTCTCATATCTGCATTTTTTAGTTTAGGAATCTTTAATACCTTATCAACACTGGTATTGTTTCGGATATACGGAACAACATTATCGAATATATTATCATTGTATACCTTGTTGAGCAGAATAGCTTCTACTGAAACTCCAAATTTTTCAAGCATGTTGGCATGTGAAACAACATCTATTGCTGCAGATTCAATGCCGCCCTTGTTCACACCTGTAGCCAATATCATCGGAATGTCTGATGACATTGCAATTTCAGCAGCAGAATATGGTACTTTTTCATTTAAAAGACCTGTAAATACACTCATAACCCCTTCGATAAGCACGATATCATAGTCGGATGCATTCAGTTTTGCGACTGTAGACTCAATGTCAGCCCAGCCAAGATGGCCAATTTTTATTGAAGCGAAATCTTCCATCTTCCCTTTTGTCAAATATAATCCCGGTATGATATCACGAACGTCGGGACCCACTTTCAGCAGTGCAACCTTGTAACCCCTTTTTCTGATAGCGCCTGCAAGGCCGGTAAGGATAAATGTCTTGCCGGAATCAGACCCGTTGCTTCCAATCATAAGGTATTTCGGTTTTTTGAGAGGTTTAATTTCAGGTATTTCAATTCCAGTGTTGATTCCAACTTCACTTTGCAGATATTTTTTCACTTCGAGATTTCTATTGTAGATGTCATTGAGGTCTTTTATGTCTATTTGTTCCTTCAGGTTTTCAACAAGAATAGGATTTTCATCCAGGATGCCATGAATCATGGTACCTATTACATTGCCGTCATCGTTACATGCTCCGGAAAAGATGTTGTAATCGCCTTTTTCGTTGGTATCTCCATAATTCATTCTTTGGACTTTTGAATAGAACAGAGGCTTTGCGTCCCCCTCGACCTTACCGTAGGTATGTGTGTGAAATCCGTCAACATCCTCTTTTTGGTTTTTTACTAAAAATGAGTTGTCGAAGACTTTTGCCTTGACACGGTCACTGGTAATCAGCGGTGAAAAGTTAACATCAATCAAACCGAGACCATCCTTGACGATAGGCACAGGTGACTTTCTGCCGATGTCGATTTGGTTTGAAAGTAGCTGAAAACCGGCACAGATTCCGATGATTGGTTTTCCGTCACGTGCCATTTTTCTGATTTCCGTATTTAATGGCATATTAATGTCGTTCGATTCGATTAATGTCCCACCTGGAATAATAAGTGCGTCCAGCTCATCTGAAGCTTTCATACCATTTACAAGACCATTTTCTTTAACAATATCTGTTGGCAGATTTCCAAAATCTTCAAATCCCGGAACGGATCCGTTCAAATATGCAAGTCCAATCTTTGTCATAAAGTAACCTCTCTTGATAATCTATTGTATTTTTTTAATAATATATTTTAGAGGTATGTTTCAAGTGTAAAGAAAAGTTAATTTCATTCTCTCATAATGACCAAATACGGTTTCGGTTATGGAATTTATTGTTTTTTGTATTCAATGCATCAACTTAAATGTTGATTATGTTCAAATTGAGTTGTTAAAAAAAAGAGTTTATTGAGTGTTTTCGAAAACACTCATAGCTTTAATAATTTTTAAATCATCCAATGGTTTTGCCTGAATCTGCAGTCCGACAGGAATGCCTTCAACTTCACCTGCAGGTATGCTTGCTGCTGGAATTCCGGCAAGGTTAGCAATAACTGTCAGGATATCGTAGGCATACATTTCCATTGGTTCAAGTTCAGTGCCGATTTCGTGAGGAAGTTTAGGAACGGTTGGTCCTACAATCAAATCAACGTTTTCAAGCATTGAGGTAATTTCTCCTCTGATTACAGATCTTGCTTTCAGTGCTTGCTTGTAGTATTTACCACTGAATTCAGCTTCTGCAATATGGGAACCTATTTTGATTCTTCTTAATACTTCTTCTCCACATACTTCTTCGATTCTGGATCCGTACTCTCTACCATCGTATTTTCTTGTAGCTGAGAAGAATTCGACATAGTTGATTAAGTAATATGTAGGTAAACATAAGTCAATGTAGTCAAAGCTTACTTCAACAAGTTCCGCACCGGCGTCGACCAATTTTTGAATGGCCTTGTTTACGGTTTTGTTGATTTCATCGTCAGTAACGTCGATGAATTCACTGCACACAGCTATTTTCATACCTTCAAGGGAAGTGTCTTTCAATACTTCGGTAAAGTCAGGTTTTTCCCAGTCAAGTGTGGTACATTCGGTTTCATCGTATTTTGCAATGGTATTTAATGCTACTGCAATACCGCTGACATCATTGGCCAACGGTCCGATTTGGTCAAGACTCATTGATAAGTCCAGAAGTCCTTGTCTTGAAACTGCACCGTAAGTCGGTTTGAATCCTACAACTCCACAGTGTGAAGCAGGGTTTCTGATGGATCCTCCAGTGTCGGACCCGATTGAAATGTCACACATTTCCGCTGCAATTGCCGCTGCACAGCCTCCGGAAGAACCTCCAGGAATTCTGCCCATAGCAGCCGGATTCTGTGTAGGTCCGTAGTAGGAGGTTTCAGTAGAACTTCCTGCTGCAAATTCATCCATATTTAAAATACCGATGATTATTCCGTCTTCTATCTTCAACATTAATGTTTGCTTTTATACCGAATACCAAACCAGCTAAAGCGCCGACATCTTCGCCGTTAGCGATTTTTTCATCAATAGCTTCTGCTTGTTTTAATGCATTTTCATAGTTTAATTCAATGAATGCATTAATTTCTTCGTTATTTTCATCAATAACTTTAATGAAGCCTTCTACATTTTCTTTAGCTGTCATTTCTCCATTTTTAATGGAGTTCAATTTTTCAATAACGTTCATTAAAACACCTAATAATCGTAAATTATAATATTATTAGTTTATTTTTCAATGTTTATATAGGTTGTTTTTTTTCAATGCAAAATGTCTCAAGACAATATGTATTTTTGAAATGCACTATGGTATTATGAGGGAAAATTTCTGGAAACTTTTTTTCATAAATTTTAAATATTTTTTTATTTCAATTATTAAACATGAAAAAGGCTGTCGTATTTGATAACTCAGGAACATTAATAGAAAGGTACAGGGTCATTAAGGATGTTATTAATGATAATATATTCACTGATATCAATTCCCTGGATTTGATTGACCAGGCAGACGCCCTTGCTTTGGTTGTTTTACAATTCAATACCAACAAGCTTTTAAAATTGAATCAAAATACCCTTGTTTCCGATGTTATTAAAGAATATGGTATTGACTTTGACATTAGCTTTTCTACCAAACAGGTTTCAAAGGCTGAAGTCAAGGATATTCTTGACAATGAAACATCCACTACAGTTTCTGACATTACCGACGGATTTGAAATTCTCAAAGAAAAGATCTCAGAAATGGAGCTATGCAACGGTTCGGCTTTGATAGTCGACATGGACCTAGGGGTTGTTGCATACACAATAACTTCTGCAGGCAGATTTTTCCCAAAGGTTTTTGAAACTGTTGAAACATTGAAATCCCGCGGAATCGAAATTTTTATAGCTTCAGGCGACAGAAAAGGGGCCATCAACAGACTTGCAAACATGCTTGACGTTCCCGAAGACAATGCTTTCGGTACTGTTTCAACCAGAGGAAAGTGTGAAGTGGTTTCCATCTTGAAGGATAGCGGCTATAAGGTCATGATGGTTGGAGATGGTCTTAATGATATTTTAGCTTTTAAAAAAGCCGATGTCAGTGTCCTGACTATTGAGCAACAGGAGGAAGTGTCTCCTAAAATGATGGACAAGACAGATTATGTCATTGAAGACATTTTTGAGGTCACCATGATTGACTTTTAGATTTATTTTTTTTGAAATGTATAACTTATAAGTTATAACTTATAACTAATAACTTATAAAAAAATAATTAATAAATTATAAGTTATCAATGACCTCCTTACTTTTTAGGATGTTATCAAAGTTATTCAGCTCTATGATAGCAGTATCAATCTTTTTTAGTAAATTCAAGTCCAGTGTACCTTCACCTAAGGTAATGTGCTGATCCTTAACACCATCATTATCGTTGAGATGACAGTAGCTGATGTTTTTCAGTTCAAGCATTTCAGCTATGTTTCCGCATGTGTTTCCGTGACCGGTATCGATTGTCAGACTGCATCCGGTTGCATCCTGAATCATTTCGATTTCTTCAACGGTATTTCCCAGGAATTTACCCCTAACCGGCATATTTTCAACTGAAATTTCAACATTGGTGTTGTCGATGATTTCTCCAATGCTTTCAATAGCTATTTCCAGTGCCCATTTTCTAAGGTGAGGTTCGTTTCTTCCGATTATTCCGGGATGGACTGTTATTGTGTTTGCATTGATGCTTTCTGCATATTGTCCACAGTGTATCATTTGCTTAACACTTTCATTTCTTATTCCCTTGTTGAGACTTGCAATATTAATGTCTACCGTAGCGGCATGCATTCTCATGTCAATGCCACAGTCCTTGAATTCACCGTTGTCCTTTTCAAAGAATGGCCCCTCTGCAAGAATTTCTATTATTTCAAATCCGTGTTTTTTAGCTAAATCGATGATGTCATTGTTAGGTTCCATAAATAAAGCCAGTGTCGTAAAACCTAATTTCATATTTATATATTAGTAATGTAAATATAATAAGTGTTTACATATATCAAATTTTGACATAAGGTGAAATATGACAGATGAAAATTTTGATGAAAGTCAAACTAAATTAATAAAGCATTTCTCCAACGGACTAACCCGTAATTTGATATTATGGATCATTTCCAAGGAAAAAATCCATGGATACGGAATAATGAAAAAGCTGGACGAGTTTTTTGATTTCGACGATTTGGACTGCGACATCAAAAACACCTCCAGCAAAGTCTATCCGATCTTAAGAAAAATGGAAAGCAACGGATTGATAGTTGGGGAGTGGGATATTAATGAAAACAATAAGCGAGTAAAATATTATACTATTACAGAGGAAGGCTTATTGATTTTGGACCACATCGGCAGAGTCATGAAGTCTATAGCCGATAATCCGTCATGGTTAATGTTTTATAAGGATATTGCGGGAGTTGAGATTAGCTATGAAAAACGCAATTGAAACAAAAAATCTAACGAAAATTTACAACAACAACTTCACGGCCGTTAATTCTCTTAACCTGGAAATACCTGATAAGACAATTTTTGGAATGTTGGGTCCTAACGGAGCAGGCAAAACCACAACAATCAAAATGCTCACATGTCTGATACAGCCCACTTCCGGTCAGGCTTTTGTCGACGGCTATGATGTTCAAAAAAATCCAGATGAGGTAAGAAACCTTTTGGGCATGGTTCCCCAGCAGGTCAGCTTATATAAGGATTTGACAGTAATGGAAAATTCACAGATGTGCGCAGATTATTATGGCGTTCCCAAAGACGAGAGGGATTCAAGGATAGAAGATTTGATGGAACTCGTTGACATCAAATATGCAAAAGATAAGCGTGTGGGCCAACTTTCAGGAGGTCAGAAGCAAAAGGCATCTCTTGTGGCAAGCTTGGTTCACAGGCCGGACATTCTATTTTTGGATGAGCCTACCATCGGGCTTGACCCTACTACAAAACGTACACTATGGGATCTGATTAGGGAATTGAACGACAACGGTCATACTATAATTTTATGCTCTCATGATATGCATGAGGTGGATATGCTTTGTGACAATGTAGGTATCATTAACACAGGCAATTTGGTTGCTTATGACACTCCACAGGGTCTTAAAGATGCTCTTTTGGAAAGCAATAAGCAGGAAATGACCGATGCATTAAGTAAGATTTCCGAAGAAAGCGACTTTAACACATCATCCAAAGAGGATTTGGAAAATCTCAGTTTAAAAAAGATGTCTGTGCTGTTAAAAAATCAGGATGAAAGCATAATCGATTCAATCAAACTGTCCAACAACGTCAAATCTATAGAAATTGCTCACAATGGCCGTATCAATTTAAGGATTGACAGTTTTGATGACATGGCCGTTCAGAATGTCTTGAACGATATCATATCCTCCGGAGGCATCATCAAGTCAATTTATACTGAGGAGCCTTCCCTTGAAGACGTATTCATAAAATCCACATCAGAGGTGATTGAAGATGATAGAGCCTAACAAATTTTGGTGGATGATTAAAAAGGAACTGATTTCTCTTAAAAGGCACCCTGCCAGGCTTGTGTCTATATTGGCATTTCCTATAATCATGATTTTACTTTTTGGATATGGAATGGGTGGAGAAATGACCGATTTGCCTATAGTTGTCGTTTCTCAAAGTGATGGTGATTTGACAGATTTGACTCTCGACACTATCAAATCAACCGAAACATATCATGTTGTTGAGGTTATGGACAGTTTAAGTGATGCTAAACATAGGGTCGATTCCGGCGAAGTAAAGGCAGCCATAATACTGCCATCGGATTATGATGACAATTCGTCCCAACAGAAGGGAGTAACGCTTTATCTGGATTCATCGGATCAGATGGCATCACAGATTATTGAATCATCAACTCAGGGAATATTTTACAGGCTTTCAAATATGGTGGCTTCACAGACCAGTGTTTCCACTCAAAATGCAAATATCACTCCGTCTTTGGGCCATTCGTTGAATAATTTCAAGGATGACATTAGCCTGCACATTAACAGGATTTACGGAAATATCAAATACATTGACTTCCTGGTTCCTGCAATTCTGGGAATGACAATAATGATGAGCTGTATGATGGGAATGGGTTCCACAATAGCAGGTGAAAGAGAAACCGGTGAACTTGCAAGACTGTTCATGACTCCAACTTCTGTTTCCACTGTAATTGGAGGTAAGATTGCTGCCAAACTTTTAATTGAACTGGTAAGGGCTTTGATTTTGATATTCATGGCAGTGTTACTGTTCAATGTAAGCATTAAGGGAGGATTTCTCCAGACTTTCATTGTTTTAGTGGTTGGTGCTTTGTGTTTTGTCGGTTTTGGAATCATGCTTTCGGCAAGAACTTCCACTCAGGAGGATTACGCTCAGGTTTCACTTCCGTTTTCAATGCCTATGATGTTTGTTTCAGGAGTATTTTACCCGATTGAAACAATGCCATGGATTTTACAGAAACTGGCATATATATTCCCATTGACATACTTAAATGATGCCATGAGAGGAATAATGCTTAAAGGACAAAATTTAGGCGATGTGTGGTTGGATTTAGTTATTCTATTAGGTTTTACTCTATTGTTCTTTATAATTGGTGTAAAACGATTTAACAGGGATGTATAGGAGGTTTGAAAATGAATAAAAAATTATTGATAGGATTTGTTATATGTATTTTATGTTTGTCTCCGATTGCGGCAGAAGATTGGAATTCGTTTGCAGGTGGAGTTGACCATGCAGCTTACAGGGATGATAGTTCAGATTTTGTGACAAATCTCTGGACTTTCAATGTCGGGTCTCCTATTCATTCATCTCCGGCGATTTATAAGGACTATATTTATGCCGTATCCAGTGACGGAATTTTAAAGGCCATTAATATGGAGACAGGCGATGAAGAGTGGGATTTTGATTTGGAATCCAAAACCAACTCCTCACCAATAATCAATTCCGATATTCTATATGTCGGATGTGAAGACGGCTTGAAGGCTATCAACATTAACAATCATACGGTTGAATGGAAATTTGATTGTGACTGTGTTGATTCATCTCCGTTTTGCTATAAGGACGTAGTATATTTCGGCAGCAATGACGGTCATCTCTATGGTCTTGATAAGGATAACGGCACTGAAGTATTAAACAAAAAATTGGACGGCGAGCTTAAATCCTCTCCAATTGTGGTGAATGATTCTGTATATATCGGTTCTACAAACTGCAAAATGTATAGCCTGGACACCAAAGGCGATTCCAATTGGAATTTCACTACAGGTGATGAAATCATTTCCTCTCCTGGCTTTGTAAACGATACTGTAATTTTCGGATCAAGTGACGGAAACATTTATTGTCTTAATGAATCAAACGGCAATCTTATCTGGAAAGAGGATTTGAACAATAAGATTCTATCTTCACCAACTATTGATGAGCATGACAACAGCGTCTATATAGGCTCTGATGAAGGCAATCTAACATGTCTGGATATTCGTGACGGAACTATAAAGTGGAGTAATTCCTTAGGAAATAAGATACAGTCCACACCCGCTTTAAAAGACAATTTGATTGCATTTGGTTGCAGCAACGGATATCTGTACGTGTTGAATAAATACACCGGCCAGGAGGCATTCTCCTATAATCCGGGTACAGTTTTATTTAACTCACCTATTACCTCTTCACCGGTCATTAATGGCAACAGCCTGTTTTTCGGTGACGATTCAGGAAATCTCTACTCCCTGAATATCGACAAACATGAGGTGCCGGGTTCAACACAGATGTACATGTCTTTAGCTGTTTTGATAATCGTTATTGTAATAGCTATTGTCGTTATAAGAAAGGTTAGGGGTAGGAAATAATTTTCTACCTTTCTATTTTTTTTGAATAGATTTATTAATTTTCATTGTTAAATAATCATAAAAGGGAAGTATTACTATGAATGAAATGGAAAATCTCAAAATGAAAGATATGAATTTGGCCGAAAAAATTTATATTTTTGACACAACATTAAGGGACGGCGAGCAGACACCGGGTGTTGCTTTGACTGTTGATGAAAAGATTCAGATTGCTCAAAAACTCAATAATTTGGGTGTTGATAAGATTGAAGTCGGTTTTCCGGCTTCTTCCAAAGGAGAAGTTGAATCCGCTCGAAAAATCAAGTCCATGGATTTGGATTCCACTCTTGTCGGTTTGGCACGTTCTCTAAAAAATGATATTGATGCAGTTTTAGATGCCGATTTGGAATATGTTCATACTTTTATTGGTACTTCCCCATTGCATCGCGATTACAAGCTCAAGATGGACAGGCAAAAGGTTATTCAAACCGCCGTTGATGCAGTCGAATATGCCAAGGATCACGGTTTGACTGTTGAGTTTTCAGCAGAAGACGCCACAAGAACAGAAAGGGACTTCCTGTTTGACATTTACAGAGAGGTTGTAAGCGCAAAGGCAGATTTCCTGGATGTTCCGGATACTGTAGGGGTACTGACACCTGTTTTAACCCGTGAGCTAATCACTGATATTAAAAATAACTTTAATGCTCCTGTTAGTGTGCATTTCCACAATGATTTCGGACTTGCAACTGCAAACACTCTTACAGCTATCGAATGCGGTGCCAATCAGGCTCATGTTACTGTCAACGGTCTGGGAGAGCGTACAGGTAACTGTTCACTGGAGGAGCTGGTCGTTACTCTGAAGGTAGCCTACGGCATAGATTTGGGTCTCGACACTACAAGATTGTACAGCTTGTCAAATCTTGTCGGTCGTTTCACTGGTGTTAAGATGCCTGTCAACAAGCCTATAGTAGGTGACAATGCCTTTGCCCATGAATCAGGCATTCATGTTCATGGAATTCTAAACAATTCCTCTACTTATGAACCGATGTCACCTGAAATGGTCGGACACTCAAGACGCATTGTTTTGGGAAAACATACTGGAGCCAATGCATTGAAGTCCAAACTTAAGGAATATCACATTGATTTGGATGATGATCAGTTCTGCAAGGTCTTCGATGAAATCAAGTCATTGGGCGACAGCGGAAAATGTGTCACTGATGATGATTTGGTGGCTATAGCTATTACTGAATTGTCTTCCGCCCGTGAAACTCCGATTGTAATTAAGGGATTGAGCATTTCAATGGGCGCAAACGTTTCCCCTACCGCTACAGTAAAATTGGAAATTGATGGTGAGGAAAGTGAAACCGCAAGCACCGGTGTAGGTCCTGTCGATGCCGCATTAAATGCTATAAGGCAATTGATTCAGGGGACTATGGATATAGAACTGGAGGAATATAATTTGGAAGCTATTACAGGAGGTACCGATGCGCTGGCCGAAGTATTCGTAATAAGTTCAGATTCTCACGGCAACAAGTCAACGGGAAGGTCAACCAATCAGGACATTGTAATGGCAAGTATTCTGGCCGTTCTCGATTCCATAAATAAATTATTGCTTATCCAAAGAGCACAATAACATACTCTTTTTTCATATTTTTATTTAATTTTTCATTTTTTTTAATTCATTTTTACCTATATCTTCATGTTTTATTATTTTTTCTAATATATCTTTCATATTTTGTTTCAATATTATAAAATATTCATTATTTTATTTTTTTTTGTTTAATTATAGGCATGTAAAATTTTATATACATCGTCCACAAATATTAATATGGTGACTTAAAAATGGAGAATAATACAATTTTTGTAGGTAGCAAACCTGTTATGAATTATGTTTTAGCTGTCGTCACACAGTTTAATGAAGGTTCAACTAGCGTTTTACTTAGAGCTAGAGGAAAAGCTATTAGTCGTGCTGTTGATGCTGCTGAAATTGTAAGAAATAGGTTCGTACCTGATGCCGATGTTACAGACATTAGAATTTCAACAGAAGAGATAGAAAATTACAATAATGAAAAAACTAATGTCTCAATAATAGAAATTTTAATTGAAAAGAGCGAATAACTCTTTTTAATCAAATTTCTTTAATATATTCTTCTCAAACAGGTATTTGGAAAGCAAAATATTTGATGTTCCCTTTCCACAAGCTTCAGTTTTCCCTTTTTTTATTGCTTTCAATACACTGTCGATATCTTTTTCACAATGTATCATACTATAACAATCGCCAACGAATTTATAATAATGTGCATCACTTGCACCTAGTTCTGAAATATGTTCATTTTTGGATAATTTTTTAGCTTTATTGTTGCAATAACCAACAATGAATCTTGCATTTTTTGTTTCGATGGCATCGATTTTTAGGGTCTTATAGTCTGTCTTGTGCAGCAGACCGTGTCTGTAAAAACAGTAAGGGTGAGGTATAATTGCAAGACCTCCTAAATCATGAATTCTGTCTATGGTATCTTGTGGTGACAGGTCACGGGGTACATTTTCCTCGCACCCAAAACCAAGAATATGGCCTTCACTTGATGAAATTTCAACAGATGGTATGGCAAGTATATCTGTATTTCTTGTTTTTTTCACAACTTCACTGGTTCCATCTACTGTATTGTGATCACTGATTGCAATTATGTCAATGTTTCTCTTCTGTGCAACTTTTATAATGTCATCGATTTTTGAATGTGAGTCAGGTGAATACTCGCTGTGTATGTGTGAGTCCATCTTAAACATTTTATCTTCCCAGTGCAGTTTCTATTAATCCTACAGTACCTGTCATCATCACATCTCCTCCGGGAGCTGCATGATGCCAGTCAAGTCCTGTTTTTTCTATCAGTTCCCTTTTGGGACCGCTGACAATAACCTTTTCGATTTTTGATATTGGATTCAATACGTGCGCTCCATGACCATGGTCCTCATGGACTTCCTCATGGGTTATTTCTCCTGATGCCAAACGTTTGATGTATCTTTCAAGTGATTCACCGGTCAGGCTTGAAGTGTGATGCTCGAACACTCCCTGAATTTTGCCGTTTTCTATTGATGCTGCTGTGGTGTGTCCGTTTCCTATATCAATTGCTATAAAACTGTTTAATTTTTTCGCTTCCTCATCAAAACACATTCCGGCTATTGAAGCGAATTTGGTATCCATCACTAAAGGAACCTCTTCTATGCCTTCGTTTCTGATTTGTCTTCTGACCGCCTGCATTCTTGTGAAATATTCAGGCACATCATCACTGAATCCAAATTCCAATGGTGAAATAGGCTCATTTACCTTTTCTCTTATTTTTTCAAATCTGAAATCCCTGTCGCCCATATTTTCATTATATCCGTGATCCTGGACAGCAATGGCTATTTTGTCGAAATCGAATTCCAGGTCATATCCGAGCAGAAATTCGGACAGCTTTGTTATGTTGATGTCGCCAAGTGTTATTTTAGTATAATCCTTGTAGTCCTTAGTTTCATCGGCGATTTCTATTCCGATAGCCTTGACCTGTTCTATGTTGTCCCTGATTGTTTTAGCGCATGTCGGTTCCATAACTACTTTATATCCCTTTTCCATATGTTCCAAAAGGCTTTTTTTTATTTTTCCTCCACCCATTATTTCTCCATCGAAATATAGGTCATTTTCTATTTCCCTTATCTTTTGGGATATATAAAGGTGTGGAGATGGCAAAACCAGTTTTATTGAGTTTTCCAGTTCCTTTTGAGTATCATAAATCATCATGTCCTGTGTTCCGGTTCCAACATCAATAGCTAAAATTCTCATATTCTTTAATTGTTTTTTATCCTATTAATAATTACAGTGTACATTTTTGTACAACAAAGCTTTAAATAGTACATTATATTAAACTATAATCATGACTTATAAAATTGAATTATCATCAGACGAAGTGCCGAAACAATGGTATAATATGCTTGCCGATTTACCAGTTGAACTGCCGGCTCCTAAAAACAGTGAAGGCAAGGATCAGATTTCTTCTTTACAATTGGCTTTTACAAAAGCGGCCTTAGAACAGGAATTTGCTACTGACCGCTATATTTCTATACCAAAAGAAGTTCGCGAACTGTATATGGAAATGGGAAGACCTTCTCCTTTGGTGAGGGCAAATAAGCTCGAGGAATATTTGAATACTCCTGCTAAAATTTATTTCAAAAGGGAAGATTCCTCACCTACAGGTTCTCATAAGTTAAACTCTGCTATTCCTCAGGCATATTTTGCCAAAAAGGAAGGTGTTGAAAGATTAACCACTGAAACCGGAGCAGGCCAGTGGGGTACAGCATTGTCCTTGGCATGTAACCTCCTTGACATTGAATGTACTGTTTATATGGTTAAGGTCTCTTTCAACCAAAAGCCTGACAGGAAAAACATCATGCACATTTATGACAGCACAATCTTCGCTTCACCTAGTGAAAACACCAAGGTCGGCCGTGGAATATTAGCCGATACTCCTGACCATCCAGGTTCTTTAGGTGTAGCAATTTCCGAAGCTATGGAAGAGGCTTTGGAAAATGAAAACGTCAAATATTCTTTGGGAAGTGTTTTAAACCACGTTATGCTTCACCAGACTGTAATCGGTCAGGAATTAAAGACACAGCTTGAAATTGCTGAAGAGGAACCTGACGTAATGATTGCATGTGCCGGCGGTGGTAGTAACCTGGCAGGATCCCTGTTCCCGTTCATTAAGGATAAGATTGACGGAAATTCAGATACTCAGTTTATTGCAGTAGAGCCTAGTGCATGTCCAACATTAACAGAAGGTTCCTATGAGTATGACTTTGGAGATACCAATGAGTTTACCCCTATGCTTAAGATGTTTACCTTAGGTCACGATTTTGTTGCTCCTTCCGTTCATGCAGGAGGTTTAAGATATCACGGTATGTCACCTATCGTTTCCCTTTTAACCAAGGAAGGCTATATTGAGCCTAGATCAGCTCATCAAGTGGACTGTTTCAATGCGGGTATTACCTTTGCACGCAATCAGGGTATTGTACCAGCTCCAGAAACAACACATGCAATCAAAGTTGCTATTGATGAAGCTATCAAATGCAAACAAACCGGTGAAGAAAAGACTATTGTTTTAAACTTCTCTGGTCATGGAATGCTTGACTTGAAAGGATATGCTAGTTATTTTGAAGGAACTATGCAAAACGCTAAATAATCCTTCTTTATTTTTTTTGTTTCATTTTACTTATAACTTATAACTTATTATTTTTTGTTATAACTTATAACTAATAATTTTTAAGTGTTAAGTTATATGTGAAAACAAATACTTTATAAGGAAGAAGTTATAAAATATAACTTATTTGTTAAAAGTTAGTTATGATAAGTTATTTCTTAAAACTTATTTTTTATAACTTCAAAGTTTTAACTTAAACCTTAATTCCTATCCCTTAGAAGTTGGAACTTATAAGTTATTTCCTTTAAGTTTTCATTTACAAGTAATAACTTAATCCTTTTAACTTATACTGGATAACTTAGTTGTTATTCTTTAAACCTGAAACTTTTTAAGTTATAAATCATAACGGATAACTTAAAACTTATAATAGGAGAATTCTAATGAGTGAAGTAATTGCGGTGATGAATCAAAAAGGGGGCTGTGGTAAGACAACTACTGTTGTAAATACTGCAACATCCCTAGCGGTAATGGGAAAATCTGTTTTAGTCGTTGATATGGATCCTCAGGCTAATGCTACAACCAGTTTTGGGATCGATAAGACTAAAGTGGAAAATTCTATCTACGAGGCTATCATAGGGGATATAAGTGTAAAAAAAGCAACAATTCCTACGTTTATTAAAAATTTGTTTATTATCCCAAGTAATATATCCCTTAGCGGTGCCAGCATGGAGCTTTCTCAACGTGAAAATTATCACATTATCTTGAAGGAAACTCTTCAGGATGTTGTCCCATTATTTGATTATATATTCATAGATTTACCTCCTTCCCTTGGCGTACTTACTGTCAATGCATTAGTAGCTTCGGATAGTGTTCTAATACCTATCCAGGCTGAGTATTACGCCTTAGAAGGTGTAGCAGATTTGATCAATACAATTAAATTGGTAGAAAGAAGACTCAGAAGCCCTACTCCAATCAAAGGAATTCTCCTCACACTCTATGATAAGAGAACAAGACTCAGTAAGGATGTTTACAAGGAACTTAAAAGTTATTTTTCAGAAACTGATTTACTTTTCAAAACAGTCATTCCAAGAAATATTCGTTTGGCGGAGGCTCCAAGTTTCGGTAAACCTTGTCTGATTTATGATCCGGACAGTACAGGAACTAAAGCTTATCTTAAATTGGCTAAAGAGATTCTAAAAAGAGATGGGGAGGATCAGTAAATGCCAAGGAAAGGACTTGGAAAAGGACTGGATTCTTTAATTCCTAATTTTTATGATGAGGATTTTGACAGTAATTCTACTCAATCTCTTGAAGATATATTGAATGATATTGAGGAAAAAGGTCCTGAAGAAGAAAAGTCTACTAGTGAACAAAAAAATATATTCGAAGAGATAGAGGAAGAAAATGAAGAAGAAAATACTCCTGTTCCCGATTCAGATGAAAATGAAGAAGGAGAAAAAACAGATGAACCACAAGACGAAGGAGTTGAAGAGAGCAGCGTCACATCCGAAGTCATATCTGGCGATAAAAACCCTGAAGACAGCGTACAAACTTCACAAAAAATACAAGTAGACCCTGCTCATGTTGAGGAAGTAAAACAAATTGTGGATAAGAATCCAAGGATTACACTTTGGTCTGCAAGGTCATCTGCGGTATTCAGATATTTGCGTAAAACCGAACCTGAATTCAGTATATCAAAAGAGGCATCTACTTTAATCGATGAGGCCGTCTCTAAAAAATACCCTGAAATATGGGAATTGTTTGATGAATACTGATAATCTTTTTTTCTATTGAATATATTTTAACACTTGAAATTATACTTTCTATATTTTCAGATTAATATATTGTAAAAATTTTTTTCTATTGTTTTAACTTGTTTTAAGCACAATTTAATAAAAACCAAATTCCTTTGTTAATGGTTTAATTGGATTAAAAATCTAGAAATCGAATGTGGTTTGATATTGTCCGCTTATTTTAATGTATGGTTCGGCCCTATCCACAACAACGCCCAATTTTCTCAGCTGTTCTTTATTGGTGAATGGCAATTTTTTTCGAATAGATATTATCTGACGTGCTGATTTTGTACCGATTCCCGGAACCCTTATCAATTCTATAAACGGTGCACTATTAATTTCTACAGGGAATATGTCCATATTTTTTGCAGCTAAAATTTTTGGATCCTGTGTAAGGGACAGCTTATCGTTTTCATCAAATACCAGTTCCTTAACCTTATAATGATAATCATTAAGCAGACTGTCAGCATTATATAATTTTGCAGTCCTATCGGTAGAGCATGCTTCCTTATTGTCCAGTTCTGTTTCTGCGATTGGTGTAAATGCTGAAAAGTATGTCCTCTTCAGTTCTGATTTTTTGTATATTTTTTCCATTCTACTCAGTATTTCCTTGTCACTTTCACCGTTGGCACCGACAATCAGCTGTGTAGTATGGGTAGAATTCGGATATGTTGTACTTTTATGCTGCAGGGAATTAATCCAGGACAGTCTTTTTAAAATGTCTTTATTGTAATCCTTGGTAGATGATAGTTCAGCCAGACCTGACGGGGTGGCGGCTTCAATGTTGATGCTTACCCTATTGGCCAGTGCCATTGCCCTTGCAATGGAATCCTTGCTTGCCCCCGGAACTACCTTAAGGTGTATATAATCATCATATCCATATTTGTTTCTCAGAAGATGAACGGTTTCTATCTGCTTTTCCATTGTAGAGTCCACATCACCTGAAATGCCTGAACTTAAAAACAATCCGTTTACCAGTCCTCTGTTGTAATATCCAAGAAATGCCTTTGCAAGCTCTTCCGGTGTTAGTTCAAGTCTTGTGAAGTTTCTTTTGGACTGGTTGATGCAATACTTGCAGTCGTTTTTGCATCTGTTAGTCAGGAGTGTTTTAAAAAGCGGAATCTTACATCCGTTATGTCCGGTTGCCTCATATATTCCAGGCAGGTTTACCTGTGAACTTTTGTTGTGGCTGACATAATCGCAGAGATCATACTGCGCAGAATCCGTTAGGATTTTCATCCTTTCCAATGTAGTCATGATAATAGTTATGTAATTTATATTAAATAACAATTCTTTTTAAAGTATAATTTCTTTTATATTGTAGACAATGTTGTAAAATATTTATTACATGAAAAATGAACATGTAATATATTTTATACATGAATAATTGAATGTGTAATATATTGTATACTTAAATCTAATAAACAAAAAAATTGGTATTAAAATTATAAAGAATTAATAAAAATTGAAAATTAATATTTAATTATTTAATTTTTTTACTAAATTTTTGTATTTTTATTTATATAAAATTTTGTTTCATTGTATTAAAACAAAATTCAAATAGTAATCTTTATATTATACAATATATCATATATAAGTATGCATATGTGTTTGGATTATAGCAGATATGATTAGGACATGTATGTTAATGAAAAAATTTGTTTGAAAATAGTATTAAATATTTGAAAAAACAGAAATTAGATGGCTTCCTGATTAATTTTGGGGAACTGTCGCAAGGCTTTTGACACATGTCTTAACCATGAGCAATTATGGTTCAGTTGTAGGACATATACCTAGTAAAAAAAGATCAATTTAAATTTAGGACACATACCTAGTAAAAAAAAGATCAATTTGCTTTCTATTTAGTTAGGGTCCAATATAATTAAATAGAAAGATTTGTAGGTTTACTTATCCTATATAAGTAATCATTAATTTCACAATAACTATGCTATGTTATCCAGATATAGTACAGGCTTTTAGAGTCGGATCAGTTATTTTAAATCAATCAGGTTTGGTTTTTATATGGCTGATTTAGTTATTTTTTTTATTTTTTTAACTTTTTTTATCAACTTCAATGAATTATCTTCGAGTTTTTTAATTTTGTTTATGACATATAAATATAAAAATTTATATATGTTGAAAATATATATATCAATTGATACTTAGGATACTATTTTATTTAGTATTTTTTGTATCGAATTTCCGTTTTTTTACTATATTTCGTATTATTAAAAGGCAAAAAGTTTTCATTAAACAAGTTAGACAATATAGAAGTTTTTTTACTATATTTCATATTATTGATATAAGCAAAGAGTTTTTCATTATAAATTAAAGTTAAACAATATAGATTGTTTAAAAAGGAGTATGTTTATGCGTTTTAAGCGACATATGTTTTTAACTTTAATACTATTATTGACGATTTTTTCGCTTTCATTTGCAGCTGCAAGTGAAATTGGAACATACGAACAAAATGCTGGTGAACTTGAATCGCTATCGATGTCTGATCTAAATCCAATCGATGCTAATTTGAACAATGTTAATGTGAATTCTGTAGATGAAAGTAATGATAATTCAGCGGATAAAACCGGTGGATTAGTAGATGAAATTAAAACTGACGATTGTTTGACTAATAATGGAACAAAATTATTGCGTTCTAGTAATGATTCTGAAATATATAGAGATAATAATGTTTTAAAAGTAAGTAGTGCTGGGAATACCTTGGATATTCTTGGTGCTAGTAATTTAGAAATAGAAAATGATGGTTTAGTTCTTTTTGGTGCTGAGAACGGTTTAGAGGTTCTTGGTGCTAGTAATGATGATTCTGTGCTAGCTGCTGTTAATGATGAACCGGTTCTTGGTGCTACATATAATTTTCATACTGGTGACACAATAAATGATATATTTAATGCAATTATAAATGCTCAACCTGGAGATGTAATATATCTAAATGGTGGAACCTATAGAACTGGAAGTTATCATACTGTTTCAGGGCGACATACTATTCAAAATGTTAGGATTGTTGGAGGAAGTCAAAGTGATCCATCTCAAGTTGCTACATTTGAAGTGGGTGGTGATGGAAATGTATTTGACTTCAGAGGCGCTCAACAAAACGGGAAATATACTACTGCTAATGGTTATGATTTAGTGGACGTTACTTTTGAAAATTTAAAGTCTTCCGGGAGAATGTTTGAATTCTGTAGCGGATCTTTGACAAATGTTGTTTTTAATAATATTGAGACAAATCAGCAAATGTTTTTCATATATGGAAGTGCCTATGATTCTACTGGTGCTCGTAATCCTCAGCCAACAACACTGACTAATGTTAATTTCACCAACTGTAAACAAACTTATCCTGGTGATAATGGTGTTGATGACGGTAGCGGTCAGTTCGGTGTACTCTTCGGTGCCAAACTGGTTGGATGTAACTTTATTAATACAAGCTCTGCTAATCACGGTGGTGCTTTTTGTCTTTCAGACGAATATCGTGGTGGTCCTCAAGAAGTTGCAAGTAGTTTAATTGATTGTAATTTTATCAATATTACTTCTAGATGGTTTGCAGTCTATATACATGGAAATTACACCGAGACTGGTTATTATATTTCAGGACCTCAAGTGCTTGATAACTGTAAGTTTATTAATTGTACAGGAACAGGCGAATATGGTGGTGCACTTGGAATAAGTCATAACAATGTAATTATAAGAAACTGTGATTTCATCAATAACACTGGTGGACAAGGTTCCGCTGTTATGGTTGGTGGGATTGACCCCGACCATGACGGATTCTGGGGTCTTAATACTCAAGGAAATAATATTACACTTGACAATTGTAACTTTATAAATAATGTTGCAAAAACTGAAGGTCAAACTAGTTCACTTTGTATAGCCAGATGGCATAATGTAGAGGATGGAGGACATACTAATCAAACACTTTACAGATATGAAAATGGTCAATACATTCCAGATCAAAATGGTGAATGGTATTGGAAGCATGATGATGATTTGACATTCAATGCAAGCGGTAATGCAGCTGCTGTTTATGTGTATGGTAATGATACCAAAGTCTTCAATACAGTCTTTGAGAACAATAATGCTTCAAATGATGGTGGTGCTGTTTACATTTATGGTTGGGGCACTCATTTTGAAAATTCAACCTTACGTAGTAACTCTGCTGTCAATGGTACAGTATACATCGAAGGTCCAAATACAAAAGTTATCAATTCAAACTTTACAGATAACACTGCGACCAATGGTGCAGGAGTTTATATTATAGGTGAAAATACCTACATTGCCAATTCAAACTTCAATAATAACACTGCAGATCCTGACTCCGGTGTAGGTGGTGCTATTGACGTTATTGGTGACCATTGTACTCTTTTAACTGTTACTTGTACCAACAACACTGCTTCTCGTGGTGGTGCCGGATTTATCCGTGGTAATAATACAAAAGTTACAAACTCAACATTTGACAATAACAACGCTACCTTTAGAGGCGGAGGTTTAGACGTTTACGGTAACAATTTCAACGCAACAGACGTTGAAGTGTCCAACAACAATGCAGGTACCGACGGTGGTGCTGTATATGTTAGAGGTCACTACGCATCATTCGAAGATGTAACATCCATTAACAATACAGCTTCCAGAGGAGGTTCCACTTTTGTTGAAGGAGACCATACAAAAGTTATAAATGGTGTTTTAGACAATAACAGAGCTATCTACAATGGAACTGAAGGTTCCGGTAGAGGTGGTGCACTGGACCTCGCTGGTGCAAACTGTGAAGTTCACGACCTTGAAGTGTCCAATAACCGTGCTGGCGGTGAAGGTGGAGCAATATACATCAAATCCGATGGTTTAGAAATTTACAATATTAACTCTACCAACAACACAGCTACTCTTGGTGGTTCAACATTCATTTACGGTGACAACATCACTGTTCACGATTGTATCTTTGACGGAAACAATGCTACCCTTCGTGGTGGTGGTCTAAACGTTTACGGTGACTATTGTGATGTGCATGATGTAGAAGTGTCCGACAACAATGCAGGTACCGACGGTGGTGCTGTATATGTTTTAGGAGACCATTCTAAATTTACTCGCGTAACATCCATTAACAATACTGCTGCCAGAGGAGGTTCCACTTTTGTTGAAGGAGACCATACTACTGTTATCAATTGTACTTTAGACAATAACAGAGCTATTTTCAATGGAACTGAAGGTTCCGGTAGAGGTGGAGGTTTAGACCTCGCTGGTGCAAACTGTACTGTTAATACTCTTGAAGTGTCCAATAACCGTGCTAGCGGTGAAGGTGGAGCAGTATACATCAAATCCAATAATTTAAATGTTTACTATATTAACTCTACCAACAACACAGCTACTCTTGGTGGTTCAACATTCATTTACGGTGACAACATCACTGTTCACGATTGTATCTTTGATGGAAACAATGCTACTCTCCGTGGTGGAGGTTTGAACATTTTAGGTGAAAACTGTACAGTTTATAATGTTGATGTATCCGACAACAATGCAGGTGCCGAAGGTGGTGCTGTATATGTTAGAGGTAACGATGCTACATTCAGAAACGTAACATCCGTTAACAATACTGCTGCCAGAGGAGGTTCCACTTTTATTATAGGTAACAATACTGAAGTTACCAATTGTACTTTAGACAATAACAGAGCTATCTACAATGGAACTGAAGAATCTGGTAGAGGTGGAGGATTAGACCTCGCTGGTGCAGGCTGTAAAGTTCATGACCTTGAGGTGTCCAATAACCGTGCAGACAAAGAAGGTGGAGCAATATACATTAAATCCAGTGATTTATCCCTTCATGGAATTGATTCTACTAACAACACCGCTCTGCGTGGAGGTGCTGTATTCGTTGAAGGAAACAATATTACCATTGAACATTCAGTATTTGACAATAACGTAGCTATTTTCAATGCAAGCGAACCTGAAACTACCGGTATTGGTGGTGCAATTGACGTTTTAGGTAATGACTGTAAATTCATCAACATTACTTCCATAAACAACACTGCTTACCGTGGAGGTTCAACATTCGTTCGTGGTAACGACACCTATATAGCAAACTGTACTCTGGACAACAACACTGCTGATTTACGTGGTGGTGGTATAAATGTTGCAGGTGACAGATGTACTATTGAAAACGTTGACGTATCCAACAATAGGGCAGGCCAAATGGGTGGTGCTCTTTATGTAGATTCAGACGGTACTATAATGATTAATGTTACTGCTGATAACAACACTGCTCAACGTGGTGGTGCTGCATTCATTAACGGTACTAATATTAAAGTTACTGGTGGTGAGTTGAACAACAACAAAGCTATCTATAATGGATCTGAGAATACCGGTTTAGGTGGTGCGTTCGATATTGTTGGTGACAATATTCTTGTAAATGGTACTCACTCTAACAACAACACTGCTTATCGTGGTGGTTCTACATTCATCCGTGGTAATAATATAACTGTTCAAAATTGTAACTTGGACAACAACTCTGCTGATTTACGTGGTGGTGGTATTAACATTGCTGGTGACGGTTGTACAGTTGAAAATGTTAGCGTATCCAACAATAGAGCAGGCCTTATGGGTGGTGCTATTTATGTTAATTCAAATGGTACTAACGTGACTAATGTTATTGCTGATAACAACACTGCTCAACGTGGTGGTGCTGCTTTCATTAACGGTACCAATATTATCGTTACAGGCGGTGAGTTGAACAACAACAAAGCTATTTACAATGGATCTGAAAATACTGGTTTAGGTGGTGCGTTCGATATTGTTGGTGACAATATTCTTGTAAATGGTACTCACTCTAACAACAACACTGCTAGACTTGGTGGTTCTACATTCATCCGTGGTAATAATATAACTGTTCAAAATTGTAACTTGGACAATAACTCTGCTGATTTACGTGGTGGTGGTATTAACATTGCTGGTGACGGTTGTACTGTTGAAAACGTTAGTGTTTCAAACAATAGGGCTGGTACTCTAGGTGGTGGTATTTTTGTTAATTCAAATGGTACTACATTTACTAATATTACTGCTGATAACAACACTGCTCAACGTGGTGGTGCTGCATTCATTAACGGTACCAACATTATCGTTAGAAACGGTGAGTTGAACAACAACAAAGCTATCAACAATGGAACTAATAATACTGGTTTAGGTGGTGCATTCGATATTGTTGGTAACAATATTCTTGTCGATGGTATTACATCAAACAACAACACTGCTTATCTTGGTGGTTCTACATTCATCCGTGGTAGTAACATAACAGTTAAAAATTCCAACCTTGACAATAACTCTGCTGAATTACGTGGTGGAGCATTGAACATTGGTGGAGGTATAGGTTCTCAAATCATCAACGTTAGCGCATCCAACAATGAGGCTGGTACTCTAGGTGGTGCTGTTTACGTTGAAGGTGATAAAGCCTTATTTGATAATGTTACTTCTATTCACAACACTGCTGTGGAAGGTGGTTCCTCATATATTGCGGGTAATGAAGTAATTGTTAGGAACTGTAACTTGGACAATAATAGTGCTACTGACAATGGTGGTGGACTATACGTTTCTGGTGACAACTGTACCTTTGAAAACGTGGCTCTTTCCAATTGTAATGCTTCCCAATTTGGTGGTGCTGTTTACGTTGAAGGTAACAACGATGTTTTCGATAATGTTACTTCCATTCACAACTCTGCATATCACGGTGGTTCATCTTACATTAATGGTGACAATACTACAATTATGAATTGTAACCTGAACAATAATATCGCTTATACTGGTGGAGGTGTATATGTTGATGGTAACGATTGTAAGTTTGTAAATGTAAGCCTTTCAAATTGTATTGCTGAAGAAAATGGTGGTGCAATATTTACTGATGGTAATTTCACATCTCTGGATAATGTCACATCCACAAACAACACTGCAGGATATTACGGTGGTTCAACATATATCTCCGGAATCAATGCTACCGTTAACAATTCTGATTTCATAGACAATCATGCTATGGCCGGTGGTGCAATAGATATTGAAGGTGATAATGCCACATTTACAAATAATGACATTTTATATAATGATGCAGAATCCGGTGGTGGAGTTTATATTGCCGGACATGGCTCTGAATTTTCAGACAACCAAATGTCCTATAATGAAGCTAACTTCGGTGGTGCAATCTATATAGACGGATCAAGTTCAGAATTTACCGATAACAACATTACATTTAATAAAGCTACCTCTATGGGTGGTGCAGTATTTATTTATGGTTATGGTTATGATTATGAAATTACTAATTTCACAAGCAACAACATTTCATCAAATCGTGCTACCCTCTCTGGTGGTGCAATATACAGTGAAGATGAAAGTTTAAACTTTAACCAAATCTATGCATTTAATAACACTGCGCTAAAAGGTGGTTTTGCAAACATCATTTCTTCTAACGATTTAGATGTTGAAAACTCAACATTCATAAGCAATCATGCGTTAGGATACATCAGTGATGGTGATGGTATTGGTGGTGCATTCATCATATCAGGTACAGCCAATGCAACCATTCAAGGTAATTTCTACAACAATACTGCAGAATTCGGAAACGGATCCGCAATTTATGTTGAAGACTCTACTTTGAAAGTATATGACACAAGGTTATATGACAACTTGGCACACTCTTGGGCCTTGCCAATATCTCCTAAAAAAGGTACAGTTTACCGTTTAGGTGAAGAGATAATTGTAGAAATCTGGCATATAGGTGGAGACAATATCGCTAACGGTATCCATAGTAAAGATGCTCAAAGTAATGTTACTATAAATAATATTACATATGAATTCTATAATCATGGTAACCGAACTACCAAAACAACAGACGCTATTGACCAAACTCCGGTCATTGGCTGGGAAAACAGTGGTGATGGTAATCTTGTTTATCTTGATGATTTAGAAGACAATCAAGAGATATTCTATACTATAACCAAAATCGGTGTTGGCGAAGAACCAGATCCTTCCAATATAACTGATATTAGAGGTAGTATACGCTTAAATCTTACAGGATATTCTGTTGGAAGATACAGAATCGATGCAAATTATCTTAGAACTACTTATTACACAGAGATTTCAAACGTGACATGGATTATCATCTATGATGTATCCGAAATCAATGTAACTAAGGTTTGGGATGATTATGACGATTATGATGGTATCAGACCTGATAATGTTACTATTCAATTGTATAATGACACTGGTTTAGTAAGTGAAGTAGTTTTAAACGATACTAACAATTGGACATATGTTTTCGATAATTTAAATATTACAGATGAAAATGATACTGTAATTAATTATACAATTCGAGAATTGCCAATTGATGGTTACTTAACTGTAATTAATGGTACTAATGGAACTACTGCATTTGTGACTGTTACTAACATTCATGTTCCTATGACTAGTGTAAATGTTACTAAATATTGGGATGATGGTAATAATGCTTGGGATACTAGACCTGCTAATATTACTGTTTATTTATTAGCTGATGGTACTAGGATTGCTAATGCTACTTTGAATCGGTCTAATAATTGGTATCATTCCTTCACTAATTTAACAGTCTTCAATGGTACTGAAAAAATCAAATATACTATTGAAGAAGATAATGTCACTGTTAATATGACTAATGTTCCTGCTGGTGTTATTTCTGTTGATTATGTAAGTTTGATTAGTAATAGCACTGCTTATAATTGGACTGTTAATAACACTTTGGTTACTGTTGTTAATGCTACCAAGATTTGGAATGATGGTGATAATGCTTGGGGTACTAGACCTGCGTATATTACTGTTTATTTATTAGCTGATGGTGTCAGGGTTGCTAATGCTACTTTGAATGAGGCTAATAATTGGTATCATGAGTTTACTAATTTGACTGCATTTAATGGTAATGATCCTATTAAATATTCTATTGAGGAATTGAATGTCACTGTTGCTAATGTTCCTGCTGGTGTTATTTCTGTTGAGTATGTAAGTGTGATTAGTAATAGCACTGCTTATAATTGGACTGTTAATAACACTTTGGTTACTGTTGTTAATGCGACCAAGATTTGGAATGATGGTAATAATGCTTGGGGTACTAGACCTGCTAATATTACTGT
>NZ_CACXXB010000009.1 GCF_902771435.1 uncultured Methanobrevibacter sp. | reverse complement strand
CTATGAAAGAGCAGGACGTATTGATGGTAAAGAAGGTTCCATTACTCAAATGCCTATCTTAGTTATGCCTCAAGACGATATTACTCACCCAATTCCTGATTTAACCGGTTATATTACCGAAGGACAAATCGTATTAAGTAGGGAAATCTCAAGGAAAGGTATTTACCCTCCTGTAGACGTACTTCCTTCACTTTCTCGTTTGATGAGTGGTGGTATCGGTGGAGACAAAACTAGGGATGACCACAGTGGTGTATCTGACCAACTTTATTCCGCTTACGCTGAAGGTCGTGAATTAAGAGACTTAGTAGCGGTTGTAGGTGAAGAAGCACTTACTGAAAGGGATCAAAAGTTCTTAGAATTTGCTCAAGCATTTGAAGACCAATTCATTACCCAAAGTAAAGATGAAGACAGAACAATCTTCGAAACTTTAGATCTTGGTTGGAGTTTACTTAAAATCTTACCTAAAGCAGAACTCAAAAGGGTTAAAGAAGAGTTTGTTGAACAATACCTTCCAAAAGATGACTAATCTCATTACAGTAATGTAGGTGATTAAATGGCACAAGATATTATTGATGGAATTAATCCAACTCGTATGGAATTGTTGTCCCTTAAAAATAGGACAAAACTGGCTGTAAAAGGGCACGGTTTGCTTAAAGAGAAAAGGGATGCTTTAATTAAAGAGTTTTTTGATATCTTGGATCGTGTCAAAGGTATTCGTGAAAACGCAGAACAAAGTCTAAAAGAAGCAAACGATGCATTACTTGAAGCTCAAATTGCAATGGGTGATTTGGCTGTTAGAAAAGCAGCATTATCTGTAAAAGAATCTGTTGATGTTGATATTACTTCAAGAAGCGTTATGGGAGTATCAGTACCGGTAACTGATGTCAAAATGGAAAAAAGATCCATTATTGATAGGGGTTACGGATTCTCAGATACTACAATTCAATTAGACGAAGCTGCTAAGAAATATGAGGAATCTATCAAGTATTTAATCGAGCTGGGTGAAGTGGAAAAAACAATTTTCCTCCTCGCTGAAGAAATCGAAGCTACTAAACGTAGAGTTAATGCTTTGGAACATATTATGATTCCAAGATTCCAAAATACTGAAAAGTATATTGATATGAGACTCCAAGAAATGGAAAGGGAAAACTTCGTTAGATTGAAAATGATTAGGTCTACAATTGAGAAAAATGAAAAGGCTGCAGCTGCTGCTGAAGCAGCTCAAAATGCAGAAGCTTGAGTTTTTCTCAAAACTTCTCATTTTCTTCTATTTTTATTATTTTTTTAATTTTGAGATTTATTAGTTGTTTATTTTTAAAATAAGCTTTTATTATTAAGTTACTGTAAAAAATTTTATTTCTAGAAATTTACAGAAAAAGGTGCAAAAATGAAAAGAAATCCAATTGACCAATTTATGAAAGACCCTGATAATAAGGCACGCGTATTCAGGTGGATAACTTATGCAATGATTGCAACTACTTTTATGATAACAATTGGAGTAATATTATTTATTGTTCACTTACTCGGTGTTTTCTAACTTCGCTATTTACGGTTTCACTGGCTGATTCTATTTTTTCGCATAATTTTTTAAAATCATTATCTTTATCGATTATTGTTAGAAGAGGTTCTGACTTTTCGGTAATTGACCCGATGTGTGGCAGGTCGTAGATATTGTCCAAATCTATTTTTTGATATTTCATCCTTGCAGGTGAATATATAATCTTTTTATAGGCATAGTATTTCGGCTGAGGTATTTCAATCATCTCTCCAGCGCATGCCCTGATGTGTGCATCCAGCATGTTTATTCCAAGTGACATTTCCACACATTCGAATGTGCCCTGAAGACGTGGATTGATTTCAATTACATATAGTCCCTTTTCATTCAGGATATAGTCAATGCCGTTTGAACCCATCAGATTGAATCTGCGGGCTAAATTTTCACTGGTGTCGGCCATGGTTTCATTTATCTTGCCGATATCATTGACATCCGCCATTATGGAATCGGAAGTTAAAGGCAAGATGTTGCCGATATATATGAAACTGTCTTTTCCAAAGTCATGTTCTGTCAGGAGTCTGGTGTTAATGACGGTTCTTGCATCATTTTCTGTTGCAAGTACTGATGAGCTTAAGTTTATCCCATCAACATATTCCTGCAAAATAAATTCCCCATCATTTAATTGAATATTGCTATTATTTTCTAAAAGATTAATATCATACCCTCCACTTCCTTTAAGGGGTTTTAAAATAAATTGAGTATCATCATAATTTTTATTTATTTCAAACGCTTCATCTATATCACTTACACTAAAAGTCAGAGGGGTTAAAAAATCATCTTTAATTTCTTTGTAGAATTTGTATTTGTCCTCAATATTTCCTACATTGACGGTGCCCAAAATCTTTTTTTGATCTTTTTTTGAAAAGTCAGTAGGTGAAACTCCGGATATTGGGATGATATGGTCGACTTCATCAATGTAGTCCTTTGATATTTCCAAAATGGTCTGGCTGTTAAACTGATCTTCAAAAATTCCGCAGCTTTCGCCGTCGCTTTCATTCAGGATAATTTTCTGGTTTTTAATCTGTGGAGTGTCTGATGTTGAAAAGTAGCTGGTTGAATAAATTTCATAATCAAGTTTCAATGCGCTATTAAGCATACTTCTTGTATCAATTCCAATAAGTAATAGCTTTTCCATAAAATATCAATAAAAATAGTTAGTTAATAATAGTCCCGAGCGGAGTCGAACCGCCGTCTCCGGGTCCAAAGCCTAGAAGGATTACCACTACCCCACGGGACTATGTTTTGTTGTACATATACAACAATATAATGTATAATTTATTTAGTATTTAAAGCTATCGGTTATTTGATAACTTTTGATAAAATAGGCATTTTTCATGCCACATACAATTAAAACAGATTTCAGATACACTTTCCCTGGAATTGAAAATGTCATCGATTTTTTCAAACAGTTCAACCGAATTATACTCTTTTGAGGGATCAATTTTTTTCAGTACCTCATTGTCCATTTCAACGATTCTTCTGTTGTGCAATTCATCTTCACAGACATTGTCTTTTAGGTTTGGACATGCCCTGCAGATGTCGTCCGGCGAGTTTGTAAGATGGACAGTGGTGTTTTCAGATTTTCTTTGGGCATTGACTTTTATCATGTTTTCGGTAAAGTCTTCGCTGTAGCCGTAACCCTGAAAACCTTTAAGACATAATAAGTGATGCCCTCTTAAAGTAAGTTTCATTAAAATCAAAAAAAGTAAAAAAAGAAAGGTTTTTTAAACCTTTTTAGTCTTTTGGTAAAAATGCTTTAGATACTGAAGCTGCACCTAAGATTTTTACAATATCTCCTGCAATAAACGGTACAAGACCCATCATCAACAAGTCAACGATACCAAGTGCTGTGCCTTGGGTTAGGTAGAACCATAATGCAAGACCTGCAAGTCCAGGAATGTAAATCAATGCAAAATTTGCAATTCCGATGACTGCTGCCATTTTTGTAAAGTTACGTGCATCAGCATATTTTTCAGTAATTAATCCAATAAAGTATGATGCAATTACAAATCCAATTAAGAATCCTCCGGTTGATCCGAGGAATACTTCAAGTCCTCCGGTCATTCCTCCAAACCAAGGAATAAATGCAACACCTAAGACAATATATAGGATTTGACTTAAACATCCATATTTTTTACCTAAGAATAAACCAGAACATAATACTGCAAAAGTCTGTGCAGTTATAGGAACCGGAGTCCATGGGAGTGGAATAATAATTTGAGCCATTATACCAGTTAAACATGCCATCAACAAGGACATGAGTACCTTAGTTGCAGTACTAGCTTCTTGGAATCGTTCAAACACACTTTTTCTAGTACTGTAATAATTTTCTAAATTGATATTCATTTTTTACCTCCGATTTTGGAATTCTATATAATATATGTAATCTATATTATTTAGTTTTATGTATTTATTAAAAAAAATATGAATGAGAATTTGTGATTCTCATTTTAGTCAATAGTAATCAATTGAAGATTGTTTGGTTTTTTAACTATGTTTACTGAATTAAATGCGACTAATCTTTTAATTCCTTTTTGTGATGCTACATCAACAAGTCTTTGGCTGATTACACCGTCAAAGATAACAGTATCTGCGGTTCCTTCTATGTTTTTAATTTCTTCATAGATGTCTTCCACTTCAACTTCTTTAGTCATATTCAATGCTTCATCCAAAATGGCTCCGCAACCGGTTCCTTCGAATTCTTTTAGCATGTCTTTCATTAGGACTACTTCATCATCTTCAATTACAGGTTCTTCGACGCGTGGTTGCTCACGTTGTGAGTATTTTTGTTTTTTGTTACGTCTGTCGGATCTTCTGTTGTCCTTTTTACCGTTATTTTCATTGAAGATATTGTTGGTTGCAAGGAACTGTGCTGTAGGAACTTTGTTTCTGAGTGCTATTAAAGCTTCATCTTTTTCCAAGTCTTCCACTTCTTTTCCTTTTGGAGCACGTGTAATATAGTCAACGTCACCTATTTGCAGGAGTTCTTTTAATATAAGTTCTCCACCTCTGTCTCCATCAACGAATGCTGTGGTGGTTCTTTTTTTACTTAATTCTCCAATGGATTGGGGAACGCTAACTCCTTCTACAGCTACGGTATTTTTAATTCCATATTTGAGTAAGTTTAAAACATCACTGCGTCCTTCTACAACAATGATTGCATCTGATGTGTGAATGCTAGGGCCCGCTGGCAAGCGGTCATCACCATATTCTGAGATTTCATGAACGCGCATTGCTTCTCTGACCTCTTCAATCATCTTCATGCTTTCAGGACCGACGCTTTCAACCATGTTTTTATAAATCTCTTTAGCACGGTTTACTACCTGTTCCCTTTTGACAGCTCTTACGTCTTCAACTTTTAAAGTTTGAATTTCGGCTTCACATGGTCCGACACGATTGATGGTTTCAAGAGATGCTGCAAGTATAGCGGTTTCAACTCTGTCTAAACTGGATGGAATAACGATTTCACCTTTAGCCCTTCCGCCGTTGGATTGGATATTAACTTGTATTCTTCCAATTCTTCCAGTGCGTTGAAGTTCTCTTAAATCTAAATCGTTACTGAGCAAACCTTCGGTTTGTCCAAATACTGCACCGACAACATCAGGTTTTTCAACAATTCCATTTGCTGTAATTTGAGCATGGATTAAATATTTTGTTGTTGTTAATTCTTCACCTTTTCCCATTTTTAAGCCTCCTAGCTTATTAATCGGGATAATTTATGTATATCTAAAAATCAATGATATTTTTAGGTAAATAAATGTGCATAAATTATACGATAAACTTATATTTGTTTTGGTCAAAGACCTTTTATACACTAAAAAAGAGTTAATACATTTGTAAGAGAGTGTTTCTATTAAGGCATGCTAATATTTTCTAACTAATTAATGATATTTATATGATTTAAAAACTTCTTAACTGTTATTTTTTCCTTAATAATAGCTTTTCTCCTGTCTTTTGATTAAATTAATAATAATTAATAATAATGATATGTAATAAACTCTCAATGAGTATATAATAATGTAAAGTATTTTTCTAATACTATACTTAATATTTTGGATAAACTAATATATAAAATGTGCCATATGATTTGAAAGTATTTTAATAATGGGGTATAAAGTATTATACAATTAGAATTGGTGATGAGGTTATGTCATTAAGTCCAAAAGATGTTTTAAATAAGAATAAAAATTTAAATAAGCGTATTGATGTGGACAAAATTAATCTGGAAAATGTAACTGTTGATGATTTAAGATTCAATGGCAAAAACTATTCAGAATTTATAAATTTACAGTCTCTGCTCGAAAATGTTTCAGCATGTCAGATTTCAGATGCCTACAATGCGGCATTCAAAAGATCAGGAACCGTCCAATCCATTAAACCTATAAACAATCAGAAGGTTTGGGGAAGTATTTTCACTGCCGAAACTGATTGCGATGATTGGGGAACCTCTGCATTGGCTATCGACAATGCTGAAGAGGGGGACATTCTATTTTTCAAAGTGAACGGTGATGAAAAGGCAATTTGGGGTGAACTTGCATCAAGCTGTGCCAGGGACAATGGAATCAAGGCAACTGTCATTTACGGTTCAGCCCGTGATTTGGATGCACTGCTTTATATGGATTATCCTGTTTTTGCAAGCAATTTCTGTCCGAATGCAGGATCTCCTTTAGGTCTTGGAACTTTGGATGAACCTATTGAAGTTGAAGATATGAAAATCAATCCGGGCGACTTTTTCTTTGGCGATGAATCAGGTATTGTTGTGATTCCCAAGGAAGTGTTTGGTCAGGTCATGAACCAGACACTGCTTGTCAAGATTAAAGAGTCAGGTATTATCGAAGACATATCACATGGTAAAACCCTGGCTGAAATTGTCGGGCTCAAATAGAAAAACATTTAAATAGAAATCAATATTTATATATAAATATATCGATAGGTTTATATATAACCTATTTCTAATTATATAAATGATACAGATTTGATTTTAAGTTTGATTTTATGAAATTTTTAGGAAAAAGTTTGCATGTGGCAAACTCTGGAAAATTAATAGCGCGATCTGATAAGACACCCTCACCAGGTGCAATTGTTTATGACAGCAAAAAGAATAAAATAGGTAAGGTCGGCTATGTATTCGGGCCAACAAAAAAGCCCTATATTTCTATTAGGCTGTTCAGGTCAGCCAATAGAGATGAAATTGCGAAAAACAGTGGTGAAAAACTATTTGTATCGAAACCGAAATCCAAAAAGTCTAGAAGAAGGAGGATGAAACCACGACACAAAAAGTAGAAGAAATGCCAAGAAGAGTACGTAAAAGACAAAGACAACCAAAAGCACAGGAAGGAGCATATGCTCAAGACAAACAAACTGTATGTCCTGATTGTGGTTCTACTGAATTGATTGGGGACTATGAAAGGGCAGAAGTTGTATGTGCACGCTGTGGTTTAGTCATTGATGAAAATCTTGTTGATATGGGTCCTGAATGGAGAGCATTCGACCACGAACAAAGAGACAAACGTACTAGAGTAGGAGCTCCAATTACTTACACCATTCACGATAAAGGTTTAAGTACCATGATTGATTGGAGAAACAAGGATATTTACGGTCGTGATATTCCTGCAAGAAACAGGGCTCAATGGTACAGACTAAGAAAATGGCAAAGGAAAATCAGAATTTCCGGTGCAACAGAAAGAAATCTTGCATTTGCGTTAAGTGAACTTGACCGTGACTCCTCAAGATTGGGTCTTCCAAGAAGCGTAAGGGAAGCTGCATCTGTTGTATACAGAAGTGCAGTGGAAAACAAGCTCATCCGTGGAAGAAGTATTGAAGGGGTAGTTGCAGCTTCATTATATGCAGCATGCAGACGTTGTAACGTGCCACGTACATTAGATGAAATAGCTGAAGTATCAAGAGTTACCAAAAAAGAAGTGGGTCGTACCTACAGGTTCCTGACCCGTGAATTAAATATTAAATTGCCGCCAACATCTCCTGTAGACTATGTTCCAAGATTTGCTTCAGAACTGGGATTATCTGGTGAAGCACAATCCAAAGCTATTGAAATTATTGAAAAAGCTATGGAAAAAGGTTTAACCTCAGGAAGAGGTCCTACTGGTGTGGCTGCAGCTGCATTATACATTGCATCCGTTTTGCTCGGTGAGAGAAAAACACAAAGGGATGTTGCAGATATTGCAGGAGTAACTGAAGTTACTATCCGTAACAGGTACAAAGAATTAACAGAACAATTGGAAATGGGTGTAACTTTATAGACACTCGTTTTTCATTTCTTTTTTTTAAATATTTTATAAAAATAGTTTTTTTGATTTCAAATATCAAAATTCATAGGGAATATTTCTCGATTCTATAGATTAGCTCACGCACTATACCATCATTGTTTGTCTTTTTAACTTTTGCAAGTCTTTTTTGGTATTTTGGAAGTCTTTTAAGGAAATTTGCTACTCTTTTGGCATTCATGTTTTCATGGTATTCTCCATAGCCTAACTTTTGCACGTAAAATCCGTTCAATGTCTGTTCGAAGTTGCCGACGGCAGGTACGGAATAAATAGGTTTTTTAAGATGAATTGCCTCTGAGATGAAAGTGAATCCTCCATTGGTGATTACTGCCTTAGATGAGGCCAGATCATCATAAAATTCATCTTCATTGAACTTTTTATAGGTTAAATTTCCATCTATTTTGTTTTTATTGAATCCATAAACGATAAACTGTTCATTTTTAAGCGCTTTAAGTCTTTTCACTAGTCTTCCACTTTCACGGCTGGTCTGATAAACGATGACATGCTCTCCTTTTTTAGGCTCTAATTTTAAAATGTCTTCACGTATGATTGGCGGATAAATCACAGCATGTTTTCTAGGTCTTAGTTTAGGATAGAAAAAGCTGGTTATGATATGGATTTTTGGTTTTACAACGTAAGTTTTAATGACTCCCTTTGCCTTAAGCATTTCCCCAATATGAGATTTCGGATAATCGATTTGGGCCTGTGTAATAATGTGCATATTGTCTAGGCTGATTAAAGGTATTCCCCTTAGCTTTGAAAGCATTGTTGCATATAATTCAAAATCAGTTATAATGATGTTAGGCCTTAGGTGGGCTGCTTTTTTATAGAGATTCTCATATCCCACTTTTATGTTGGTCGGATTTCTTTTCAATGCATCGGACAGGGTTTTCAAATCGTTTACCTTATTGTTAATGTAAACCGTATTGAATCCGCCAATTTCATATACATTATCAAATTTTGAACTTAAATATTCGTAAGCCCTGTCGCTGGAGAATATATGGACATCATACCTGTCCTTGATTCTGTCAACAATAACTCCGGTTCTTATTGCATGGCCCATTCCTTCGCCGCAAACGCAATAGAACACAACTTTTTTTGGTCTTTGACGGTGTCTTGTCTTTATCTTATGTCTCACATTGCTGATTTTACCAACTGAGTCTTCATAAGTTTCTCTAATGGTATTTAGCTGTGCGGTTCTTTTTTCAAGCTGTGAAAACCTTGAAGTTGTAAGTTTCTCATGGCCATGGTCAAAATTATAGTTCAACTCCTCTGCATCGGTTCTTTTTCCTAAAAAGTCATTCACTGTACTTTTCCCGTACTGCTGGATTAATGTGGTTATTCCCTCTTCTTCAAGCCTCCTTGTGGAAACGCCGATTTTTGCATTTCTCAAAACCCTGAAAGGCTCTTCCTTGGCCAGCCTTTCTATATAGTCGGTGTCCTCTCCGAATGTCAATGACTCATCAAAGCCTCCACATTTTTCATGCAATTCCCTTTTGGCGATGATTCCATAGCATCCTGCGCCATGGGGCTTTATGTTTTCAACGCCAATCATGAAATAGTTTGCAAAGTCATGGAAAAGTTTATCTTCGATTTTATTTGACATGGGAAGCATTTGGGTGATTGCTATTCCCAGCTTGTACATTCTAAACTCGTACAATACATTAGCAAGATAATCTTCTGTAAGCTGCAAATCGGAGTCCAAAAACAGCAGAATTTCTCCGGTTGCCACTTTAGCACCATTATTCCTACCTACTGCAGGAAGACCTCCATCAACAACTGTGCACCCGTATTCCTCGGCAATTTCACGGGTTCTGTCAGCAGAGTCGGCATCGGCTACAATGATTTCATAATCATTAAAATCCTGCTCTTTGATGCTGTCCAGTAAAACGGGAAGGTATTCCTCCTCGTTGTATGTAGGTATGATAATGCTGAAAATCATATTTTATGATATATTTTTAAAAAGTAATAAGTTTTTTTAATCGACACTTTCCTTTCGGGTTAAAAGCATCATTGCAGTTACTGTCAGGATAAAACCTAAAAACATCAGTACTGTTGGAATTTCACCATAAAGTATCAGTCCGAATATCAGTGCCGCAAATGGTTCGGCTCCTGAAAGCAGTATTGAAGATGTTCCGGAGTCCATATAGCTTAAGCTCAATGTGGACAGGATATATGGCAATGCAAATGAGAATGTTGAATGCAGAACTAAAAACAAGATTGTCAGCATAGGATTAATTGAAACAAAACTTGAAATCTGGCCAAAATCGGTAAATGGAATTAAAGCTATTGTAATAAAAATTATTGAGTAGAGCAGAATTGTATATGTGTGGTTTCCCATTTCGATGGATTTTTTGGAGGCCATAAGATAAACTGCCCAGAACAATCCCGCACCGATGCCTGAAAGAATGCCGAAAATTGGAATGTTTTTCAATGAAGTTTCCAAAACTCCGGTCATCAGCACGCATCCGAAGATTGCCAAAGCCATGCAGATTAACTTTTTGGAGGTGATTTTTTCTCCAAACAGGAAATATGCAATGATTAAAACATAAATAGGTGCCAGGGACAATAATACTGCAGCCAGAGAAAGGGGAACAGTATTCATGGATTCGTTATAGCACAGGTTAAGTCCGATGATGCATATTGCACAAACCAAAAATAACGGCAGGTCCGATAAGCTTATTTTCAAAAGTTTTCTGTCTGTTAAAAATATTGCCGCTAGAATAGGGATTATCGCTATTGAAAACCTTAAAAACAATAGTGTAGTCTGGTCGATTCCGTTTTGTGTCAGCGTCCGGACAAAGATTCCGCTTGATCCGAACATGATTCCGGCCAGTATAGGCAAAAACAAATAGATTTTTCTCATGATATCAGCTGAGATATGAATAGATGTTCCATGAAACGGTATAATACTCGCACGAATCTATCAGAGGAACTTTCAAGTCGTTGATGAGCTCCATTTCATTATATCTGTGGTCAATGTGATATGTGATTTTATTTGGACCGGTGCTATTGTCGATTACCATTGCGCTGATGTTGCCCAAGTCAATGTCGTCTGTCGGATTTACAACATCCACAGTGTAACAGTCGGTCTCTGCACCCGCAATTCCTACACTAATTCTTAAGAGTATTATTGCGATTACCACAAACCAAATTAAAAAACGATTTAATATGTATCTCCATTCCTTAAATCCGCGATTCCTGTAAACAGGCTGAATTTCCTCATTTTTTTCAAGTGACTTTTCATCGCCTAAAATAGTATAAAGTATGTAGTTCAAGTAAAATCCGTTTCTGTAGACAAGATAAAGTCCAAAAATTCCGACAAGGGCAGGGGTTGCAAACAGCCCTCCATCAATTGCACCTATAATCAGGCAGCTTGAAAAGAAGGATATCAATAAGCTTGTAAACCATGGACGATTTCTGATGGCTAAAACCAATGTTACAAACAGTATAGGTATAAGCAATATTACAAGAAAACCGAAACTTGGTACATAGGAATACAGGCCAACGCCGGTGTTCATGTTTTGGACAAACGGTCCGATTATTTGAGTTATGGCTGCCCCTAAAATTGACTTTAACAGGTGGGTATGTAAAATGCTTGTAGAGCTCATGCCGTTAGCCATGCAACAGAAAACAGTGTTGAGCTTTATTCCCATCTGCAGTCTGAATATGATTTCAAGCAATATTCCCAGGATTAACAAAACCCAACCGATAACCATGGATATCTTTAAATATTTTTCAGAATCGAAATCTTTTTCAATTAATTGGGGCAGTATTAAGAACAGTCCAAAAAGGCCAAAAAACATGATGTCCTTTCCTTTGGAGGACCCCATCAGAAATTGATAGGTAATCGGTCTTACAATCGGATTGAAAATATCTGTAATGAAGATTATCCCTCCGAACAGAATACATATTAATCCAATTATGATAGTTTTATTAATCTTCATCAACAATATTTTAATTATTAATACTTTAAATAAGTGATGCTATGTTTCCAATTGAATATTTTATAGGTTTAATCTTAATTGGCATATGTGCAGGTTTTGCATCAGGGCTTTTGGGTGTAGGTGGAGGATTTCTGATTGTTCCCCTGCAGTATTTTTTGCTTAAATACATTGGTGTTGAGCCTGATTTGGCCATATTAATATCATTTGGAACCAGTTTGGCAATCATCATTCCAACATCACTTAGCGGAGCCTACAGGCACACCAGAACAATGGACAATATCCTAAAGCCAGGAATAAGGTTGGGTATTTTCGGAATAATTGGTGGAGCATTGGGAGGTTTTGTTGCATCCGCACTCCCTTCAAGGGTCTTGGAAATCATTTTTGGATGTCTGCTTTTATTCGTTACTGTCAACAATATCATTAACATCAACAAGGAACGGGAAGAAGCAAAAATACCATTCAATTTGATAACCTCAGCAATCATTGGTTTGCTGGTTGGATTTTCATCAGGACTTTTGGGTGTTGGCGGAGGAATATTCCTAATAGCTATCCTCACTGCACTTCTGGGCTTTTCAATGATCGAGGCAATAGGAACCTCATCTATTTTCATTAGCCTAACTGCAGTTGGAGGATTTTTATCATACATGATTTCAGGATGGGGCGTGTCCACATTCCCATACTCTATAGGTTATGTAAGTATTATTAATTTTGCATTGATTGCTGCATTTTCAGTGCCTATGGCATCTTTGGGCGCCAAATATGCTCATAGGGTACCTCAAAAGAAATTGAAGGTCATATTTTCAATACTGGTATTTTACATGGCATTGAAAATGCTTGGAATTCTACCATGAGGTGATAGAATGAGTGGAGATAGAAAGGTTGGAGAAAACTTTGATGCTGGTGAAGCATCAGACATTTTTGACAAATTGAAAAACGTTGAAGGTAAAACAAAAACCAAAAAGGAAGACAGCAAACTAAAAAACATTGCCAACTTGATGAATGAGGCAAAATACCTTGAGGGCAAAGGTAAATTTGATGAAGCTATTGACCTGTATAAGCAGGTCATATTTACATTGCCTGACTCCGTTAAGGCATATGAGGCAATAGCCGACATCTATAGAAAACAGGGAGATACTGAAGGTGAAAGGGATATCCTCAAAAAAGCTATTGCAAGCTGCAATAAAAACGATGAATTCAAAAAAAGATTAGATGAGATTAATTAAAATGAAAAGGAAAGAACTTATATTATTCATGATTGTAGGGACAGGTACAAATTCCAATCCCCAAGAACTTGGTTTCAAATTACTTGCAAAGAAATTATATTCGACAATAACTAAAATCTATCCTAATTATGTTGTATTTTTTGCATCAAGCAAATCTAAACAGACCATTAATTATATAGAAGAACAGTTTGAAGATGAGGGGGATGAATTTGTAGAGGGGCAGGATTATCAGATAGTTCCAATTGAGGCCATTGATGATTTCAGTGCATGTTTTGAAATTTTTGAATCTAAAATATGGGAATTTGATTTTCAAAACGATAAGGACTGCAAAATTATAATGGATTATACTTCCGGAACAAAAACAATGTCTGCAGCCATGGCCTGTTGCGGACTTTTCTACTCAAAGGACCTGATTTCGGTTGGAGGAGACAGGTCAACAGGTGAAGTTTCAGCAGGAACTGAAGTTATAAATTATCAAAACCTCTATAAAATCTATGATAAGTTTGCATTATTGAGAACAAGATATAATTTCAATGCTAAACGTTATAGGACATGTATTGATGTTTTGGATTATATTGTTGATTTGAATATCCATAAGGATTCATTTTCAAATCTCTGCAAATCATATTATGCTTGGGATAATATGGACTTTGAAGAGGCATATGATTATTTGAAAAATGTGGATATTAAACAGCGAGAATTCATGGATATAAAAGATGACCTTAAGAAAAATCTCAAGGCCCTGGGAACAATTGTCAACTCAAGATCAGTAAATCTGAAAAACTGCTATATTCTTGCAAGCCTGATTAACAATTCAATAGGAAAAGCTGAAGAGTACAGATATGATGATGCAATAGCTAGATTATACCGTGCTTTGGAATTGGCTGCCCAAATCAGATTAACTTCATATAACATTAAAAGTTCTGATGTTGATGTTTCAATACTTTCAGACAATAATGTATCAGATGAATTCATTGAGGAATTGAAAATGACAGAAGAGGATGGAAAAATCAGAATAGGCCTTGCTAAGGATTACCTATTGCTCAATGAATTAAATGATGATTTGGGAAAATATTATGTGGAAAATGAGAAAAAAATTAAAAACATGACTATAAAAAGGAATAATTCCATCCTGGCTCATGGACTTGAATCAAGGTCAAAGGAGGACTTTGACGAGTTTCTCGAAGTCGTAATTGACATGGCCAGAAAATTAGACAAAGGCATGAACAAGTTTTTAAATGAAACTAAATTCGCCAAGTTTGATTTAAAGTTGGAGTTGAATAATCTCTAAAAAATTAATGCAGTTTGAACGATTTTTCCTTCAAACTCATTATTTATATTTTCTGTAATATTTCTCTTTTGGATGGTTATATGGTATCAGCCGGATTCGAACCGGCGAAGGACTAACCACAGGCCCTGAACCTGCCGCATTTGACCACTCTGCCATGATACCTTAAAATTTGCAATTATATGGATTTTTTAGATAGTGAGGTGGGATTCGAACCCGCATGGTTTTGCTCCATTATCCTATTCATCATCATCCAAAAAATCTAATTGCATACTATACTTCTGTTTTATGTATATTTAAATTAATAAATGATTCGCTTTATATTAAAACTTATTTAAAAGAACCATTGAATTTAGCTATTTAACTTAAAATTGCATATCTTATAATGAGGGATATTATAAATACTGCAATTGCTAAGTATATTATGAATCTGCCGTGCTTTTGATAGAGGGCAACGTCTTTTTTTAGAAAAACCAATGCGGCCCCATAAATCAAACCAATTAGCGGACTTATTAATGCAATAATATAACCTAAAATAGGTATTATCATATTTCCGTCATTTTCCATCATATCACCGCGTCTATAAAGTTAAAAAAATAAAAAAGGAGTTAATTAGAATTCAATACCTGAATAATACCCGTGCAGGGCATAATTGTAGTTATTCCAATTAACAACATTTCCAAATGAATTTCTTACACTTGTCGCATCACTTACAATCCAAGTATCACCTATCAACACCTGTGCCCATACGTGACCGTATGTGCTTCCACTTGAGAATACGCATGTACCATGGGCATATCTTGCTGCAAGACCTGCGGTTCTATACATTGCAATCAATAAATGTGCCTGATCAACACAGTTACCTGTTTTTGCATTTAATGTACCGACAGCGCCGTATCTGGTGTCATAATAGAAACTGTAGGATACTGCATCACGTACATAATTATAGATAGCTCTTGCTTTTGCCAAATCTGTTGTCAAACCGGAAGTCAATGAATTAACTATTGATTTTATTTGGCTGTTTCCAACTTGACAATTTGTAGTAGCTCTAAGATATGGTTTCAAGTCTTTAATTGTATTCTTTGAATTTAATGGACTGCTAGTAGGAGTAGTTGAGGAGAATGTTTTGATTGTTACATAGTTAGGCATTATGCCATTGTCTCCATAAAATGCTACAGTACGTGCAAACGCATAAACCAAACCTTCATATCCAATAACTCCACGTTCGGAATTGACGGAATCAGGCATTGCTCCTTTTGTTTTGGCTATGTCTACAACATTCTTGGCAACTGCAAGATAATTGTATAATTCACCTAAATTAGCAGCTTTCTCAGGTTTTGCAGGATCATTAACTTGTATGACATCAATATCATTTTTATTGTTGTTTTTTAGATTTATGATAGCTTGTGATGCTAAATATAAATAGTTGGCTAATGAAAAAGTTGTGGAGCCTATCTTAACGGTGCTCGGCAATTTTTCATTGCCTTCAATGTATTTTTTAACGCTTTGTGATGCTGCAATTATATCTTTTAGTGTTACCTTTTCTCCAACGGTTATTGTTGAAGAGCCTGTAGTTGATCCATCTGTATATGTAACTGTGTATACTCCTTTTGTCAATCCTGAAACTGTAAGTTTTGCAATACCATTTTCATCTGTCTTAACGGATTGTGTCTTTTTGTTCAATGTGAATTTAACGGTTGTTCTTACAGGTTTGTTTTGAGCGTCAGTCACTTTTACCTGGAATATTGATTGTGTATTTGGAGAGACTGTAATATCATTTGCTTCAAATTTAGTGCCGTTGACCAAAATGTGTTTTGTCACTGTTGGAGAAGTGTAAAGGTCGCTGACTATTTTAATATCAACTGTGTATTCTCCCATTTTTTCGCTAACCGGAATTGAAGCGATTCCATTGGCATTTGTATTTACTTTTGTTGCTTTTCCGTTTAAGGAAAATTGTACAGTAACGTTATTGAGATTGGCTCCGGTCTTGTTTTTAAGATTTACATTGAACTTGGAACCGTCATTGTATTTCATTACCAGGTCATTTGCATTTACTGTTATGGTCTGTCTGGTAATGATAACTTTTCCGTTGTGTATATTATAATCCTTTGCACCAAGTTTTGAGTGAGTAGCTTTAACTGTGTAAGTATTAGGTTTTGCATCGCCTATATTCAGTTTTGCTATTCCATTCTTATCTGTTATAGCAGTAGTAGTTTTTCCATTAAAAGTGAATTTTATGGTTTTATTGGCTAATGTTTTACCTGTACCGGTATCTTTCACTGTCAGTTGATAAACAGATCCGTCATTATATTGCATTTTCAATTGAGCCGCAGTTAAAGTAACTGTTGAAGCTTTAACGTATACCTTTTGGGAACCTGAAGCCCCATTGAATAATTTATTTCCTCTATACTGATAGCTGATTCTGTAAACCCCATTTGAAAGTCCAGGCAATTTCACTGTTGCTTTTCCGTTTGAATCGGTAGTGGCTTTCAATTGCTTGTTGTTGTAGGTAAAGTAAACGGCAATATTTTTCATCAGTTTATCTTGGTTACTTTTCACAACAGCAGAATATTTGATTTTGGTTTTTGGCAGTGCATATGCTTTTGAACCGGAAATTTTTGTATTTGCTTTTTTGACAGTTATGGTTTTGGATACTGTCTCTTTTGAATAAGGATTGGTTATTTTAGCGGTATATTTTCCAGGTTTGAAATTTTTTGTTATTTTAGCAACTCCAAACGAATTTGTTTTAACCTTATATTTTTGACCGTTCACGTTAAATGTTACAGTTGTGTTTGTCAATTTGCCGTTGTCCTTATAAAAGGTCGCCATAAATGCCTTTTTATCCCCATATGTTTCAGCAAGGTTTTTGGCTACAACGGATGTTTTGACTTTGACTTTGGAGTTTATTGTCTTTTTTGCGTATTGTGCATCACCATTAAATTTTGCGGTTACAGACATTGTGGTTCCCACTTTCAATGAAGCAAGTTTAAAGTAGGCAAATCCATTTTCTTCAGTGGTGGATTTGTAGGTTTTGCCTTTATAGCTTAAGGTTAACTTTTTATTGGATAGGGCATTGTTTGCATTATCCTTTAATGAAACCTTAATGATGGTTCCTGCTTTTGAATAATGAGGGTGATAAACTACCAGTTTTGTACTTGTCTTTGTTGTATTGCTTGAATTACCGGTTGATGTCTGCAGATCTTGAGTGCTGCTTTCAAGTGTGTTGTCGTATGATTTTGTCAAGCTTTCGTTTTTAAAATCATCTGTACTAATTGCCAAATCTGATTCGTCCAAATCGGATACGGACAATTTTTGATTTTCAACAATTAGATTTGAATCTTCTATATTGGTAACATTGTTCAATTCCGCTGCACTAACGGCTCCCAATATTATGAAGAACGTCAAGGCAAGGGAAATAATTAATGTTGTTTTTTTAATCGAAATATTTACACCTTCTTGTTTCTCATTTGAGAATTTTTATTAATGAAATATACAAAAATTTATAATATTTCATTTCGAGTGGTTAAATATATGTTTATATCTTTATATAAATGTTAGTATAACTTAAATATTAAAAAAAACTTGTAAAAAAGGTTATTTTTTCATAAAAATTAATAAAAAATGTTTTCTACTTTTTAATGTTCAAGTGTTAAATCATATGTTTTTTATTCAAAGGGTTGGTTTAGATGGTTTGTTGGTTTCATAAAAAAAAGATTTCGGACATAGCTTATTCTAAATGAACTCCCATGCCCATTGCAGTTATCTGATAGTTGTCTCCACCAAGCCCGATTAGTCCATATTCAATTTTTAAATTGATAACTCCATTTCCTCCTGCGGATTTGATGGTTTGGGCTAATTTAATCAGACTTTTATCTTTGGCTCTCTTAAGACTGTTCAGAGTGGCAAGCTCAACATTGTCCTGGGTGGAATGAACTAACCGTTTGTCCTTTTCCAAAATTGCTGTGGCATGGAACTGGCCCAGGTTGGTGAATTTTGCGTCTATAACATCAGTGCTTGTTACAAAAATAAAATCTAGATTGTTAATTACTTCATTGCTTCTTTCCTCATCATATGGAGTCACATGTTCTATTATTATCTTGTTAGGTTCTTTTAAAATATGTTTGTAGTAATAATAATCTTTTCTCTTGTTGATATAGGTTATTATCCTTGTACCGATTCCTGAAAAGTAATATCCTATTCCACATATGACTGACAGTATGATGTAGTTTATTGCTGTTGGAAATGCGGCCTGAAGAATCACTGCTATTGACCCTATTGTAATTAAATTTAATCCTAATGTAGGGTTTACTATAATAAAGCTGTAAACTGTTGTAATTACGAAAAGAATAAATGAACTTATTGCACCTATTCCCTGTCCAATCATTCTGTTTGCAAGCACTGTTTCAGCATATCCCGCTCCCAATGGTGCAAAAATCAAACCTAAATTCCAGCCAAAAATGGCTATATTGAAGTATAGGAAGACATAATAGACTCCAATACCAACTAATGTGCCGAATGTAACGCACACAATCGCTTCTTTTATATAAGCTAGTTTTACATCATGTTCTCTAAAATTCATATTATTCGTATCTAACTGCTGTGCCGTATGCAGTAACCAGAATGGTGTTTCCCATGGTTCCCCCAAGGTTATCATAGGAAATTTTAAGCCCCACAATAGCATTGGCACCTAAACTTTCAGCCTTCTTTTCCATACTTTCCAGAGCGATTGTTCTTGCCTTTTGAAGTTCCTCTTCATATTGATTGGTTCTTCCGCCAACAACATCCCTTACTCCGGAAAACAAATCTTTATAAATATTGGAGCCGATTAGTGACTCTCCGGTCACCAATCCCTTATATTCCAATATCTCTTTAGATTGTATTGTATTTGATGAGGTTAAAATCATTGATATCCCTATTTCATAAAGGTCATAATAGCCCAAATTATTAAAAATATCGCAATAACTATGTATAGAATTATTTGTGATTTTTTCTTTTGGTTCAATCTTGCATCCCAGACTTTCTGACAATCCGGTGAGCATACAAGTTCATTCAATGGAATTGGGGTTCCACATATTGGGCAATGTTTATGAGGTTCTACTGACATTATTTCATCTCCTTATATTTTAAAAAATTCTTTAGTATTTTTAGTAACTTGAATTGCAAGTTCTTCTGCGTCGAGACCCATGCAAAGTGCAATTGTTTCGAGGATGTGAGGCAAATATTTCGGTTCATTTCTATTTTTTTTAGGTTTCTTATCGAAGTTTTTTGGTATCAGAAATGGAGCGTCGGTTTCAATCATTAATTTTTCCGGAGGTATTGCACTTACAGCTTCCTGCAAGTCTCTTCCTCTTTTCATATCGCAGATCCATCCGGTAACGCCGATATAACAACCTAAATCAGCATAATTTTGTGCTTCCTGTTTTGTTCCTGTAAAACAGTGAACAACGGACCTTTCAATAACGCTGTCATGTCTTTTCAATATTTCATACAGATCTTTGTGTGCTTCCCTTTCATGTAAAAACAGTGGCAATCCGGTTCTTTCTGCAACTTCAATCTGTGCTTCAAACCATTTTCTCTGCAAGTCCTGCGGAGAAAAGTTTCTGTTGTAATCAAGACCGCATTCGCCTATGGCCACAACTGAATCATTCTTGGATATTTTCTCCAGTTCAAACATGGTATGTCCGTTGCAGGTCTTTGCATCATGAGGGTGGACTCCTGATGTTGAGAACAATGTTCCGGGATATTTTGATGCATATTCTGCAGCCATGTGGCTTGAATGGACATTGGTTCCTGTAATGATAAATTGTTTAACACCGGCTTTTTTAGCTTCTTCTATTATTTCCACCCTGTCTTTTTTAAATGAAGAGTGCATTAAATTCAAACCGATATCAATAAGATTATCCACTTTTTTCACCTATTCGTTAATGATTCTGGTTCCTATTTCTTCACCATTCACTGCCCTGATAAGATTTTTAGGCTCAAAACCGTTAGTGATGACTGTTTCCAGATTGGACCTCTTAATCATCTGAACTGCAGTTGTGTCAAAGAATTCGTATGTGCCCGCTTTTACATCCTTGCCACTTAAAAACTCAAGCAAATCTGTAGCGGTAATTTCTGGAACGAGTTCCGCATCATCAAATTTGTTAGGGTCTTTTGTATACATTCCGTCAACGGATGTTAGGTTAATAAGCTTGTCCGCATTGATGTATTCTGCCAAAATTGCAGACACTGCATCGGTACTGTGGGCAGGTTCTGTTCCTCCCATAACGATGATTTTTCCGGTAGCCGAGAATTCCAGTGCTTCCTGGAAATTGTGTGGGACTCTTTGATATGCTGCATCTCCAAGTGCGGACAGCATCAGTTTTGCATTGATTCTAGTCACTTCAATTCCAATATCATCGCATTGGGCTTCTCCAGCTCCCAAATCACGAACTACACTAATGTATTCCCTTGCAGGCTTTCCGCCTCCTACAACAACAAATATCTCATGCTCTTTTGTGAGGTCTTTTAAAATATTGCTGTATTCCTGGAATTTCTTACAATCATATTCCTTTAGTAAAATTGATCCTCCAATTGCAACTACAATTTTCATATATTCACCTTAATTATAATGTATCTTTTAGATATTATTTAAATTTTAATTTTAAATCATTAAATCTTAAATTAACACAAGTCTGTAAAACTGAAAAGATTATGATAAAAACGAAAAAAGAAAGGTTAGAGGATTAGATATCCTCTGATGCTAAAACTTTGTAAAACAGTCCTGCGATGATTGCGCCGACAACAGGGGCCAATATAAATACCCAAACTTGCTCCAGTGCCTGTCCGCCAATGAATAATGCAGGTGCTAAACTTCTTGCAGGGTTAACTGATGTACCTGTCAATGGAATGCCCATTATATGTACAAATGCAAGAGTTAAACCAATCACAATACCTGCAACAGCTCCGTTTTCGACTTTGTCGGTAACGCCAAGTACTGTGAAGACAAATACGAAAGTTAAGATAATTTCAACAATAATTGCTCCTACAACATTGAGGCCGACGCTTGATGCTGAACCGAATCCGTTTTGACCCAATCCTGTTGCAGCATATCCCCCAAGATGTGCTGAGGAGTTAATGATAACAGCCAGGATTGCAATTCCAATTATAGCTCCGATACATTGGAATACTATGTAGAGAATAAGGTCTTTTGTTTCCATTCTGCCGTCAATCCACATACCGATTGATACTGCAGGATTTATGTGGCATCCTGAAATGTCTCCAATAACATATGCCATAGCTATTATGGATAAACCGAATGCAAATGCAATTCCAAGGGTTCCCAGTGTAGCTCCAGCTATTGCCGCAGTTCCACAACCGAACAGGACAAGTACCATTGTTCCGATTAATTCTGATATATATCTTTTCATAATTTTCCCCTATTTATTTAAAATCTTCTTCTAAGTCTTCTGTATACTAAAATTGCAAGGAATAATACAAATAATATTAAAATAAATGGGAATATTTGTAATAATATTGAATCATTGACCTTTTCAAATTTATATTCTGAATCAAAGCCCATGTGTTTCGCATCGGTATGAGTTTGTGTTATTTTTGCAAAGTTATAAAGCAAATCATAATAGCTTATATGGGCGCCTTCGTATTCAATTGAATCAGGGGCTCTGCCGTTTGCGTCCATATAGTTTCTGACTATTCCTCCCATTTTGAAGTAGTCATAAACTGAATATTTGTCTTTCACCAAAAATGAAACTCCCATAGGTTTTTCCGGCCCGTCATATGATTTTGGTATGTCCAAGCCGTTTCCATTAAGGTAGGAACTTGTCTGGTAGAGCAATTGTGCTGCAGTGTAATTTCCGTATGTTCCGTTCATTTCGGTATCATTGCTGTTTACTAATTCTTTACTTGCAGATGCCATTACGGAAGGAGATATCTTATTGGTCACTATCAAGTTGTCGCTTAAAATTTTTGTATCGTTTGAATGTTTATTTACGATGTCCACTGATTCCTGTGCAATTTGTTTATTCATTTCGTCGTCAAATCTGTCAATGGACCCGTCTTTGGCATTATTCGGATATTCCTTTAATGGCTGGATATAATAGATTCCTGAATTTTTCAGGAATGTTCCAGGATCACGAAGTCCCATGAAACTTTCATTTGAGTAATTGTCGTCCCATGCCCTTCTTAGATAATTGCTGTTGTTGTCTAAGTCATAATCCCCACTATTAATATAAATGTACTGTTTATTTGTGCTTCCCACTGATGCCTGACCTAACTGTAGGAAATTGCCGGCATCGGCGGCAGCAAGATTTATGCTGACATCACTTGTTACCTGTATTCCACGATATCCTTCACCTGGGGAAGGGGCCTGATTGTCTACGATTACTTGGAGTTGCCCCCCACTGATTTCTTCTATAAAAGCCTTAATGGAGTTCAACATTTTTACATCTGTATCATGGTCCATAATATTGTCTGAAGTTATAAAAACTGTTTTGGATGCACTTACATCCTGAACTAACGGAGCAACAATTAATATAGCCAATAGTAGTATTGCAATTTGTTTTTTCATATCTCTTTACCTTAACTTTGATTAATAATATAATTATTTATTTCATAAGTAAAATATTTTTTTAAAGCCAGTTTCCAATATTTCCTTTAATATGGAATATTTTCGCTATTTAAAGATTTAAAATTAGTTTAAAGCATAGATTTATATAGTTTGATGTTTAATTTCTTTTTTGAGGATTTAATGAGATTATCTTTTATTTTAAGTTAATTTTAATAGAGTTTTATAAAAATTTAATTCGGCGTATAAAATTATGATAATTAAGAAATTCGGGTCATGATATTTGATTAAAATATCTTGTGTTGGGCGGTCGAAAACTTCTGTTCCGATGAATTTTCTTTTATTATTAAATTTGATATTTTAGAATTATTATTTTTAAAACAGGGCTGAAATAAAAAGTTTAATTGCTGGTTAATAGTTTTTGCTAATTAATGGTAGAAAATCGTCCTCAAAAAAGGTGATTTATAATGTTTAAAAGTAGTCAAAAAATATTCATTGGCAAACACTTTCTAATTCCATTATTGTTCATCGTATTGATATTCGCTTCATTTGGTGCGAGTATGGATGATGTGTGTGCTCATGATTTGAATCAGAGCGCAGATGGAATTTCAAGTGAATTAAATATTGAAGATAAGCTAGAAAATTCTCAAGAAAATATATTGAATACGAAAGTTGAAAGTGATGAACAGCTTAGCGTCAGTCAAAATGAAATTTTAGGAATCACTCCAAGTGGAAATACATTCCAAAGCATTAATGATGCAATTGAAAGAGCAAATGAGGGAGATACGATCAAACTGAGCGGAACATATTCTGCCCAAAAGGCATATGACCAGATTAGAGTAACCAAGAAATTAACATTCACGGCGGATTCTTCAGCCACACTGGACGGTAAAGGGCTGACTCAGATTGTCCGTGTTGAAAAGACGGCCGGTGGAACATCATTCAGTAATATAAATTTCATCAACGCATATTTTGACGGTACTGGAGGTGCATTATTCATTCGCGCTCCGGATGTCCATGTAAAGAATTGTATTTTTGAAAACAACACTGCATATCAGGGCAGCGGATTGAGTACGACAAACAGCAGTACGCTAACCAAAAATCTTCTGGTGGAAAGCTGCAGATTCATCAACAATTACGCTAAAAAAACTGCAGGTGCGCTTTCCGCATATGCAAACAATACTCATATAGTCAACTGCATATTTGAATCAAACAAGGTCCACAACGGCACCAAATTCTGCTATGGAGGTGCAATCCAGATAGGTTTGGACGGTTTCGTTTCACAATGTTACGTATATGGATGCGAGTTTTATAACAACTATGTTAAAGCGGTCGACGAATTTGCACATGGGGGTGCAGGATGCGTTCGTGACGGCACAACCTATGAAAACTGCATTTTTGTCAACAACTCTGCAGGACAGGGCGGTGCATTGACATATCATGGATCAGGTCTTGTAAAGAATTGTACATTCACCAACAACACTGCATATTATTACGGCGGTGCATTGTCAACCGAATACAAATATGTTGACGGCGATTTAAAAATAGAAAACAGTATTTTTAAGGATAACAATGCCCCAATCGGCGGTGCAGTGCAGCTGATGGGTGAAAACATCATAATAAGCAAATGCGACTTCAATGATAACTGCGCTTCACAGACTGGAGGTGCGATTAATATCGATGCCGAAACAGTCAATGTGGCAAATTCAAATTTCAACAGGAATGTTGCAAACATTGACGGAGGAGCAGTATTCATCAACGGAAAATCCACTTCAATCAAGGATTCTTCATTTTACTATAACGAAGCAATCCCTGATGCCAATAAATTGAATGACGGATTGGGTGGAGCAATTTACATTAACAGTACTCAGGCTTTTGTCGAATATAATGAATTCTATTTCAACACAGCAAGAAACGGCAGTGCCATTTATTATGATAAGTGCGGAAACCACCTGAAACTGACACACAACACATTCTATCAAAATCAGGCATGGGTTTACAAATTGCCTATTTTTGCAAATGACATCTATTATGGTGATGTTGAAAGAATTGGGTCTGTTATTCACGGCGGAAACAACATTGCAAAATACGGCAATCTGGCAGTATCAAATGCAATTTATAATGCCGCAGACAATAATCTGATAAAAATCGATGGTGAAATTCCTGTTTTGGGAGCTACCGACAGCGGACAGCTATACCAGGATGACCGGGAATACAACATGAAAATATTATTGACAGTTGTTCATGAAGACGGAACAGTAGTGTACAACAAAACATTGAATTCAGACTGTTTTGGAGAAGTGAAAGACAGCCTAAACAATTTGAAACCTGGAAAATACTATGTAACCGCAAGACACCATGAAGATACCTATTATAAGGCAATCACAAATACAACAACCTTCAACGTCATACCTAAGGTTGATGGGGAAGTGAAAAAGTCAGTCGCCTCTGAAAACATCAATTATAATGATGTTGTGGTCTGGACATTAAACATTGCTAACAACGGTCCGTGCAATGCAACAGGTGTTGTTGTAAGGGACGTATTGCCTGACGGTCTCGAATGGATTGAGGATAATACTCACGGAAAATATAATCACCAGACAGGTGTTTTAAATATAGCTTCCTTGAAAGTCGGGGAGGTTTACGTTGCAAAAATCATGACCAAAGTGAAAAAGACAGGCGAACTTACAAACAAGGTCAACATAACTGCTAATGAGCACGATTTCAATTTGGCAAACAACCATGACCAGTCAAAGATTACTGTTGAGAAGGCTTCAGACCTGGCAGTCATCAAATCAGCCAATGTTTCAGCTGCCAATCTTAATGATTTGGTAAAATGGACAATAACTGTATCAAATAACGGTCCGGATACTGCCACTGGCGTAATTGCCCGTGATTTGCTTCCAAAATCATTAATTTGGATAAGTGATGATTCTTCAGGCAAGTACAATCGCAATACTGGAGAATGGGATATAGGAACATTAAACAAGGCAGGCAGTACAAGACTGAATATCGTTTGCAGGGTAAACGCTACAGGCAGTATTGTAAATAAGGTTTCAGTGACAGGCAATGAATATGACTGGGATAGGTCTAACAACAATGCCACAAAAGCTATCAATGTTAATCCGAGCTGTGATTTGGGCATTATCAAGTCTGTCAGCCAGGGGGTTGTCAATTATAGGGATACCGTTTGCTGGACTTTGACTGTTACTAATCATGGTCCTGATGCAGCTACAGGCATTAAGATTTATGAGACTTTGCCTAACGGCTTTGTTTATTTGAATTCAACCAGGCCTTTTGTCAATGGAGCTATTGATATTGGAAGTTTGGCTTCCGGTAAGAGTGCAAGCGTTAAAATATACTCAAGAGCAGAAATTACAGGCAGTTTCGTCAATGTTGCAAGCGTCAAAGGAAATGAATATGATCAGAATCCTTCAAACAATAAGGCAACTGCATCAATATCTGTTAAACCTGCAACAGATTTAATTGTTGCAAAATCAGTAAACAACACTTCACCAAATTATGGTGAAACAATAGAATGGACAATAACAGTAAAAAATAACGGTCCTAACACTGCTACTGAAGTAATTGTTAGTGATGTTCTTCCAAAAACACTCAAATTCATTAAAAGCAATGGAAATTATGATAAAAACACAGGAAAATGGAATGTCGGAACCTTAAACAAGGCAAGCAGCGCATCATTAAAAATAACATGCACTGTCAATGCCACTGGAAGCATTGAAAATATGGTTTCAGTGACCTGCAATGAGTATGACTGGAATAAATCCAACAATAACGCAAGTAAAACTGTTAATGTAGCTAAAGCCAGTGACTTGGGTATTGTCAAATCTGTCAGTGAAGGTGTTGTCAATTATGGTGATACTGTTTGCTGGACTTTGACTGTTACTAATCATGGTCCAGATGCAGCTACCGGTGTTAAAGTTTATGAAACTTTGCCTAATGGATTTGTTTATTTGAATTCCACTAAACCTCTTGTCAATGGTGTCGTTGATGTTGGAAGTTTGGCTGCTGGAAGTAGTGTTGATGTTAAAATTTATTCATTGGTTAATGTTACAGGCAGTTTCGTCAATGTTGCAAGAGTCAAAGGAAATGAATATGATCATAACCCTTCAAACAATAGGGGCACTGCATCAATAGTGGTTAAGCCTGCTAGTGATTTGACTGTTACAAAAGTGTCCAATGCGTCTGATGTCAATCTTAATGATTTGGTAAAATGGACAATAACAGTATCCAATAAGGGTCCTGATGCCGCTACAGGTGTAGTTGTAAAAGAGTCACTTCCGAAATCTATGATATGGATTAGTGATGATGCTTTAGGCAAATACGATCATGATTCAGGAGTATGGAATGTTGGAAATTTAAACAAGTTCTCCTCTGCGAAATTAAACATTGTATGCAGAGTAAATACCACAGGTTCAATTAAAAATTCTGTTTCAGTAACTGGAAATGAGTTTGATAAAGATAAATCCAACAATAACGATACCAAAACAGTTAATGTGGCTAAAGCCAGTGATTTGGGCATTGTTAAAGTTGTTAATCCGGGAACTGTTAATTACACAGATGTCGTCTGCTGGACTCTGACTGTTACCAACCACGGTCCTGATGCTGCAACTGGTGTTAAGATTTATGAGACTTTGCCTAATGGATTTGTTTATTTGAATTCCACTAAACCTCTTGTCAATGGCATCATTGATGTTGGAAGTTTGGCTTCTGGCAGTAGTGTCAGTGTTAAAATTTATTCATTGGTTAATGTTACAGGCAGTTTCGTCAATGTTGCAAGCGTCAAAGGAAATGAGTATGACCAAAATCCTTCAAACAACAAAGGCAGTGCATCAATAACAGTTAAGCCTGCATCCAATCTGGTGGTTGTAAAATCAGTAAGCAATTCTAAACCGAATTTTGCAGATGTAATCAGATGGACAATAACTGTATCCAATAATGGTCCTGATGCAGCTACTGGAGTAGTCGTAAAGGAATCACTTCCTAAATCTATGATATGGATTAGTGATGATGCATCTGGCAAATACAACCATAATACTGGACTTTGGAATGTTGGAAACATTAACAATGGTGAAATGAAAACACTGACTATAACAACTAAGGTCAATGGAACAGGATCATTCGTAAACAATGTTTCAGTGACAGGAAACGAATTTGACTGGAATAAAACTGACAATAATGACAGTGTGCCTATAAAAGTCGCAAATGCATCCGACTTGTCAGTCATCAAATTGGCAAATCAGTCTGTGGTTGATTATCTCCATCTTGTAAAATGGAGCGTAATCGTTAAAAACAATGGTCCTGATAAGGCAACAGGTGTTATTGTTGAGGAAATTTTGCCTGAAGGATTGGAGCTTATAAACTACACTGTAAGTAAAGGATTTTACGATAACGGATTATGGTCTTTATGTTGTCTTGAAAATGGTGAAAGCCAAACAATGGAATTAACCTGCTTTGTTAACAGAACAGGTAAATTGACAAACGTTGTTAAAATCGAAGGAAACGAATATGACCATGACCTGTCAAACAATGAAAACAACGCAACAGTATTGGTTCCAAAATCATCCGATTTGAAAGTTGTTAAGGATGTCGACAATTCAAATCCTAACTTTGGCGAAATAATCCAATGGACCATCACTGTCACCAATAACGGTCCTGATGGCAGTGACGATGTGCTGGTAATTGATGAATTGCCGGAAGGTCTGGAACTGGTTGATTACAGATGCAGTTCAGGAAGCTACGGTGAAGGAATGTGGCATATTGACTATCTTGACAATGGGGCCAGCGAATCTCTTGTTATCCGCACTATTGTAAAGACTCTTGACGATATTGAAAATATTGCAAAGGTTGTTCCTTCACAGTATGATTGGGATGAATCAAACAACCATGATGATGCATCTGTTAGTGTAAATCCTCTTGCAGACTTGTCTCTAATCAAAATGGTGAATGTTTCCGCTGCCAATTATCTTGATTTGGTAAAATGGACATTGATGGTTTCAAATAATGGTCCTAATGATGCATCAGGCGTTTTTGTCTATGATGTCATGCCAAAAGGTTTGAAAATTGTTGACGTATATGGTGATGGCGAATATGAAAACTCCGTATGGCATATTGGAGACTTGGCAAATGGCGAATCCAAATCTTTGGATATCGTATGTAAAATCATTTCTACCGGTCAGTTTGTAAATACAGCATCTGTCTGGGGAGATGAAATGGATCCTGAATTGGACAACAACAGGGATGAAAGCAATCTCTTTGTCTATCCTGCAAGCGACCTGTCAGTCACCAAGACAGTTTCCAAGTATAATTATGCCGTAGGCGATGTGGTCAGCTTTTCAATCAGGCTCACCAACAGAGGTCCTGATGCAGCAGAAAACGTTAAGGTCAGGGAAATAATGGATGATTCACTGAAATTATTGTCATTCCATGCAAGTGCAGGTGATTTTGACAAAGTAAATGATGTGTGGTCCTTGGATTTCTTGGATGCAGGTCAATCTGCATATCTTACTGTCAAAGCTATTGCCCGTGAAGTGGGCATCGCCAAAAATAAGGTTGTTGCATCAAGTGACAATTTCGATTATGATTTGTCCAACAATAACGACACTGTTTCACTGGATATTGCAGAAAAACAAAATCCAAAACAAAATCCAAATATAACTCCTGAAAACAATGGATACAAACACTCTGATGGCGAAATAAGGGATTATACTCAATCCATATTGCAAACATACAAATCAGGTAATCCTATCATGGTCATCGTGCTATTGTTTGTGTTTAGTTTGGGTGCATTCTATGGTAACAATATATTGAAGAAAAGATAATTTAAAGTAGCCTTCGGGCTACTAATTTTTATTTTTAAAAATCGATTTTTCAAAATTTCATAAGTATTCGAATTATTAATTTCACGATTTATTATTTTTATAGTTGATGATAAAAGTGGCCAAATACTCGTCCATTTCTTCAATTAAATCAAAACCTTTAAATAAAACTTCTGATAAAGTTATAAGTAGATATTGATGAAATAATATTTTTTTTAAAATTTTATCTGATGAATCAATATTTTTAATTAATTAAACGAGGTATAAAATGTCTGAAGAAGAAATGATTGAAGAAACTTCTGGTGAATATGTAGACGAAGAGGAAGAAAAATTACCTTTCGCTAAAGCAGAAGTAGTACGTTTAATGAAAGAAAATCTTGATGACGACAAAATGATCCGTGAAAGGGTAAAAGTTGAAATGAACAAATTTTTAGGAGAAGTCTTAAAAAATGTTTGTAAACAGTTAAACGAATACCCGTACACAACCATTGAGTATGAGATGCTTAAAGAATCCACATACCCATACACTAACATCGAAAGAATCAACCAAGAAAAAGAAAGGATTTTATTACATTTAGAAGCTATCAAAGCGGATTGTAACGCATTAGCTATGGATGTTCAAAAAACCTTAAAATTAAAAGATGTTGTTGAAGAAGACTCATTTACAAACTTCACAGCAAACTTAGATGAAGAAGAGGAAGAAGAATAAATTCTTTCTTTTATTTTCTCTTTTTTTATTAATAATAAAGAAATACTAGTTGATATTTTAACAATATATCCCATTTTTTTTAAAAATTAATCAGTAATTTGTTTTTCTCAAATATTTGCATTTTTGAGGATTTTAATTTTGGTGAAGAGTATTAAAAAAGAAAAAAAAGTTGTAGATGCCAGTTGCACCTACTGCCGTATTAAAGTAGTTTAACCTTCTATATGGCTAAATCCTGTTTTTAAATCTTTCAGTTCATCTTCTGGAATTTCAAATACATCGGCGCTGTCGCTGACTATATTACTTTGTCCGAACGGATCAAGAATAATGAGGGTTGCAGTACCGTTTCCATTTTTAAGCTCCTGAATTTGACTGAGGGTGTCCTTTGCGTTAATCTGTGAAGACTCGTCATCAAAAAGGTTCAGTGCCTTTTTAACCGCATCTTCAAAACGGTTGAGAATTCCTTCAACATTGGTTACATATCCTTCGGACTTTGGACCAGGCTCCACCTTAACGCCCAGTTCAGGTATTGAAACTGTTGCTGACTGTGAGCGGACAACCCTTACTGTCAGTGTATTCTTGTTTATCTCAAGAACATATTTTGCAGGGTCGTTCTGTTCAAGTGCAATTATGTCGTTGTGCTTGAATCCGCATACCGGACATTGGATTGAGGTTTCAAGAACCTTTCCGAAGTGTGGAATTTCCAACTCTTTCATAATTGATTTGGCTTTGCCTTCTGCGAAGCAGGCCGGACATTTGATAATCATTTCGGTTAATTCATCTTCATTCATTTAAAACATATCCTTTATCGTTTAATTCTTTAATAATTTTATCCAATTTTTCCTGACTGGAAGCGCATATTGTTGTTTTCCTGTACTCTGAAAGTTGGTACAGTTCATTCAAGTACTCTTTTTTACTTTCATCCTTTTCAATATTATCGATGAATTTTTTGGCGGCTTCACTGTCGCTTACTTTAATGTTTCTCTCCAAAGGCTCTTTAAATCCTTTTACATTGTAGACGACTTTCTCAAGGCTTCCATTATTCCTGCTGATGATTATGTCGATAACGTCAGCCAGTTCGTCCACGTTATTTATGAGATTGATAGTTGTGCAGGATTTGTTGATTATGGATAGAATCCTGTCAAGGGTTTTGTCAATTGCTTCGGCTTTGATTACATGAACTCCATTTGCCTCTGCCAGATTTGTGAGGTGGTCATGGATAATTCTGTTTTCCCTAAAAAAGTCAAGCTGCTTTCCGCCCCTGTGGATTTGTACTGCTCTTTTTACAAATCTTTCCTTGTGGGCTTCCTCATCTGAGCTCAGCACAAAAAAGTATATTTCGGCATAGTCCTTAAACTGTTCAATATTGATCAGTCCAGGAACCAGATGCACTCCTTCTATTATGATGTCGTCATAGTCTGTGATTGCTCTTTGGATAATCTTTTCAAGGCCTGGAATTACTGATGCGGCGTGCTCGTCAAAGCCGGCGGACACAAGTTCATCATAGTTGTCGTAACGGTCCTTGTTTCTCAGATGTTTATACGCATCATAGGAGGAGCTGTGAAGTGCCGGAGCATATTCCTTTCCTATGATTCCCCTTACGACCGCTCGTATAAAATCACTTTCAATCAGATGTTTAATGTTTAACGCTTTCGCCAATTCAGCAGCAATTGTCGATTTTCCAATTCCTGATGCACTGCCAATAAGTATGACATAGGGCTTTCTCATGTAATCTCCCCAACAATTTATTTTTTTACATTACTATTTATGGACATAATACCATAAAACATTATACATTTATTAATGTGAAAATTTATAAATAATTATAATATTATTTTTTGAAAATTTTTTTCTAAAAATTAAGATAATAAATTTACATGATTTAGTTATAAGTTATAAATTATAGGATAGGGGTGAAATTTTTGTATTCAGTAAAATCAGTAAAAGAAATTCAAGATTTAAATCCATTCATTGTAGTCGGATGTGGTGGAGGAGGTGAAAAATTCTCCAATCTTGAAGGTATCGAGACAGTAGGATTCATCGATGACGATGAAAGAAAACAGGGAAAGCAGTTTTGCAATCATGTTGTTGCTCCAAGTTTGGAAAAGTGTTTGAAGGGAGCTCCTGATGCAAAGTCCCTTGTGATAATGTTGCCTATTGGTGCCGAAGGTGCTGCTCTAAAATATGCAGTTCAGGCAATCGATGCTGGTTTGAATGTAATCACTTCTTTTAGGTCTTTATCTATTGATGAAAATCCGTCCTTAAGGAAATTTGCAGAATCAAAAAATGTTGTTATTAAGGATATAGGACCTAGATTGGATGTTGTAGAAAAGATAGCTGGAGTCGCTCCTGAAAAATCATGTGAAGTTTTACCAAAAATATCCTATACCCCTAATGCTCCGGTGATTTTTGTTGGAGGAACCTCTCAGGAATGCGGTAAAAGGACCACTACAAAAATGCTCGGTATAGCAGCATCTGAAAGAGGTCTGACCCCTGCAATTATATCCACTGATGAAATGGGTCTAGAAGAACCTACTGATTTTAATTTTAGAGCTGGAAGTTTATCCGCCATGGATGTTCCGGCAGCAGTTTTATCTGCAATCAAATATGTTGAAGAAACTAAAAAACCTGACATTATTTTTATTGAAGGTCAATCCAGTTTGACTGAAAAAGGAAACCCTCATCCAAGGGGTCTGTCAGCGGCTATTTTAATTGGCGCTTCTCCTGATGCGGTCATTGTTGGACACAGACCAAATCACCCTTACAGGGAACCTCGCGGTATTGAAGAGGAAATTAGGGCTATTGAGGCTGTTGAACCGACCAAGGTTGTTGGCCTGTCAGTCAACTTTAAAAACGCAAGTTTGGACTTATGTCCTGAATACTTCGAGTCTAAATATAATCTGCCTGCGGAAGATGTTTACAATAACGGCGCTTCAAAATTATTGGATGCTATTTTTGAATATTTAGAGGAGTAATTGAAATGAGTTTTACAGATACACTAAAAAGAAGCTTAGGCTTCGAAGAACCGGAAAACGGCAATCTTGAACAGAATAATCATGAAAGTGCCCTTGATAATCTATCCAGAATGATAAATAATCTTGGAAAACCTGATCATGCTAAAAATAATGCCCAACAGCAACGTCAAACTCAACAGAATGTCGCTCAACAAAGACAAAAACCTAATTACAATCCCAACCCTAGACCTGAACCTGCTTATGAGGAAGAATATGAAGTGATTGTTCCTGAGCAGTCTTTTTATGAAATCATTTTAATTAGGCCAAAAACCATTGATGACATAAATTATGTTGTTGATCAGGTCATCGAAGAAAAGAATCCTGTTATTTTGGACTTGTCTTTTTTAGAAAGGGAAAGTGCGGCCAATTTCAAGTTGGCTGGAGATAAGATTAAGCAAATGAGGGCAAGATATGGTGCTCAGGCATTATTGCTTGCAAGAACTGACGATAAGGATTTAATCATTGTCGCCCCTAAAAAAGTAAAAGTAATCAATAAGGGATAAGTAGATTAATTTCTACTTCCACTATTTTTTAAAAACCTGATGTATCGTATCAGGACATACACCACAATAACGACAGCTATAACCATTTCAATTTTCAATACGCAGGACAATATTGAAGCAAAACCTATTTTTTCGATAATTCCCTTTGTTGCAAGTGCGCTTATAACAAATGGAAATGTGAATGCCGCAAAGCTAGGATAGAAATCAAGATTTCTGTATTCTATAAACTTCCAAAGGGCAAAAACGTAGAAAACGCATGCAATCACATAAAGTGCAACAGCAAATTCTCCTGATATGTTTTGGGATGTGTTGAGATATCCGACAATCAGTATGCTCAACACAGCAGTAAAAATGCATATCAGAGGTTTGTTTGCATCCGGAACCTTCGGATGGGTTATATATCTGTAGATTACCAACGGCAGTGTAATTAGCATGGCTATGAATCCCACAATTAAAAAATAGAATCCTACTTCACTCATATCATGAGCGCCGGATGTTATTGCTGCCATTGTAATTCCCACAAACACTATCCAGTAGCTGGGATAGACATTAGAAATATCGAAATTGTGCACAATAAAATGATAGGTAAAGTAAATCATCAGCAGAATATGCAAAGCTATTCCTATTATCCATAGGGCATATGCAATAGTCGCACTAAATTTGATGATGTATGTAGATATAAGCATCAAACTCATGGAAAAGGTACCTGAACTGCTGACAATCACGGGATTTTTGAAATCTTTTCTTATGGTATCAGGATATAGAACTGCTTTTAAAACAATCAAAACTAAAAATATCAATCCGATGCCGCCAAAGGCAACTTTCAGTAGGGGGTGAATGTCCTGCATTAAGTTTCCAAGGGACAGCAGCGCAAGAATCAGTCCGCAGATAGGTATCGGTATATTTTTAATGAAACTCATGTTTTAACCTTATCTGTATCCATAATTGATTACATATCCGTTTGAATCAACCAAAGTATAGTATCCGTCATCATAATAGATTCTCTGTCTTCCGTCGCCCACATTTACCCTTGAGACTTCGTGTTCCCTCGGGTTCCATCCATCGCTTGTTGGTTCACTTTCATGGCGGGGGGTGTATCCTTTGTAGTTCGGGTCATTTTTCGGACGGTTCGCTTCTATCGAATCGGCGTCATTAGTGATGTCTGATGATGTGCTTGCATGGCTGTCATATTTAAAGCTTTTTGCAGAATTTGCAGGAGCATATTTGCTGTTTCCATCAAATGCACATGTCATGGCATAATTTCCGTCTTTCAAATCATCCAATGACAATGTGGCTGCTCCCTCGCTGTTGGTGGTCACGTCATATTCGCTGACGTTATTGTCCCTTTCCAGCTTGATGTGTATTTTCGCATCGGCTATGGGGGTGCCGTTTGAATCAGTCAGTTCAATTTTCACTTTCTCTCCATTGAACATCTTGTCAAGGCATGTAATCTTTAATTCACATTCCTCACTTCCGGTATTTTGAACCGCCAATGTGGCTAAACAAAATACCAGGATTCCTATTATTGCCATCAATAATATTATTATGGTCTTATGATCACTTTCCATTTCAACCTCCTATTTCAGGTTAAAGAAGTTTTGGGCATTTTTGTGTGAAATCTTTTCAATGTCTCCTTTGGCATAGCTTCTCTTTTCCAGTTCACGAACAGTTTTAGGCACTGACAGTGGATCTGACGGTTTGTTGCTGATGTCACTGTTTAAAAGGAATCTGTCAAATCCGTATTCATCAAGTATGGCTATTGCATCCTCTTTATCCATTTTTTGAGGCTGTACGGTTAAACCAAGCATGCAATCGCTTTTAATGGCATCCTTCACAACTTCTGGATTGATGTGGTCAATGACTGCCTGTTTTTCATCCAGATGGTTAGGCAATATCTCCAGAATCTCAGCTAAAACTCCCTTTTTGTTTTTTCTGGGAGTGTGGATGATGACTTTGGATTTTGTTTCATCTGCAATGTCCAACTGTTTTTTGAAAATGCTGATTTCCGCATCGGTTAAATCTTCAAGACCGATTTCTCCAATGGCTACAATCTGGTTGTTTTCAATCCATTCGTAAAGGCTGTCATAGATTGTTTGGGGATTTTCAATCGTATTTGTAGGGTGTATTCCTAAAGCCACCTTCAAATCAAGACCATATTGCCCCGCTCTTTTTGTATCATATTCCAAAATCCTGTTCAAATGATTTAGGAGTATGGATTCGTTATCTATTTTATATGGATAATAGCTGCAGGTTATTGCGGTTTTGATACCTGCCAAATACATTTTTTCAAAATCTTCGCTGCTTCTGGAGTCTGCATGCATATGTGTATCAATCATTGTATCACTTGGTAACATTTATCTGAAATCATTTTTGTCTGTTTTATTTTAAAAAAATATCTGAAAAATTCTTTATTTTTAAGCCTTTTGCAAGTGTTGTTCGGTGCATTTGTTCACTAGGGTAGATTTTATATTTTTTAGTAATAAAAATAACTCCATAAGTAATACTACTTAGGTGGTTTGTTATGTATAAAAATGAAGAATATTTAGAAAATTTCGATGCAATCTTTGAAGATGTGAAATTCACCGCAAATTCGTTTGTAAGGCTTAAAATTTTAGCCAGTTTATATGAAAGTCCTCAGAACATGAGGGAAATAACAAAAACAACCGGTTTAAGCTACAGTTCAATTTCAAGCAATATGCACGACCTGGAGCTTAAAGACATGCTCTACAGGGAACAAAACAGATATTTCCTGACCAATTCCACAAGGGTCAGAATTGAAAATGTTTTGGAATTCAAAAGGGTTATCATGCTGTTGAACGAATTTTTCAACATTCTGGACGGCCACATTGTTGACATGATTCCCAATGAATCCGCCGCTGAATTATACCTTCTTGGAAAGGCAAGGCTGATGGAGTCAAGCGGTGTCGATGCGTACAGGACATACAATTTCATTGAAAATTCACTTTCCGAGGCTGAATCCGTAAAATGCATCATGCCATTTTTCTATGAACCCTTTTTTGATATTCTCGGTGAATTGGTCAGCAAGAATAAGGATGTTGAGATACTTGTTCCTGAAAACCATTTGGATTCATTCCTTGAAAAATCAGATATTGAAACATTCATTCCATTTGAGGAATACAATTCATTTCTATTAATCATTACTGAAAATGTGATGATTTTGGGATTCTTTTTGGAAAACGGCAATTATGACCAGAACAGGCTGTTGATTTCTAAAAATGAGGAGTCCCTTGCCTGGGCCAATGATTTGTTCAAAAATTTTAAAAAAAGAAATAAATGAGTTTTGAACTCATTTGTAATATTTTTCCAAATAGTCGTGTAATTCGGAAATTGCAATTCTTTCTTGCTCTTCGGTATCTCTGTCCCTTACGGTTACCTGATTGTCCTCAAGGGTATCAAAGTCAACGGTTATTGCAAGAGGAATACCAATTTCATCTGCTCTGGCATATCTTTTACCTATAGTGCCTGTTGCATCATATTCAACTGTAAAACCAGCCATCCTTAACTGTTCAGTTAATTCCTGAGCAATTTCACGAGGTCCTTCCTTGTTGACAAGAGGGAAGATTCCAAGCTGCACAGGAGCTACTGATTTGTCAAATTTAAAGTAATCTTTTTCATCGGTTTCAGTAAATGAATGCAATAAAACTGAGTAGGTTATACGGTCAATACCGAAGGAAGGTTCAATAACATGGGGAATAATGTTTTCTCCAGTTATTTCCTCTTCAATGTCTTCAAATATGAGCAGGTCTTCGGTTACTTCATAGGTTTTGTCCAGCTCCACGACAAATTTGCCTTCGTTTTCAAGTGCTGCTCTGATTTCATCAACTTCAGCATCTTCAATGGCCTGTTTTACTTTAGGAGAATCTCCTTTGAATATAGGTCCGAACTTGGACAGGTTAGGTTTAACGATAGTTTTTTCGACTTTTTTAGGTTCATCGTATTCCATAAATACATTCAATTCATCGTTACTGTATTTTGAATGTGAGGTCAAGTCATAATCGCCCCTGTCGGCAATTCCGATAATTTCAACCCAACCGTATTTGTCGGTTTTGACTTCAACGTCCCAGCAGTCCAGGGCATAGTGAGCCATTTCCCCGGCGAGGTGTTGTCTGAATCTTAAAACATCTTCGGGAATACCGATTTCAGTTAGGAATTTACGGGCCAAATATAACTGATAGATTAACATTTCATTTGCTACAATGCCTTTGTCAAGTGCTTCACGTGCGGTAATTTCTAAAGGTTCTAAATTCTTTTCCTGAACCTCCTGTGAATTCAGACGCAATACGACATCCTCTATCTGTGAAAATTTAGGATGTGTTTTGTCTTTAGGATTTAAAAAGATTTCAGCTTCCGCTTGTGTGAACTCTCTGAGTCTGATAACACCTTGCCTTGGTGAAATCTCATTTCTGTAAGCCTTTCCGAGTTGAACTGCTCCGAACGGGAGTTTTCCTCTGAAAAATCTTTCAAGTCTTTTGAATAAAATGAATATTCCCTGTGCTGTTTCAGGTCTCATGTACCCTACTTTGTCTCCTTTGGCACCGATTTCAGTTTTAAACATTAAATTGTAGTTCCAGATATTTGATAATTTTCCGCCACATTCCGGACAGGTGATGTTATTGTCAATGACGATTTGGTCAAGCTCTTCGTTTTCAAGACTTTCCACATCTTCACCGATTACCTCTTCGATGATGTGGTCTGCTCTGAAGACTTCTCCGCAGCTTTCACATTTGCACATTGGATCGGTAAAGTTATCGACATGCCCTGATGCTTTTAAAACTTCTTTAGGCATTACGGTAGGGCCTTCGATTTCGTAAAATCCTTCACCGGAAACGTACTGTTTTCTCCATTTTTGCATGATGTTATTTTTTAGGCTTGCTCCGAGAGGTCCGTAATCGGTAAAACCTGATACTCCTGAGTAAATCTCAAAAGACGGCCATAAAAATCCTCTTTTTGCACTGATGTTTGACATTTTATCATGATTCATAAATATTATCTCCAATTATTTTTTCAATTCATAATCTAATTTGACTCTACTGCTTTCAGGGCTGGTCTGACCCATGTATTTGCTGTTTCTTTCAGGATGTCCGTAAGGCATCTCAGACGGTGATGTCATGGTTTCAAAAACAATCTGGCATACTCTCTGACCTGGGTAGAGTGCTACAGGCATTGCACCGATGTTGGATATTTCCAATGTGATTCTCCCTTCAAATCCAGGGTCAATGAATCCTGCTGTAACGTGCATGGTAACACCTAATCTTCCCATACTTGAACGACCTTCCACTCTTGCAACAAGGTCTTCAGGCACTTTAACATACTCCAAAGTAGTAGCCAAGGCAAATTCATTCGGATGAATTATGAATGCTTCGCCTTTTTCAACAGTGGTTGATTCCATATATGATGCGATGTCTTCTTCATCTTTCGGATCAATATAAGGTTTTCTAATAACTTTAAATACTTTAAACTCATCTCCCAATCTCATATCAATAGAAGATGGCTGTATTTGTTTTTCATCCAAAAGAGGTTCAATAACTATTTCTCCCTCTTCCAAATATTTCTTTATATCTTTATCACTTAAAATCGCCATTTTTTCACACAAGTAATTTTATAAACGTTATAATTCTTTTATTTCAATCAAATCATCTATTCTGTTAACTACATTATCAATGGTTTCGTTAGTGTAGTTGATGCTAATTGCATTGAATTTACAGGCATTTACACACAGACCGCATCCTTTACAGATACTGCTGTCAATAGTTATTTTATTATTCTTAAAGCTGATGGCATCAAACATGCAGATGTCATCCAAACATTTTTTACATTTCTTACAGTTGTCCTCATGAAGTTCCACACTAACTCCTTCAAGCTTTTCCAGTTTATTGCTTATTTCATCATCCAGATTAGGATAAACTTTCCACAAACAGCAGCATGGACAGCAATGACAGATTGTTAAAAGACCTTTTCCAGGATGTATATTCATCCAGACGGTATCGATTTTGTTTCTTCCGATGATGTGGCTTAAACCGGCGGCATCTGCTTTGTCAACTTGATCCAAAGCCTCTTCAACGGTTGATAACTTACCTACATGTTTCGGAATTTTTCTTGCAGTCGGTCCGAGGAAAATGCAACCGATATCCTGCGGATAGTCCTTGCAGTTGTTAGAAGTTCTGCAAAGGCAGGAGTTCATAATGACAATATCGTCGCTGCGTTTTATAACTTCTTTTATGACATCTGTAGGTAAAAATTCAGAACCTTCAGACTCTATTTTTTTGTTTATGTGGACGGTATTTGGTATGACAACAATCTCATCGTCTTTAAACAGTAGAGTATCGATAAATTTTTTGTATATTCTTGATTTTTTTGTAAATTCTGCTATTCTAAATCTCCAATTGAATATGTATTTGAGAATGAATTTGCTGAAATCTACTATTCTAGGTCGTCTCATTGTTCACCAATCTTATTTTTTAATCGTCTTAAAATGCCTTTAAATGTATGGGCTTCTCGTCCGGTTATGAATGCCCTTGAAATAATATTATTGAATGTTTTAAGGCCATTCCTTTTCTTATGGTCTGGAATATCAAGGTAATCTATCAGTTCTTTCATGTCCTTGATTAGATATTCCTTTTCCAATTCAGTACTTTCATTAATTCCTTCAACACCGTAATCATGTCTGTTTTTGAATAGTTCATAGAATATGATTGCGGCTGCATGGGATATGTTCATAATTGGATAAGTAGGATCTGTCGGAATAGAGACGCAAATGTCGCAGTCACTTATTTCCTTATTTGAAAGGCCATCTCCTTCTCTTCCAAATAAAATGGCAATTTTATTCGAAACGTTCATTGATTTTCCAAGCTCTTCAGGCCTGATAGGTATTCTTGATAGATTATAGCTTCCTCCGGCCATTCCTGTTGATGCGACTTTAAAATCAATCCTTTGAGATTGGTAAAAGTCATCAAGGGTAGGAAATATTTTGGCACTCTCAACTATGTATTTGCCATGTGTGGCCTGATAATATGCCTCGTTTGTTAATGTCGGAGGGTTAATCAACACCAAATTCTTCAATCCAAAGTTTGCCATGGTCCTTGCAAGAAAACCGATGTTGCCGGGAGTTTCACATTCCACAAAAACTATGTAGATATTTTCCTTAAAAAGGCGAACCTCTTTTTCTTCCTGTTCCCGCACAAGCTTTGTTCTTGCAGTTCCTCGGGATTGCTTTGTGGATTTGGCTTTTTTTGTAGAAGTTGATTTCTTCTCGTCAGTGCTTTTCTCTTTTTCCTTTGGAGAACTCATTGTAGTTTCCACTACTTTCTCTTCACTGACTGCAGCATCTCCTCCTATTTTAATCAACTCCTAATTAATGTTTATTCATAAGCTTTATCTAATAATTCCAACAGGTGCATGCATTTAATGTCTTCACAGCCTATGGAATCAAGACCATCCTGCAGATTCAACTGACAGAACGGACAGATTGTAATTACTGCATCGGCTCCTGTGTCCTTAATCATTTCTGCTTTTGACTGTGACAATTCCAGTGCGATTTCAGGTTTTCCGGACTTTATTCCTCCGCCTGCACCGCAGCATTGACAAGGATACAGCATCTCTTTAAATTCGATGCCAGGAATCTTTTCGATTATGTCTCTTGGCGCATCCTTAATGCCCTGACCTCTGCCCAAATGGCATGGGTCGTGATATGTAACTGTCATGTCAACTTCTTTTAATTTGGTTTCATCAAGTTTGTCAACTAAAAACTCGCTGATGTCCATTACATGTAGTTTTGAACCGAATTCCGGATGGTTGTTTTTCAATGTGGCTCCACAACCGGAACAGATAGTAATAATGGTATCATAATCCTTGAAAACTTCCTTGTTCTTGTCTACAAGGTCTTGAACAATATCGGTTTGACCGGTCCTCAAGAGCGGAGAACCGCAGCAGACCTGTCCTTCAGGAACGTCAATGTCAATGCCATTTTCCTTTAGAATCTTGACTAATTTATGGCCTATTTCGGGGAATTTGTAATCAACCATACAGCCTGTAAAGAATGCAACTTTTGAACCGGTGTAATTTTCGGCCTCTTCAATGAATGTTGGCTTGTCTGTTTTAACGGACCTTCCGCTTTCCAAAATATTCTCTTTAAATGCAACATGTTCTGGAAGAGGTCCTGAACCGTTGGCGACTGCAATTGCCCTCATCTTTTCAATCGCATCTCCGAATGTGTTGATGTTTTTAGGGCATACTGCCAAACATTTGCCGCAGCTGGTACATTTATACAGTCCTTCATCAAGCGCTTCTTTAAGTCTGTCAAAGTTATCCCTAGGGTCTGTTTCAAATTTGCGCATGTATCTCATCAGATACGGTCCGCCAAACTCTTCGGTTGCAATGTTTACGACAGGACATGTTGACAGGCAGGAATAGCACTCGATACAGCTCCTGACCTTTTTTGTGTCTTTGGTGTCGTCCTTGGTAATGCTTGTATCAAGCTCATCACACTCATGGTCGCATTGGAGAGACAACTGCAAATCCTTAACTTTAGCTTCAATGCTTGATTTGTCAACAATTAAATCTTTAATGACTGGGAAATTAAGAGGTTCAATAATAGCTCCATCTTTAATCTCTTTCTGACATGCAAGAGCTCCATTTCCTTTAAATAAAATTCCACAGGACCCGCATTGTCCGGCTCGACATGAACTTCTGAAACTGATGTCCGCATCGTATTTTTCATTGATTGCCTGCAATGCATCAAGAACTTTCATATGAGGTGTTGGTTCTATTTCATAACACTCCAAATGAGGTTCTGTGTCAGTTTCAGGGTTAAATCTTGAAACGTATACTTTAATCATCATTCCTCTCCATAATTTTTAAAAGCTAATAAAACATTATAATATATTATTTATAGTTGGAAGTATTATATAATATATTGTATTAAATGATTATTTTGAGGAAAATATAATGAATTTAAAAGAATTAGTCACAGGGGTTGCCGGTGACAAACAATTTTTACTTGGTAATGAAGCTGCTGTAAGAGGTGTTATAGAAGCAGGAGTTTCCATTGCCGCAACATATCCAGGAACCCCTTCATCAGAAATTGGAAATGTATTATCCGTATTGGCAAAAGATGCCAATATTTATTTTGAATTTTCAACCAATGAAAAAGTAGCGATGGAGGTTGCAGCAACTGCTGCCGCATCAGGTCTCAGGTCATTTACCTTCATGAAACATGTAGGTATGAATGTGGCGGCAGATTCATTCATGACAACCGCATATTCCGGCGTTAATGGTGGAATGGTTATTCTATCTGCAGATGACCCATCATTGTTTTCATCTCAAAACGAGCAGGACACTCGTAATTATGCCAGAATATCAAACGTCCCTGTTCTGGAGCCATCAAACTGTCAGGAAGTAAAAGACATGGTTAAATATGCATTTGACTTGTCTGAGCAATTCAATTTACCGGTCATTGTTAGAACAACCACCCGTGTATCACATATGAGGGGTGTTGTTGAATTTGGTGATGTTAATGATAACTCATCCAACTGTGAAAACCACTGGAAGAGAGGTCACTTTAAAAAAGACCCTTCAAAATATGTTCCGGTTCCAGCATTTGCCGGTGAAATGCATGTAAGGTTATGGGACAAAATCCATAAAATTGAAGAGTTAACCAACAAAAGCGAATACAACACAGAAATTGACTTCACTGATGATAAAAAATATGGTCTGATTGCTTCAAGCAGCGCATATAACTATGCTCACGATGTTGTAAAATTCAATGATTTGGACATTAACATTTTGAAATTAGGATTTTCATATCCGTTCCCTCAGGATAAGGTAGCGGATTTCTTAAAAGATTTGGATGAAGTATTCATCGTAGAGGAAGTCGACCCGATTATAGAAAGAGATACTTTAGCCACTATCGGCGCTAAAAAGTTGGGCGTCAATGTTCACGGTAAACTGGATGGAACATTCCCTCTTTATCATGAATTCAATTCAGATGTGGTTAGCGAAGGCTTGAATAAGGTCTTGAACTTCAGAGAAGATCAAACCATGAAATTCTCATCCAGTCTGGAACAGCTCAAAGAGGATATTCCGTCAAGGGCACCGGTATTGTGTGCAGGTTGTCCTCACAGGGCAATGTATTACGGAATCAATAAGGCAATCGAGGAACTGGGATTAAAAACCTCAGACGTAATATTTGCATCAGATATCGGATGTTACACATTAGGTATCAATCCTCCTTACAACTGTGCAGATTACCTCCTGTCAATGGGTTCAAGCGTAGGTGACGGATGCGGTTTTTCAGTTTCAACTGACCAGAAAGTAGCAAGTTTCATTGGAGATTCCACATTTTTCCACAGCGGTATTTCACCATTGATAAATGCCGTTCACAACAAGCATAACTTTGTATTGACAGTATTGGACAATAGGATTACTGCAATGACAGGAGGTCAGCCAAACCCAGGTATTCCAATCGACGGAATGGGCGATGAAGCGCCTGAAGTGTCAATTCGTAAAGTGGCTGCCGCATGCGGATGTGATTACGTACGTGTCATAAATCCATTCAACCTGGAACAGGTTGTAAAAACCTATGTTGAAGCTTTCCAGAGAGACGATACTGCAGTAATAGTTTCAAAAGCTCCTTGTACATTAATTAAAGGTTTAACCAAAAAGCCACCAGTCAGTTTTGTTGAAGGAAATTGTAACAACTGCGATAAATGTGTAAGTGAATTGGCATGTCCTGCCATTTCAAAAATAGATGGAAAAATTACAATTGATAAAGCACAATGTGACGGATGCAATGTATGTATACAGGTTTGTAAATACGGTGCTTTAGAGGCAGGTAGGTGAGAAAATGGATAATCATTATAGTATTTATATTTGTGGTGTAGGAGGTCAAGGAATCATCAAAACCTCCACAATCATCGGTGAAGCCGCAATGAATCAGGGTTTGGATGTGGTGATGAGTGAAATTCACGGTATGTCCCAGAGAGGAGGATCTGTATCAACAGAACTCAAAATCGGAGGATATAATTCATCAATTATTCCAAATCAGGGTGCAGACATGCTGCTTGCCTTTGAACCTATAGAAACAATAAGGGGACTTGATAAGGTAAACGCTGAAACCAAGATTGTTTACAATACCCAGCCGATTATTCCGTCTTCAACAGACAAGCCTTATCCTAGTGTTGATGGTATAACAAGAACATTAAAAGAAAATTTCAAACATGTTCTTCCAATAAACGGCACTGAATTGGCTATTGAAGCTGGAAGCGTTTTGGCCTTGAATATGGTTCTTTTAGGTGCGGTGACCGCTGACGATAATTTCCCATTATCCAAAGAATCAGTAATCGATGCCATGAAAAATAATTTGAAACCTAAATTCCATGAAATGAATATAAAAGCTATTGAAAGTGGTTATAATTCAATCAAAGGTTAAATTTTAAATAGTATTTTTAATATATTTTAAATCAGATAATAGAGTTGTGGTATTATGGCTTACAAAATTGACAATGCAATTGTGAAAAAAGATATGGCAGGTAATTTAACATTAATCGATCCGGAAAATGTGTTTGAAAATGAGGATGCATTCATAGCTGTTAAAAGTGATGATTTGATTACTATTCAACTTTTAATCAATAGTATCATGAAAAATGATTTTAAAAGTTGGAGAGAATTAGGCGTAATTCCTGAAACAGAACCACTTAAAAGTCTTTTTGTACGTTTAGGTTATTCAAAAGAAGATATAGCTAATCTATTAAAAGATTTATAGCTATTTTCTTTTTACTATTTTTTTATAAATTTTTTTTAAAAAATAAGTTGTAGAAAAGATGTTACTCTTTTCTATAAGTTTTTAATGTCGTTTTCATTCAGTATTTTGACATCACTGTCTTTTAAAGCTTCAATGGCTTTTTCCATGTTTTCCAGTCTCATTACAACAATGGCTTCATCAGTCTTGCTGCTTACAAATGCATAAAGGTATTCTAAATTAATGCCTTTTTCATCGAATACTGCCAATGTGGAGTTCAATCCGTTAGGTTCATCAGGAACGGCCAGGATGATAACTTCGTTTTCTTTTACAATAAAACCGTCTTTTTCAAGTGCTTCTATTGCTTTTTCGTTATCTGAAACAATTAATCTTAAAATTCCGTATTTTGTTGTGTCTGCTATTGAAAGTGCACGGATGTTAATGTCTGATTTGCCCAATGTGTCAATAGCTTTTTTTATTCTTCCTTCTTTGTTTTCCACGAAAATTGATATTTGTTTTACTGCCATATTATCACCTAGTCAAAATTCCTCTCATCAATTACACGAACTGCTTTACCTTCACTTCTTGGAAGTGTTTCAGGTTCACAGATAGTTACATCCACCCTGAGGCCGGTTTCGGATCTGATGGATGCCTGAATTTGTTTTTCCACTTTTTCCATTTCTTTCATTTCGTCAAAGAACAGCTCTTTGGATGCTTCCACTTTAACTTCAACTTCATCTAAGATGTCAGGCCTTGTAACATGAATCATGTAGTTAGGGCTGATTCCTTTGATTTTAAGCAATGCCTTTTCAATTTGTGATGGGAATACCATAACACCTTTAATTTTTAACATGTCGTCACTTCTACCGGTGATTCTTGTCATTCTCACGGTTGTTCTTCCGCATTCACATTTTTCGGCTATAAGTGAAGTCAAGTCTTTTGTTCTAAATCTTAAAATGGGCATTCCTGTTTTGGTAAGGGAGGTTAGTACCAGTTCACCTTTTTCCCCATTGTCCAAGGTTTCACCGGTTTCGGGATTGATCAGTTCCGGATAGAACTGGTCATCCTGTATGTGCATTCCGTTTTGGAATTCGCATTCCTGTGCAACGCCAGGTCCCATAACTTCTGTCAATCCATAAATGTTGAAGGTTTTGATTCCGAGGGATGATTCAATTCTTTTTCTCATCTCATCGGTCCACATTTCCGCTCCATGGATTCCGGCTTTGAGATTTATGTCTTCAAGGGAAATTCCTGCCTTTTCTCTTGATTCTCCAAGATACATTGCATAGGAAGGAGTACATGTTAGGATGTCGCTTTGAAAATCAATCATGGTGTCAAGTTGTCTTTGAGTATTTCCTGCTGAGATCGGAATTGTGATTGCTCCCATTTTATTTCCGCCGTGGTGAATACCGAATCCGCCGGTGAATAATCCGTATCCGTATGCATTTTGGATGATGTATTCTTTTTCAGCACCTGCCATTTTAAGACCACGTGCAATACATTCTCCCCAAATGTCCAAATCATTCTGGGTATATGCAGTAACGGTTGGTTTTCCGGTAGTTCCTGAAGATGCGTGTACTTCCACAATTTCTTCACGGGGAACTGCAAGCAAACCTAACGGATAAGCTTCCCTTAAATCACTTTTGGTTGTAAATGGGATTTTTTCAATATCTTTCAATGTTTTGATGTCTTCTGGTTTCAAACCAATTTCGTCGAATCGTTTTTTATAAAACTCAACATTTTCATATGCGAGTTTTACAGTTTTCTGCAGTCTTTCAAGTTGTATTTTTTCTTTTTCTTCTTTTTCCATACATTCAGCTTTTTCATTCCAAAACATGTTATCCCTATTTTAAAATTCAATGTTAATATCTTTAATTATGGTGTTTCATCAATATAAAACTTTGTTGTATTGTTTAATTTTCAGGTTTTAATTTTGTTTCATTGTCATATTTCTAAGTAAATATTGTTCTAAACTTGTATTTTTATAAAATAACTTCAATATTTACTTTATTTTTTCAATAAACTATTTATAACTCTTTAATTATAGTTTTAGTTGGTGATAATTATGAATTCTAAAATTAAAAAAGGTAGAGTAAAGTTCAATGATGAAAATTATGAAGAAGCTTTAAAATATTTTAATGAAGTTTCCGAAGACGATGAGGACTACATGTATGTTCTGATTTTTAAGATTACCTGTCTGATGGAACTGGAAAGATATGACAAGGCATTATTTCTGATTGAATCATTGCTGAGAGAAGATCCCGAAGATGAATTGCTGATTTATGAAAAAATCAGGTGTCATATTGCATTGAATGAAAAGGATGAAGCTTTTGCAGGTCTTAAAATACTTGAAAATATCATATCCTGTGACGATAAGAGGATGCTGCTTTGTGTGTCCAAATTTTATAGGATTTTGGGGGATTGTGACAATGCTCTGAAGTTTTGCAGTGATGCTTTAAAAATAGACGGCAATTTTGAGGAGGCGATACGTGAAAAAGCACTGATTGGCATTGCATTGAATGATTATGAAATGATTGACTCATGTGCAGACAGGATTTGTGAAATTATCGGCAACCGTGGAATGGGCATGGTTTTCGTATTTCTGCTGAAACTTTACGTCTCAAGATTTGATGATTGCCTTTTGATTATTGATAATTTGGAGGGCGATTTTAAGGAGGATACTATTAATAAGTTTAAATCAATCGTGTTTAAGGAGTTGAGTGAAACGTTGGACGTCAATCTTCATGTGGTTGGCGAGGCTGAAATATCGGTTGACGAAGCCATTAGGCTGTTGAGGGATTATGATGAAACCGGTGTCGACAGTGGCAGGATAAATGGTGTGGCCTTCAAGATAATGTAATGTACAAAAATGTACATCAATGTATACAATAGTAATATTTAAATATTTTCTCTATATAAATATTAATGTAAATATTATTTTGTTAATATTTTTTAGAGGTAATTATTTATGAACGTAATGATTTTAGCAATTGTTTTTATAATCTACATATTTGCACTTGTTTTTGTAGGTTATTATGCATACAAAAAAACTAATTCCTCTGAAGACTTTATGATTGCTGGTAAGGATACGCACCCATTCATCATGGCAATGAGTTATGGTGCGACTTTTATTTCGACAGCAGCTATTGTTGGTTTTGGAGGAGTTGCAAGTCAATATGGTATGAGTGTTTTATGGTTAGCATTCCTGAACATTATCATTGGCGTGTTTATAGCATTCGTATTTTTAGGAAAAAGAACCCGTAGAATGGGTCATGCTTTGGAATCTTTAACTTTCCCTGAGTTTTTAGGAAAACGTTTCGACTCAAAATTCATCCATTATTTCTCAGGATTGGTAATCTTCTGTGCAATGCCACTTTATGCGGCTGTAGTATTGATCGGTGCTGCAAGATTTTTAGAATCATCCTTATTGATTGATTTCAGTATAGCCCTGCTTATTTTATCAATTATTATTACATTCTATGTACTGTTCGGTGGAATACGCGGTGTAATGTATACAGACGCTTTACAGGGAACCATCATGGTTTTAGCTATGGTTTTCCTGCTTGTATTTGTATACTGGTTACTTGGTGGAATCGATACAGCAAACACAGCATTAACAAATATGGTTAATCTTTATCCTGCGGAAGCCCTTAAGACGGGAGGAACAGGATGGACGGCATTTCCGAAGTTCGGAACACCATTCTGGTGGTCACTTGTGTCCTCCACATTAATAGGTGTAGGTATCGGTGTACTCGCACAGCCTTCATTGATTGTAAGATTCATGACAGTCAAATCAGATAAGGAATTGAACAGATCCGTTTTGATTGGAGGTATCTTCATTGCAATCATGCCGACCACAGCTTATATCGTAGGATCTCTTTCAAACGTATATTTCTATGACAAATTAGGCAAGATTGCCGTGGATGTTGTTGGAGGAAACATTGATAAGGTTATTCCAACATTCATTACAATGGCACTGCCTGAATGGTTCGTATATGTATTCCTGCTGTCCCTGATTGCAGCTGCAATGTCAACAATATCCTCACAGCTCCACACTCAGGGAACTGCATTCGGGGTGGACATTTACGGTACAATAAGGGATAAATCCAAACAGAAACTCGATCAGGTAAGCATTTCAAGAGTGGGTATTCTCATAGCTATCATTTTGGCATTGATTATGGCATACTCCCTTCCTGGAAGTGTGGTTGCACTCGGAACAAGTTTGTTCTTTGAAATCTGTGCAGCAGCATTCCTGCCTGTATTCCTGGGAGCGCTTTACTGGAAAGGAATTACAAGGCTCGGAGCCATTGCGGGCATCGTTTCAGGAACCCTGGTAAGTTTATTCTGGATGATATTCGTATTCAAGAAAACTGCAGTAGGACTTGGAATCTGTAAATTCATATGCGGAGTGGATACATTATTACCAAATGCTCCATGGCCGTTCATTGACGTAATGTTGATTGCAGTTCCTGTTTCTTTAGTCTTTACAGTTGTAGTGAGCCTGATTACCAAACCTCCTGCTCAAGAGGTTATTGACAGGGCATTTTCAAAAATTGATACAAAAGGAAGTGATGCATAATGATGATTTTGGGAATAGAAGACCCATGGATTTGGGGAGTATATGTTGGAATTATCTTATCCACACTCTTATGTATCGGTTATGGTATTATAAACTGGAATAAAGGAGATTAAACTCTCTTTTATTTTTTCTATTTTTTCACAAATTTTTTATTATAAATTTTATAAACTTATTTTCATGTATGAATTATTTGACAATTTTGCAAGAATTGAAAAAAACGACCCGGAATTTCATGAAATCTTTAAGAATTTTGCATATGGTGAGGTATTCGAATATTCCACATTAACGCAAAAGGAATCTATTTTAGTGATTCTCTCCTGTCTGATTGCATGCCAGTCTCCAAAAGCATTCAAAAAGATTCTGACATCTGCATTGGATATGGACATAACTCCTGAGGAAGTAAAGGAACTGCTTTACCAATCTGTTCCATATGTTGGATTCGGAAGAGCACACAACTTCTTTGGAGTTGTAATTAAGGTTTTCGAGAAAAAAGGAATTGAAATGCCTTTAAAAAACAGGTCAAATACCAATCCTGAAAACAGACATGACAAAGGCCGTGAAATTCAGGAAAGATATTTTGGCGCTGAAAACATTGAAATGATGAGAGATTCAACACCCGACGGTCAAAAGCATTTCAACACATTTCTTGAAGGATTCTGCTTCGGTGACTTCTACACCCGTGATGGTTTAGACGACCAGCAAAGGGAACTTATAACTTTTACATTCATTGCCACTCTTGGCGGCTGTGAAAATCAGCTGAGGGGCCACACTCAGGGAAATCTCTCCGTCGGCAATGACAAGGAAAAGATGATATCTGCAATAACTGTCATGATGCCTTATATAGGTTTTCCAAGAACACTCAATGCATTGGCCGTTGTCAATGAGATATGTGGATAACTATTTAAATGAGTTTGCCCATCTAATTAGCAAGGTGGTATTATGATATACAAATGTACAATTTGTGGTCACATACATAACGAAGAAGCTACTGGAATACCATTAAATAAACTGGATGCCTGTCCAATATGCAAACAGGACATATCCAAGTTTGTTGAAGTGGAAAACTCAAAATCCAGCGAAAACATTGACATTAACGATGAATTGGCTTATGATAAGAACTATGCAAAAAGCGATAAGGACATAAGGGCAATGGATGCAATCCACCAGATGGCAATCACCGGCGAAAGCATTGTTGCCGCAATGTATACCGAGATGCCAATGCCTGACTGGGATGACATTCTCATTTTGGGAAACCAGTTAAACCCGCAGCCGTTGGAAAGTGATGTTGATGTAAATACCCAGACAATTATCGGCAAAAATGCTAAAAAGCCGTTGATTATTGAAAGTCCAATCTACATCACCCACATGTCTTTCGGGGCATTATCTCGTGAGACAAAAATCGCACTGGCCAAAGGAAGTGCAGCTATCAAAACCGCTCAGTGCAGTGGTGAAGGAGGAATTCTTCCTGAAGAGATGGAAAACGCTTACAGATACATTTTTGAATATGTCCCAAACAAATATTCTGCAACTGACGAGAATTTGAAAAATGCCGATGCAATCGAAATCAAAATAGGCCAGTCTACAAAGCCAGGTCTTGGAGGTCAACTTCAGGGTGAAAAGGTAACTGATGAAATAGCTAAAATCAGGGGCAAGCCATTGGGCGAGGATATTCACTCACCTGCTACAATACCTGAAGTCAACTCAAAGGAAGACCTTAAAGATTTGGTTGATGAGCTGAGGCAAAGGTCCTGCGGAAGGCCAATCGGCTTGAAATTTGCAGCCGGCAGAATCGAGGATGATTTGAATTATGTCATATATGCTGAGCCTGATTTCATAACCATTGACGGTCGTGGAGGATCAACCGGCGCAAGTCCAAAACTTGTCAGGGATTCAACTTCAGTTCCAACAGTTTACGCACTTGCAAGAGCCCGAAAATTTTTGGATAGTCATGAAAGCGACATAGATTTGACAATAACCGGTGGCTTGAGGGTTTCATCTGACTTTGCAAAGGCACTGGCCATGGGTGCAAATGCGGTAGCTATTGGTACCGGAGCCATGATTGCGGCGGCCTGTCAGCAATACAAGATATGTGATACAGGAGATTGTCCAGTTGGTGTTGCAACCCAGGATGACGGGTTGAGAAGGCGATTGAAAATAGAGACTGCTGCTAAAAGGGTTGAAAATTATCTGATGGTTTCAAATGAGGAGCTTAAAACATTTGCAAGAATCACAGGACATGATGATGTACATCACCTGAACGTCAATGACCTGTGTACAGTCAATTCTGAAATATCCGATTACACTGTCATTAGGCATGTTTAAAAAAAGTTTGAGTATTGATGCTTGACATTGATACTTAAATTCCCATTTTTTTTTTTAAAAGAATTATTTTGAAGAATTATTTTAAGAATTAATCGGATATGTGATTTTTTTTCTTTTGCTAATTTTTACCATTTCATTCGATATGATAGGTTTTGATGATAATATTATTTTAATTCGCAATATTCTATAATTTATCTTCATTTCTAATTTTAAGCTATTTAATTAAAGTTCTATTCATCGACATGATATTGATTATGAACATTTCATAACAATACTTTTATATGTATTGTTAGAAAGTATATTTGTATGAATTGATGTGCCTAACGAAATATTTTCAGTTTTTCGGCTTAAAATTAAAAAATCACATTCATGTTGAAGGAATTGTTAGTCGATATGAAAATATTTATATGTCATAATTCATAGAATTATAAATGCTAATCATGATATTGAATGTAATTTGGGAGTAGTAAATGGATTGTAGGAAAATATTATAAAATTAGATTAATATTGTTCTGTTTTGTAATATTTTTTTTGGTTTAATGGGTTTGTTTCTGCAGTTTCATCAGATAATGAAAATGGGGGTTGTTCATTTCATTTCCATCTTCTGTTGGTGATTCTAATGTTTGCAGTTGCTTTTTTTTACTAATCTTGATTATTGTATTTAATGTCTGATAGTGATATTTTGTTTAATTTACTCGAAAAAGGAGAATAATCATGAAATCTATGAAAAAGTTATTACTTGTTGCTATTTTATTAGCAGTAGTTGTTGTTAGTGTGGGTTCATGTTCTGCCGGATTTTTTGACTTTTTAGGTGGCAGTAACTCAACCAGCGCTGCTGACGCCAACGTAACTGGAGACGTTAATTTGGCTGCAGCTGCTAGTTTAAAAAATGTATATGATGAAAAGTTAATTCCAATGTTCAAGGAAAAATATCCTAATGTAAAAGTAACTCCTACTTACGCTTCAAGTGGGGATTTACAAACCCAAATTGAAAACGGTTTAAAAGCTGATATTTTCATGTCCGCTGCAAACAAACAAATGAATAAGTTAATGGAAGAAGGTTATATTAAAAACGATACCAACAAACAATTTTTAGAAAACAAAGTTGTATTGATTGTACCTGCTAACTCAACTTCCAACATCACTTCATTCAATGACTTGAAAAATATGAGCGGTCACATTGCTATCGGTGATCCTGAATCCGTACCTGCAGGTCAATACGCTAAAGAAGTATTTACCAATTTAGGTATTTGGAATGATACTGAATCCAAATTATCCTTAGGTAAAGACGTAACTGAAGTATTAAACCAAGTTGCTCAAGGATCTGCTGACTGTGGTGTTGTATATTCCACTGATGCTAAATCCAACAGTGGCGTAAAAGTGATTTGTGAAGCTCCTCAAGGATCTTTAAACACTTCCGTTATCTATCCTGTAGCTGAACTTAGTAACACAACAAACCCAGATGCTGCAGATGCATTCTTGAACTTCTTACAAACCAAAGAAGCTAAAGATGTCTTTGTTGAATACGGTTTCACCATTCACGAATAGATATTTGAAAGATATTGAATAATAAAACACTTAAAGGAGATGAGGCATGACTACTGATTGGTCCCCGGTTTTCATTTCAATGAAGACAGCAAGTCTGTCAATATTCATAACCTTTTTTGTAGGGTTATTTGTTGCCTGGGGTCTTGTTAAATTAAAAAATGATTCAATAAAAATTGTACTTGATGGTATTTTCACATTGCCTCTTGTACTGCCTCCTACTGTAGTGGGGTTCTTTTTATTGTGGATTTTTGGTGTTAGAGGACCAATCGGTAAGTTTTTTATAGACTTTTTCACTGTGAAAATTGCTTTTTCATGGTCTGCAACAGTTATTGCTGCAGTGGTCATGTCTTTTCCTTTAATGTATCGTTCCGCTCGAGGTGCATTTGAACAGGTGGATTCCAACTTGTTGGATGCCGGCCGTACATTGGGCATGTCCGAGTGGAAAATTTTCTGGAAAATTTTATTTGCAAACGCATTGCCTGGAATTATCAGTGGTGGAATTCTTGCCTATGCCCGTGGTTTAGGCGAATTCGGTGCTACAGCTATGCTTGCAGGTAATATTGCCGGAGAAACCAGAACACTCCCAATGGCAGTTTACTCCGAAGTGGCTGCAGGTAATATGGGAGAGGCTTTTAATTATGTTATAGTCATTGTTATCATAGCATTTATAGCTATTTTCATAATGGATTATATTTCTATACGTAAGGAAAAGCAGTGGAAATAATTTACTATTTTTTTTAATCTTTTATGGAGTATGGATATGAGCAATAAGTTGTTAAAGGTAAATATCCAAAAGGAACTTAAGGAATTTGACTTGGATGTAAATTTTGAACTGAAGAATAAGCGTTTGGGTATTCTTGGTCCGTCCGGTTGCGGCAAAAGTATGACCTTGAAATCTATTGCAGGTATTGTGGATCCGGATAAGGGTGTTATTAGTTTAAACACCGGTGATGAGACTGTTTATTTTAATTCGGATAAAAAAATCAATTTAAGGCCTCAAAAAAGAAATGTAGGTTACCTGTTTCAGAATTATGCACTGTTTCCCAATATGACCGTTGAAGAAAATGTTGCTAGCGGTCTTCCTAAAGATGTTAATAAGGAAATTGTGCATGAAATGATCAAGCGTTTTCATTTGGACGGTTTGGAGGATAGGTATCCTCGTCAATTGTCTGGTGGTCAGCAGCAAAGGGTGGCTCTGGCCCGCATATTGGCTTATGGTCCTGATGTCATATTGCTCGATGAACCGTTCAGTGCCATGGACACATTCCTGAAGGAGCAGCTGCGTATTGAACTTGTCCGTTCCCTTAAGGATTTTGATGGATTTTCCATCATGGTTACTCATGACCGTGACGAGGCATTCCAGTTCTGCGATGAGCTCATAGTCTTGGATGAAGGTAAAATCATCGCAAAAGGAAATACTTATGAGGTATTTGAAAATCCAACGAAAGTTCAAGTTGCAAGGCTTACAGGCTGCAAGAACATTTCCAGAATTGAAGTTATTGATGATTATCATCTCAAATCATTGGATTGGGGTGTTGTTTTTGAAGTATCCGAAAAGATTTCACCTAACATCACTCATATCGGAATAAGGGCACATGATTTTGCCCCCGCCGAAAAGGACGATGTCAATGCGTTCGATACTAAAAATTCATCCTTGTTGGAAATGCCTTTTGAATGGGAAATAACCCTGCCAAACGGCTTATGGTGGAAATATGATAAACAGATTGATGAGCACGAGTTTGTCATTCCAGAATATTTAAAAATAAATCCTAAAGATGTAATATTACTTGAAGAGTAAATCAACCACATCTTTTTTATACTTATTTTCATGTTTTTTTTGGATTTTTCCAAAAATTCTCTTTTCATTGAATTTCTTTTTTTTCAAATATGCTATCTTATTTTTTCTTTATTCATTATTATTCACTTCGAAAATTGTTTAAATCAAAGAAAATTATTTAAATAATAAAATTTAAAGTATTTCCAGCTATATTTCATGATTGTATCTAATTTGAATGATATTTTTTATTTTTTCATATATTGCGGGGGAGAGATATGGAAAATAAATTGTTAAAGGTAAATATCCAAAAGGAACTTAAGGAATTTGACCTTGATGTTAGTTTTGAATTGAAAAACAGGAGTTTGGGCATTCTCGGTCCGTCAGGCTGCGGTAAAAGTATGACACTGAAATCTATTGCAGGTATTGTGGATCCGGATAAGGGCGTTGTTAGTTTAAACACTGGTGATGAGACTGTTTATTTCGATTCAGATAAAAAAATTAATTTAAGGCCTCAAAAAAGAAATGTAGGTTACCTGTTTCAGAATTATGCACTGTTTCCCAATATGACCGTTGAGGAAAATGTAGCTTGCGGTCTTCCTAAAGATGATAAGAAAACAGTATCTGAAATGATTGAACGTTTTCATTTGAATGGTTTGGAGAAAAGATATCCCAGACAATTGTCCGGTGGCCAGCAGCAAAGGGTGGCTCTGGCCCGCATATTGGCTTATGGGCCTGATGTCATATTGCTGGATGAGCCTTTCAGTGCCATGGACACATACTTGAAAGAGCAGTTGCGTATTGAACTTGTCCGTTCTTTAAAGGATTTTGACGGATTTTCCATCATGGTTACTCATGACCGTGACGAGGCATTCCAGTTCTGTGACGAGCTCATAGTCCTGGATGAAGGAAAAATTATTGCAAAAGGCGATACCTACGACATATTTGAAAATCCAAGAAAGGTTCAGGTTGCAAGGCTTACAGGCTGTAAGAACATTTCTAGAATTGAAGTTATTGATGATTATCATCTCAAATCATTGGATTGGGGTGTTGTTTTTGAAGTATCCGAAAAGATCTCACCTAACATTACTCACATAGGAATAAGGGCGCATAATTTCACTGTCGCTGAAAAGGATGATGTCAATGTGATTGATACTGCGAATTCAACAAAACTGGAGATGCCTTTCGAATGGGAAATAACCTTGGCAAACGGCTTATGGTGGAAGGTTGACAAAAGGATTCGTGACCATGAGTTTACTGTTCCCGAGTATTTGAAGGTCAATCCAAAAGATATTATACTCCTGGAAGAGTGATTGAATTATTGATTCAATCCTTAATTATTCTTATTTTGCAGAAATTTCTTTTGATTTATTTAATCAGATTTTACATTAACATTAACGTTTGAGTTTTTTGTTTTAATTTTTTCATGGGGATATATATCCAGTAGTTTATTTAGGCAAAAAATCACTATTCCCGATGGTAATGTTAAAATTTGAAGCAATTTTCCTGATGGTTGTCAATAATTCCAACGGCTTCAAGATATGAATATATTATTGTCGGACCTACAAATTTCATTCCACGTTTTTTCAAATCTTTTGAAATGGCTTTGGACAGCTCTGATTCGGTCAGATATTCTGCTTTAATGACCTTGCCGTCAGTAAAGCCCCAGATATAATTGTCAAAGCTTCCGAACTCCTTTTGAATTTCAATGAATATCTTCGCATTATTGATGGCTGATGTTATTTTGCCCTTGTGGCGGATGATTCCTTCATTTTCCCTTAGCTCATCAACTTTAACATCATCATAACCGGCCACTTTAACAACATCAAAATCATCAAATGCCTCTTTAAAGTTTTCACGCTTTTTTAAGATAGTAATCCATGATAATCCTGCCTGAAAAGACTCCAGCACAAGAAATTCAAAAAGTTCCCTGTCATCATGGGTTGGAACTCCCCATTCTTCGTCATGGTATTTTATATAGACTTCATCTGAAGTCGCCCAACTGCATCGTTTTTTATTCATGGAAATAATTATTACTTGCTTTATTTAAATACGTTTTCAGGTAATAATTTATAACCATTAAGAGACATAAGTAATAACATTGTTGTGAATCTAAACATTTAACTGAAAACATTTTACATAAAGCGTTATGTGAAAAATCATGTTTTGAATAGAAAAGCTATTTTGAGGGATTATGATGAAGAATTTAGGTATGGGAATGATGAGGCTTCCTCTTTTGGATGAAAACGACTTTACAAAGATTGACTATGAACAGGTCAATAAGATGGTGGACATGTATATGGATGCTGGGTTCAATCACTTTGACACAGCTTTTGTTTACCATGAGGGTGTCGGTGAAGATGCATTTAAAAGGTGTGTCGTTGACAGATATCCTCGCGAATCATTTAAGATTGCAACCAAACTGCCGTTGTTTGTCATTACGGAAGAATCACAGCTGGAACCGATATTTGCCGAGCAACTGAAAAATTGCGGTGTGGAATACTTTGACTATTATATGCTTCATAACGTAAGCGGATTTACTGAAGCTGCATGGAAAAACGTTGATTTATACTCATTTATCCAAAAGAAAAAAGAGGAAGGGTTCATCAAGCATATCGGAATATCCACCCACGGAAATGCGGAATTTCTCGAAGAGATATTATTCATGCATCCTGAGCTGGAATTTGTCCTTCTTCAAATCAATTATCTTGACTGGGAAGATGAGGGAATCGAATCAAAAAAATGTCTGGAAATTGCAAAGAAATATGATAAGCAGGTAATGATTATGGAGCCGTATAAAGGCGGATTTTTAGCTGACGTGCCTAAAGAAGCCGAAAAGCTCATGAAAGATTATAATCCTGATAGGTCTGTTGTTTCCTGGGCAATGAGATTCGTGGCCAACCTTGATGCCTGTGTAGTTCTGACAGGTGCAAGCAATCTTGAGCAGCTTGAAAGCAACATTCATGAAATTAAAAATGCGGATCCGTTGAATGATGATGAACTGAAAATCCTTGAAGAGGTTTCAGAAATCATCAACAGTAACATTACCGTGGACTGCACAAAATGCAGATACTGCGTTGACTCATGTTCCGAAGATATTGACATTGCAAAAATCTTTGATTTGTACAATAAGGAAAAAATGCTTGACGATAAAACCGGATGGACACAGTATGGAAATGCTTATCTGAATTATACAAAGCTTCCTGACGTTGGAATTGCTTCTGACTGTATTGAATGTGAATTGTGCATTGAGGAATGCCCTCAGCAGATCAATATTCCTGAAGTCCTAAAGGATGTTGTGGAGACCTTTGAAACTGAAGGTTACGGTTTTTGAACCTCTCCGGCTTGTAGAAGCAGGAGATTCTTAGGCCATGCCTATTTTTTCGTCAAAGCATTTCCATTCATAATAATATGTGGATTTTCCTTGACTATTAGGCATGAAATCTACTAAGCAT
>NZ_CACXXB010000008.1 GCF_902771435.1 uncultured Methanobrevibacter sp. | reverse complement strand
AACTGAAGACATTTCAGGTCTGCCGGTGATGAGAGTTCCATCTTCAAAGTCTTTTAATTCTGCTTTTTCATATCCTTCTGGAATTTCTACAATTTCTTCATAATCTAATTGTGTGCCTGTAAATATGGTTTGTTTGTCATTAAAACTCATTTTAACATTCTCCTAAATAAAATATTAAAGAGGAATTAGCTATTGTCCTCTTTTAAAAATTTTGACTGGTTTTGAGATACCAGTTTTTCAGCTGACATTTCTTCAGCACTAACTTCTCCAGCTCCTATTAACTCAGCTATTGCACGGTTTGTTGCACGTGTTTTAGCGGTAGACATTATAGTATGGTCTGAAACTTTATCTTTGCCCCTTTCACTTCTGGAGCATAATGCATCAGATTCAACACTACGGCCATTTGGCAATGTTGCTCTAACGCAATAGTAAGCTTCACGCACTCTTCCCATTTTGGTTCTTTCAATGTCACGATCAACAATATGTGTATCAACATTGAATGCACGGGAGAGTTTCTGCCATGCTGATTTTTTCTTAAAGTGTCTTTTCACTTTAACATAGTTTCCATTCTCATCTTTTTCTTTTACAATTATTTCTTGATAATCTGTTTCGTTTAATAAACCTTTACAGAGTTTTTGATATGCATCCCATTGTTCAATAGCCACATCAACATTAGGAACATTATCGGTAGCTATTAACTCAGTTTCTTTGGAAACTTCTGGGCTTTCTATAAGTTCTGCTTTTACCATTTTATCACCTTTTATAATCCTACAGTACTTGTTACAATTCCAATCCAGCCAATTATTATTGCAAATAAAATACTTCCCATCATTATTACTTTGGGATTTAAGTTCATCGGGTCTTCTTTAGGATATAATCGTGCTGGCTTAGACATATGAATCAAATCTCCTGATACAAATTTCAATAATTAAATCCAAGTTAATTATTCTAACCATTCCGCTTTTACTGCGAATTGCTAATCTATTATCCTCCAGGAAACTAAGAGTATCTGATTTAGTAAGTGGAAAATACTGTTCTTCATCTGTAGATACAAAAACAACATAGTAACCTTCCCTAAGATTTTGTTGCATTTCAAGAATTGTTTTTTCCATATTTATCATTCCTCTTGTTTTTCCTAAATCCAACAATAAAAGCTTCTCCCCTTATAAATTTGACTAATGCTGTATCGCCTTCTTTTGCATATTGAATTAAAGACAATAGCTTAGAGTGTATTAGTGTTTGGTATGCTTTTTTTCCACCATCCACTAATATAATCCCATCGTCATCAATATAGAGGATTTCCTGTTCAACATCACCTTTGGCAATTTTGACTTCACCTCTGTGAGTTAGAATACCATGGAAATTATCTTCAAATTGATTAATTGAGGTTGTCATGATTAATCAACCTCAATAATGCAATGTCCTTCAAATGGGCAATAGCTATTCATTCCATTCACCCATTTCATCGAGTTTACTAAAAACTTCTGATACAATTTCCCATGCCTCCTTTGGTACTAAAACATGAGGCACACCATTTACATCTTGTTCTATCATTGTTTGTCGGCTCCGTTAATGTTTTTAAACTTTAGTTCAACAATCTACTGGATTAAAGCTATTGATCCAGTTTCATTATCTTGATTTCGTACAAATCAAAGAATTCCTTTTCATTGCTGATGTTTTCAGTTTCAGAAATTTCAGCAATGGCTTCCTCTAGTGCCTGGAAGTTATTGGAAACAATTACTTCTCGAGGCATTGGTCTTATTTGTCCATACATGGTTTTGATGTCTCCATTTTTTCACACTCTCATCAATCTGAACATATTAATAGAGAGCAATTCTTCGAAAATCTCAAAATCATTTGGGCCAGACAATTTGAAAAATAAAAATAGTATTCGAGTAAATCAGTTTTCCATTCTTTACCGAATATTTAGAATAAGATAATTTGTGGTTTATTTGGTTTAATAATCTTTATATATTCCTTAAAATAAACTAAATATTGGGTTAAGTTTTGGAAAGTATTAATTTTTAACAAAGTTTGTCGGCTCTGTTTAATTATTTTTATTTTTCTAACTGACCCAGGATTATATTAAAAAATTTATAGCTCGTTATTCATTACAAATTTTTTTTATAATCCTTTTTTTATGATCTTATTTTTTCGTTACTTTTCTTGATATTTTACCTCACTAAATTGATTTTTAGGCCTCACCAAAAAAAAGTTGTACGAGAATGAAAAATTGCTTTCACTTCGTAAAATTGCTTTCATTTGGTAATGGCTAATCATAGTTTGTCAAAATGAATATATAAACATTTCTATTAGTTTTTTAATGCTAAATTGTTCATTTTTTTGAGAAAAAAATTTGAAGATAAGGCATGTGTTTTTGCAAAATTCTATAAACAATGAAACATAAAAATGTAAGAAAAATTAGTCAAATGTATAAAATCAAAATGAGGTTTCAACAATGAAAGTTGATGTGGTGATGGTAAAATGAGTATGAAAAATTTATTTACAACAACTTTCTAAAAACACCAAATAATCCAGTACCATTATAGATTGCATCATTAATGCTTTTAATTTGTGTTTCACTTGCATTAGTAAACGCATAATTGATTCCATCCAACGGATGTCTTAATTTTTCAGATGGCTCATCAATGAATGAATAATAATCTAAAAAGTTGGGATTAATCACATAGACATCGTGAGGATAATTTTTAATGCTTTCAATTAAATCCAAATTTAACTCATAATACGGGCTTGATGTTAAAATATAAACATTCTTATCAATTTTAGATTTCAGTAGATTTGTATGATCTAAAGGCAAGCTAATTTTTTCCCCATCAATCAATATATCTTCACAAGATAATTCTTTTCTTATTTTATCGCTTTTGGAATTTTTAAAATACTCATTAAAATCTTTATGGACTACAGTACCGTAAGAACCTTTTAAAAATTTCATATTGTATTTTTTACAATGTGCTAACCAATTTTCACAACTTTCAGGAGATGCACAAAGTCTATCTGGAAAATCTAATTTAATTAATTCTTTTGCATGTTTGCTATTTGCTACGATATAAACCATTTGTATCACCTTTTTAATTTTAAATGATATAGCATTTGACACAGATTAAACCACACCAAATGCTATAACATTAAGTTATATAACATTATGATTGACTTTCAACTTTCTTAAGAATACTATAAAATTCTTTTTTCAATTCTTTCATCTCATCGAGTTCTTTTCTCATGTCACCTACTTCTGATTTCAAGAGTTCATTTTCCTCTTCCATTTTCATATACTCTGGAGATTTGATGGATAACTTTTCAACGTCTTTATTTATTGTAACAGCAGGTAGATGTTTGATGTATTCGTATTTTAAATCTTCTGGGTTAATCATAAAATAAGCCTGGTCAGTTCTACCTTTAGCTTTGCCCTGCAAATCATTTACTTTATCCAAACTCATACCGTCATTGTATAATGAACTTGCATGGAATTTTCTTAACATGTGAGTCCTGAATCGATTATAGCCATTGTCCCCAACCTTACCCAGGTTCAATTCATTATTGATCCTGATGAATCTTGTTTGGATATAATTCTTACTGTACTTAAATAACTTGGAGTCATTAGTAAAATTATCCGGTCTTGATATTAAGTATGAATTGATAGCTATTACAGATTCCGGGCTTGAATAAGTTGTATAATACTTATTAGTCTTTTGTCTCCAAATATCCCAAGTAGGTACAATATCATTTCTTCCACTAATATCATTTATTGCTTCAAAAACATCTTTTTTGTCAGTATAATCTCTGATACTTTTGAGATAATCCCCTACAGTTAAATTAACGGTTTCCTGAACAGCACAACCACTAGAACACATAAAAAGGATTACAGCCTTAATCAATGGACTAGAAATATTTATTGCTTCCCTAATAATTTCTTTATCCGGCAAATCATGAAATTTTAATGGTTGAGACCTTTTAATTGATTTGTGGTTCATTTTAGGGAGAGTGAAAATCTCAATTTCATAGTATTTGTAGATATTTACGATAGGACTAAAGAAGGTTCTAAATGAGTTGTAGGCAAAGTTATCAAGTAAAAATTTCCTATACCCAATTAATCTTCTCCTAACAGAACACAACTTCCATTTTATCCTTTTATTTTCCTCTTCCTCTGCTTCCATGATTAATTCGTATAAAGACATCTCGTTGTAGGTAGTGTACAAATTCACCGCTTTTTTGTACGCTTCACGTGTTGCCTTTGAATGATTGTTCACGCTGTGAATTTCATCCAATAATTGCTCGTCATTCATAATTTCACATCTATATTTTTGTTTTTATAAAAGGTTAGTGAGAGAGCATTTGGTAAGTAATTTTGTCAAATAAATTTTACACCACAAAGCTTTATATATACTATAAAGTATTACTTAGATACCTTTTTATACTATAAAATAAAATATAAAATATGCTAATGCAAATAAAATAAAAGTTCATCTAAGCGTCCTTTAGGTGGATTCACTCTATTAATCACTCCATTTAACTAAAGCCTAAAGGCATGAACTTATTTTATGAAAATACTCTTTTTTAAAAAAAATTTTTTCAAATATGAATTTGCTTATTTTATTTGAAAAAGTATTACTTTACAATGCTTACAATTCCATAAAAATATATGTTTGACACCTAAAAATTATATGATTTAATTCTATATATCAAAAACAATATTGCACTAAAAATCAAATCATGATTTGAAAATCAAATATACAGCGATGAAATTTAATGAAAAAAAGGAATTTCCTAAAAATCAAATTTTTTCCCAAAATGGAGATGTTCAAACCTATGCTTATTTTAATTATAGCTATAATTAAAATATATGATAGCTGAAGTTTCATTAAAATAAAATAACGTTCCTATAATATAAATCAATGGAATGAAAAAATAATACTTTTATTAAAAGCATATGTAGATTAAGCTATAATTTTTTAGAAATTACGTCACAAATTGTTTTTGCGATTTCTCTTTTTGAAGCCAAAGGAACAGATAAAACATTATCATCCACAATCAGGACCTCATTATTGTCTGATCCGAAATGACACTCATTTTTTGAAATATCGTTTGCAATAACCAAATCTGTGCCTGCATCGGCAATTTGTTTTCTTGCACATCCAATAATTTCATCACGGGAAATATTGAATTCGGCTTTAAATCCAACCAAAAAGATATCAGGATTGATCTTTTTAATTTGGCGGATTATTTTTGTAGTAGGCTTCAGATTTAAAAAAAGAGAACTGCTGGAATCGATTTTCTTATCGGATTTTTGTCTGAATTCAAAATCTGAAACTGCAGCAGTGGAAATAAATATATCGTAATCTGAAATTAAACTTAAAACCGCATCATTCATCTCTGAACTGGTTTCAACATGAACAACATCAAAAACAGAGGGAATATCAACACTGACATTAGCTACAACCAATTTTAAATCAGCGCCACGAATGTAGGCTTCCTTTGCAAGTTCAAGGCCCATCTTCCCGGAGGATTTATTTGTAATCCCCCTTACAGAATCGATAGGTTCATAAGTTCCGCCCAAACTTATTAAAACTTTTTTTCCTTTAATAGTATCAATCCTTTTTGTTTAAATTAATAGTTCTCAAAGATTCCAAAACAATATCTTCCTTTGAAGGGAATTTTGCTTTTCCTTCATCCATGCGAGGTTTTATAAAAATAGCTGATTGCTCCTGCTTTATTTTCTCAATGTTGCCTTTGATGGCCTTATACATTGAATCGTGCATTGAAGGAACAAAAATGATTGGAGTGTCATGCCCGTATGCAGTAATCAGAAGAGTGGATATCGGATTATCCGCTATTTTGTATGCAAATTTGGAAATGGTATTTGCAGTAGCGGGTGCAACCAAAATCAAATCCTCCTGAGAGTATTTGACATGCTCAATATCGCCTGTTAATTTGGTCACAACTTCATTGCCTGTTGCAAACTCCATTGAATTCGGATGAATGATTTCACAAGCCGCATCACTCATAAAACATTTTACTTCAACATCGTTTCTTCTAAATTCGCGAGCGAGTTTAATAGCTTCGCTAGCAGCAACACTACCTGTTACACATAAAACAATCATATTAACACCAAAAAAAAGAATTAATTAATTTGTATATTTGACAATACAAAATCGAAAACATACAAATTATCTTCAAAGTCTGAAATAGGAGCGCTATACATTATAACATAAGCCTGACCACCTTTTTCAAACCAGATAGCCTTATGTTCCTTTTCACCGGTACCCTGAGTAGAGGTGTAAACATATTCATACGCTTCCTTATCACCAACAACAACAGAACCGGAAGAGACTAAATTGTAAGAGCTGTCCCTTTTCATTTTGTCATAAGTCTCATTGACAAATGAGCCGAATTCACCTTCAAACGGCTTCTTTTCAATGTTAATGTTAATCTTACCAATGCCCAATCCATCAACAGAATTGATTTTAGAAATTGCCATTACAGAATAATTTGAAGTTGCCTGTGAATCACCCCAATCTGATGGGTATTGTATGGTAATTCCTCCTTTTGACAAGGTCAGTATGCTTATATCCGTATTATTATCGGCACTGGATACCGCAGTAACGGAAACTAAAAATAATAAGACCATAAGAATAATCATGCTTCCTTTAAACACATTAATTTTCATAATATCACCTATAGAACAGATTAATTTCATCCACCAACCGTGGTCTCAATATTACTGCCGCCATTACTACTACTATCATACGAACTGCTTTCTGAACTTTGAGACTGGGAAGAAGATTGATATGAATTTGAATCATATGAATTACTTGACTGACTATACTGGTTATACGAGTTATCCGAAGTTGTCTCCAGATTGCTATTGGAAGTACTATAAGAAGTATAATTATAATAGGTTTTTGTTGTGTTGACTTTTGCAGTTTCTTGAAATTCAGGGAATGCAGTGTCATCTACAACAGCAACTGTCTCTCCTTGAGATATTGATCCAAAATCAAAATTAAAAATACCGTAGGCAGTGCCTGCAGTAAAACCTATTACCAATATTAACAGCAGCAATAATTTGAAAGTACCGCTGTCTATTGAAGAACCTTTATTTTTTTTATAATTTTTATCTGATTTTTTAGGATTAATAATATATTTTTGAACCAAATCTTGTTCTTGTTTTCTTTTATTTTTGGTAGGTCTTTTATTTCTTCTTTTTCTAGTATCTGAAGATGGTTTGCCTTGCATTGACCTAATTCTTTTAGTTGCATCTCTAGCATCTATTGAATTAAGCTTATCTTCATATTTGGATCTGAAATAGCTATACTTTTCGGCAGATATTTTTCCAGACCTGTAATCAGATTCCAAACTGTTCATGATACCAAGAAGTTTATCTCTATCATCTGACATGTTCCTACCTCCCCGAATTTATACATAATAAATTATATATAAACATTAATTTAAAGTTTACCTAACATATTGAGGATAAGAACCTAAAACCTTAAAATAATATGTCTGTTCCTGGACTTCTTTTAAAATATTTTGGATTAATTCCTCGTCCTTGTGTCCATTAAAATCAACGAAGAACAGATATTTACCCAAACCTTTTTTTGAAGGTCTTGATTCAATCTTAGTCAAGTTAATGTTATTTTTTTCAAAAATTCCCAAAATGTTATATAATCCTCCAGGCTTATCCTCATAAATGGAAAATATGATTGATGTTTTGTCATCGCCAGTGAGTTCATGGTCCTCTTTTGAAACAACGACAAATCTTGTTGCGTTATTGTCCACATCCTGAATGTTTGATTCCAGGATTTCCAAACCATACAACTCTACAATCTTGGAATTTCCAATAGCCGCTTTTGATTTATCACCTATAATATCCTTAGCGGCTCTCGCAGTGCTTATCGCATAATGAGGCTGAATATTGTTTTTTCTGACAAAATCCTGGCACTGCGCCAATGCCTGAGCATGGGAATACACGTCTTCAATATCCTCCATTTTACAACCAGGATTTACAATGAAATTCTGATTTATTGGAAGGATGATTTCCTTAAAAATTTTCAAATCGAATTTATGGGCCAGTGAATCTAGCGTAATACCTACAGGTCCCTCAATAGAATTTTCTATTGGAACAACACCTAAAGAACAATCCCCATTAGCTACACTTTCCATAACTGCAGGAATAGTGCAATAAGGAATCAGTTCTTCGCCCAGCATATTTGCCGCTTCATGGGTAAATGTTCCTTTAGGACCTAAAAATGAAATTAGAGTAATTTTTAAACCCCCTTAAAAAAAATAAAAAAAGTAGTATAGTTGAGAAACTATACCAATATTTAAGATTCTAATTTTTCAATTAGTCTTAAAATATCTGTTTGTGTGATGATGCCAATTACTTCTTCACCTTCAACAACAGGCAAACCGTTGTATCCGGTTTCCATCATTATTTCAGACACTTCAGAAATAGACATGTCTTTTGTCACATAAACTGGATTAGTAGACATAATGTCTTCGACTAAAACTTCCTTAATTTGAGATTTTTGATATTTTTCCGGAACTTTTTTCCTAAAGTCAATGAATGCTCTCATCAAATCTTTGGAGGTAATCATTCCAACAAGTTTATCATCATCTAAAACAGGCAATCTTCCAACATTGGATTCCAGCATTACTCTTCTTGCGTGGATAAGTCTTTCAGTTGGAGATACATATTTTACATCTTTTGACATTATTTCCTTTACAGCTATTTTATCAAATGCAATTCCGTTTGCAAGAGTTACAAAATCAGCTTTGGAAACAATACCAACCATCTTATCATCATCCATGACAGGAACTGATCCGATACCGTTTTCCAACATTAATTTTGCTACTTCTTCCAATTGCATTTCCTGTGGAACTGTAAATACATCTTTAACCATTACAGATGAAATATGAAGTCTTGATGCAGGCATACTTTCATATTTTGAAGAACCAAGCTTATTAGCTATGTCCCTTTCGGAAATAATACCCACTAATTCTTTATTATTAGTTACAGGTAAACGGGATACGTTATTTTTACGTAACAATTTTAAAGCATCAGAAAGATTTTGATCTTTGTCTACAGTGATTATATCCTCAGACATCAAATTCTTAATTTGCATATTATCATCTCCTATATTTTATCTGTCTAAAATCTTTTAACTGCGTTTAATATATCTCTTTCAGTAATAATTCCGATTACTTTATCATTTTTAACAACTGGAACTCCACCAATATTCCTTTCTGAGAACAGTTCACATAATTCTCCGATAGTCATATTAGGTTCAACAGTCACCGGATCTTTTACCATAATATCGGAAATAACTGTTTTTAAAACATCAGTTGCCAAATTGGAATTTAAATGATCAAACAATTCTTTTGCATTTAAGAATCTTATTACATCAGTAGAAGTTAAAATACCTAATAATTTTTTAGCTGCTTTGGAGATATCAGCTTCACCGCCCACAACAGGGATTCTTCTTAAACCATTTCTAACCATGATTTTGCATGCACCTTCCAAAGGTGTTCCAGGAGTGGTAGTGAATACTTTAGGACTCATAAAATCCTGTACGGTTTCTTTACCTGCCATGCCTGCAAGGGATAGTGCAATATCTCTTTCAGTTACAATACCTGCGAGTTTTCCATCACCATCAACAAGAGGAATAGCACCTAATTGATTATCTAACATGGTTTCAATGGTTTCTCCAATAGATGCCTTATTAGATAAAGTAATTAAATCACGAGTCATGATTTCTTTAATTGGTTCGTTAATAGCTGCCAAGAAGTTATCTTCGTATTTTTTCTCAATAATGTTGAATTTTTTTCCTCCACCAAAGAAATCTAATATATCCATTACTGTTACAATACCCAATAACTTGCCGGAACCAGGATCTGTGACTGGTAATCTTCTGAATTCATGTTCCATCATTACTTTTGCAGTATCTTTAATAGGTTTTGTAGGAGGAATGGAGATAACATCTCTAGTTGCAATAGCCATTATGTCTCCTTCTTTATCGTGAACTTTTGTTTCACGTTCAACTGCACCTGTGTTTGATTTTCTGTTAATGGATGTTTTATTTTTCATTTACACACCTCAATTTACAATTGCACTTCAAAAATTAAATAAAATCATATTAAAAACAAAATCACTCAATATCCAAAATCTTATGGATTTGAGGAATGGTGGAAACTTCAAAATATTGCCCAACAATCTCGGAAAATTCAAATAATCGAAAATTAAGGTCCTTCCATTCTGATAAAGGACTAGAAGGTTGGATAATTATTTGAAGGTTACTTTTGTTTGTAATATTTGCGGATAATTTTTCAACTACCTCTTTAAATGACTTTATTTTTGTTGAAGGCAATATAACTACTTTACAATATACATTTATAGACTTCGCCATTAATAAATTTAGTGATTTAATCTCATTTATAAAAATACTTTCATCAAATTCGCCGTCAAAATGCTCCGGCAATTTAATATCCAATGAAACCATATCCAAATTGTCAATTAAATCAATATTATCCGGCAAAGTACCATTAGTCTCTAGCATGATTTTTAAATCAAAGTTTTTGCCGACTTCACTAATAAAGTCAGGATATAAACTAGGTTCACCTCCAGTAAATGATATGGTTCTACAATCAGGAGTCAATAAATTATTTATTTCATCAGTAACTTGCTGAGGTGTCATCAACTTGCCTGATTCTTTTGATTTACTATCATTGGTGTCACAATAATTACAGTTTAGATTGCATCCAGCAAATCTAACAAATATTTGGCGCTCACCGATTAATAATCCTTCACCCTGAAAAGATGAAAAGATTTCAATAACTGGTGCCTTCATTATAAATCTTTCCTGTATTCGGCGCCCTGACCGATTCCTTCATTGACGCAGACTGCAACATATTTCAAATTGTCATATGTTTCAGAAAGTTTTCTTGCCAATGTTTCTGCGAAAAATTTTGATAGCTCTTCGGCAGAAGTGTATGGAAGAGGCAAGAATACGCAATCTACTGCAGGAATAGTATATCCTTTACCGTCAATTTTAAAGTAAACTGATTTTTCCTGTTTCAAATCAAAAATAGAGTCTTTTTCTTTATCAAAATCTTTAAAATCAATTAATTTGTTATAAACAGGAATTAACAATCTGTGGTCAAGTTCGTCACAAATCGCTTTAGTATATCCCTTTACATCTTTAAAATCAACTACAAATTCGAATTCACCTGCCCTTTCCCCTTCGATTTCCACATCAACAAAGTAGGAGTGACCATGAATAAATCCGCATGATTCATGACCTGGAATAACATGAGCAGAGGAAAATCTTAAATTAGACTGAATACCATTTACTAAAATTTTCATCCTAACACCTTGGTTTTACTTATATCGTTTTCAATTGTTTTTAGCTCATCAATGAATCTATTTACTGTTTCATTGATTAAATCCAATAAATTATCCTCATCAAATATTTGTTTGTCATCGACTTTAATATCATACAGTCCAATGGTTTCAACATCACTTGGAGTTCCCTTATCTTCAAGGTTAAGTGCAAAATGTATTTTTGCAGAACTTAGTGAAACGCTGGCTATAGAAATGGATAATTTTCTGTTATCAACAAAGATATCGTCGCCTTCTCTTTTAGTTTTAATTCCATATTCTGTTAGAATCTCTCTAAAAATCATTACTAAAAGCCTTTGTCTTAAATAGGCAATCCTCATGTTCGGAGGTTGCTGGTCAAAAAATTCACAAATGAAATTAACCATGTAATTTGATTTGATTTCAAGCCCCACATCTGCAAAATCCTTTAAGTTATCAGGAGTGATATTGACCGGACCAATCCAAGTTACGATTGATGATCCGTAAATTCCAAATTCTTGAAATGCCCATGACGGATTAATTTGACTTCCATCATATTCAAAAATTTCATCAACATGTTTATGAGTAATAATCATGATAAAAACCTAAAATAATTAAATTACCTATTAATATTTAGTTAAAGGTATTAAAAAAAGTATCGTTTGTTCGGCAAAATCAGTTTTTTGATTTTATCTTAAAAATTTGACCATTCGTATTTTCCATAGCTAAAAAAGAAAATTATAGTGAGAAGTAAATCCCACTATTTGACTGTTAAGGTTACTGATTTTGTTGCAGCCTCATATGTTTTATCACCCTTATAACTAATTGTGGCTTTGTATTTAGCCTTTTTCTTCAAATTATTTATTTTGAAGGTGACTTGGCCTTTGGAGTTGGTTTTTCCTGTGTATGTTTTACCATTCACTTTGAGTGTTACTTTTTTAGGGCTTAAATGCATTTTACCGTCCAATCCTTTGATTGTGGATAGAGTAACTGTGTATTTTTTGGTTTTGGTAGCAATTTTGTATGTTTTTTTGCTTGCCTTGATTGTAATAGGCTTTTTGTCCAGATCAACACATACGCATGCAAATGCATTGGTGTAGTTGTCATCACCTGCAAAGTTGAAAGCCATTGTGTATCTTCCAGCCCTAATCATGTTGAGCTTATAAGGCTTGAAGCTGCCGTTTTCATAGGTTGTCCTGTTGTAAATCTTGTTGTTAACCGCAAATTCCATGTATACATTGGATACATGTTTACCGTTAGCATCAAGCAATGTTGTTGCATAATATATTCCCTGTTCGTTAGCAGGACCGTCTACAGCATATCCGTTAATGGTTATTGTGCGGTCAGGAATGTCAAAGTGAGTATCTGTTTTAACAACGACAGGAACGTCCGGAACATTGAATGTCAATGTAAGGTTGGTCGGCAGGATTGTTTCATTTCCAGCGTATTTGATGTCAACCTTTGCACCGTTAACAGCTTTGATTGTAAATGAACCGTCAGCAGCAGTAGTTGTTGTACCTGCAGTGCCATTAACCACATAGCTAATCGGAGCATTTGCAATGACATTACCATTTTCATCCTTCAAGACAATATAAATACTTAAATCATCACCAATAGTTATCTCACAGAATTCAGAGGCAATTGGAATGATAACAGGTTTTTTCTCTACAACAAATGTGGCGAATATAGTGTTGGAATTGAAGTTTTCATCACCAATGTAAGTTTTCATGTTTGAAATTTAATTTATGAAAAACTAAAAAAATTATTATTTTATTCATTAATATGTTTATTATTTAAAATATATAAAAACAATGTTAAAAAAAATATCAATTTCAAATTTAATACCAAAACTTAATCTGAACAGGACAACTTCATCATAACCTAAACTAACCGCCAACATTAGTAAAATTTTAATTAATTAAAAATAAAAATTAAAACTAGGAGTAAAAATTATGAAGCAAGTAAGAACAAGAGACTTTATCTACACAAGCGACGATTTGTATTTCGCATCAACAAATTACATTCACCCTGAAAACAGAGTAATTTCCTTTTTAAGATATGTGCCAGACCCTGAAGGAGACCGTGAAAAAGACGGCAAACGTTATAGAAAAGTAGGATCAGAAGAAGCATACTCATATTTACGTGAAAACTATCCTGATTATCTGTATTTTTCAGAAGTTACCAATGTTGAAATGATGGGAGTCCCATTGGAAAAAGTTGAAAAAATAATAAAACCTGAAGAAAGGCTTTTAGGCCTCAAAAAGACTTTTGATGAAGGAGGAGAAGTTAAAAATCCGGAACTGATTGCAAAATTGATGGACGTTGCTGACTTTTTCCATTTCATGGCAGACATTCCATATGACCATCTGGGAATTTCCGGCTCAATACTGCCCGGCCTTCAAAAAAGTGATGTCAGCGACCTTGATTTCGTCGTATATGGTCTTGACAATCACAGAAGAGCAATCACCGCTTTTAAAGAGCACCGCGGAAAAGAAGTCTACATCGAAGAAGTCGACAAACACATTACCGTTGAAGGAATCACCAACGATTACTGGGATTTCGTATACGATAAAAGAATGTATGACGAAAGCCTGACAAAAGAGGAATTCAGATGGTATGAAAACAGAAAAGCAAACAGAGGAACAATCAACGGAACATTATTCGACATTTTAGCAACCAAAGATTACAATGAAATTGAGGGAACCTGGGGAGATACAGTTTATGAGCCTCAGGGAATAGCTCAAATCGAATGTGATATCGTAAGCGCACTCGGAGCGTTCGACAATCCTTCACTTTATACAATTGAAAACGTTGAAGTCTTGGATGGAGTAGATTTCCCATTGACTGAAGTGGTTTCATTTACACACACCTATGCCGGCGAAGTTATTGACGGCGAGCACGTAATAGCTAAGGGCAAAGTGGAAAAGGTTATTGTCAATGGAGAATTTTCACACTACCGCATAGTCGTTGGAACCACCCGTGAAGCAATTGATGAGTATTTGAAGCTTAAGGAAAGCCCTGCCTAGGACTGCAAAATATTTTTTTTAGAGAGTTTCATACTCTCAAACCTATTTTTTTAAACAAACCGCAAATAAATTACTTGAATATCATTAACATTTCACTATTTTTAAAAAACGAATAATCTTCATTTGACAAAATAACAAATACTAGATTTATTCAAAACTTTTTACTAAAAATAACATGAGTTAAGCAAAATTAAATACAATAATATATAAACATCAAACTCCTAAAATAATAATATTAAAATTAGTGTGGTTATATGACAGAGACAAAAAAATCAGAATGGGATAGTAATCTTGCATTTATGATGGCAATGATTGGTTCTGCTGTTGGTCTCGGAAACATTTGGCGTTTCCCAAATGTTCTGTACTCAAACGGTGGAGGATCATTTATGATTCCCTACATCGTTTCACTATTTCTTTTAGGAATTTCATTTGTTTTAGTGGAATATGCAGTAGGATATAAGTTTAAAAAATCACTTGCAAGAATACTATATTCAGTTAATAAAAAACTAGAACCTATAGCATGGTTCATATTATTAGTTGTATTTTTAATTACAACATACTATGTTTGTGTTGTAGGATGGGACTTGATTTATATATGTTTAAGTTTTACAAAAGCATGGGGAGCGAATCCAGATTTATATTTCACAAATAACGTTCTGCACGCTACAGATTCCATATCAGGAATATTTACAATTGTGCCGACAGTTCTTGTATCAGTATTTGCAATTTGGTTTTTAGCATGGCTCATTATTAAAAGAGACCTGAATGACGGAATCGGTAATGTAAGTAAAACCCTATTGCCGATGCTATGTATTATTGTAGTAATTATTGTTGCATTCTCACTAACATTACCAGGGGCATCAGTCGGATATACCCAGATTTTCACACCGGACTGGTCGGCATTGGGTGATTTGAACGTGTGGCTAGCGGCATTCGGACAAATCGTATTTTCCCTGAGTTTAGGTATGGCAATTGCGATGACATATGCAAGTTACCTGCCGGATGGTGCAAAATTGGTGGACAATGCAGTGATGGTGGCATTTTCAAACTCCGGTTTTGAAGTGTTTAACTCAATTGGAATCTTCTCAATTTTAGGATTCATGACTGTAACAAGCGGAATACCGTTTAATGAACTTGTAACTTCAGGAACTGGACTTGCATTTGTAGTTTTCCCACAGGTATTTAATACAATGGGTCCTGCAGCCCATATAATCGGACCGTTATTCTTCATATGTATTCTTTTTGCAGGAATTACTTCTGTTATTGCACTTCTTGAAGGAGTATGCTATTCAATTTCAGAAAAATTCCTTATTGAGCGTAAAAAGACCGCTACTGTTGTTTGTATTGTTGGTTTTTGTATTTCAACAATTTTCGCAACAGGTGCAGGAAGTACAATACTTGGAATATTTGACGCATTCCTGAATAACTTCGCGTTACTGTTTGCAGTCCTTCTTGAATGCATAATCTTCGGTTGGATTTACAAATTTGATGATTTGATTGAGACATTAAATGCACATTCAAATATTAAAGTTGGAAAAACCTGGAAACTCGTTATCAAATACATTTTGCCTATTTGTATTTTAGGCCTTTGGATTCAGGGAATTTTATCAACCATGAGCGAAGCAAACGGAGTAAGCAAGACCATCATGTTGATATTAAGTATAGTGTTAATAGTAGTTCCAATCATTTTTGCAAAAATGCCTGCAGTCAATAAGAATTACTACGACGTGTGAAATTGACCTTAAATAGCTAAATTATTAGCTATTTACTTTTTTTATTTTATTTAAAAGAATTTACTTTGGTTATAACTTCTTATTTTTTATATGATTAAGTTCTAAGTAATATTACAGAATTTAAGAGGTTATAATATGATAAACATTTCTTCTATTAAAACACACATGTACTGTCCGATGAAACTTTACATCCAAAATCATGTAGATTTAAATAAGAACAGTGATTTTCAACTTGCAATTGAGATTAAAAAGCTTAAGATTGATATTTTAGATTTGATTCAAAAGAATATGCGAAAAATCAAAAAAGATATGGGCATGAACCAAATTGAACATATCCTATCCCAAAATATAGACTCATACATTAAAAGCACCGCAGATGCAATCATATCCATGAATTTAGACCTTGACAATGACCAAATCAATCAAATTATCGATGATGCCTACTTCAACATTAAAATCACCGCTTTAAAAATCAAACAGTCCATGACAATCCTTGACAAAAATGCATTCGAAATAATAGACATGTTTTTCCCAAATTCAATGTATTCCTACTTATTGAAAGACCCTCAACTTGAATTAATTGGAATGTGTGATAAAATAGAAATAATCGACGGCAAATACTATCCTGTTGCCATTAAAAGCTCAACACCTCCAATTAAGGGAGTTTGGGACCAGGATGCAATTGAACTGGTAGCCTACGCAATTCTTCTTGAAGAGGAATTTGAAACAGAAGTGTTTGTGGGATTTGTCGATTATGAAAAGATAGGTGACAGACGCCCTGTCGTGATGGACGTTAATCTTAGAAAAGGGTTATTTGATGTAATGAGAGAAGTTAAAGAGATTACAGACAACAAAAAGCTCCCGGATGTACGGAAAAATCCTAGAAAATGTGGAAATTGTGAATATAATGATATCTGTTTGAAAGATTAAAAATAAGTATTGAATAAGTAAATAATGATTAAAATATCATTATTTACCTATCAGAGAGTTGTAATAACTCACTATATGTCCATAAACATGAAATTTTAAAATTTGATATTGTCTCCAAGCCTTTCAATATTAAAAACGGCAGTATCCGCAATGGCCATTACAGCCAAAACACCCGCCTGAATCGGATCAGTGATAATCAAATCAGCATATTCTGTTACGCTTCCAGGCATGTTGAGTGAAATTACTATCAATTTGCTTTCCTTTTTAACTTTTTTAACGGCTTCAGTAATTTCCCCGCCCATGAGCGAACCCGCAAGCACTACCGCACTGACACGAGGCAATCTTGAAATAGCTTCGATAGCTTCCGCCAGAGATTTTTCACCAACTAATGGAATAGTATCTACACTTATGCGTTCTCCACGTATGTTATGCCTATCCGCTTCGGTTATTGCACCGGTAGCCACTTGAGACACCTGTGCTCCGCCACCAATGATAATTATACGTTTTCCCCATATATCAAGTTGGGAACCGTGAAGTTCAACAGATTTTACTTCTTCAATATTTTTCAAATCTGAGACCAGCTCGTCTATGTCTTCAACATGTTCCAGTTCCAGATTTATAGAACCCATGTTGTTCTTTTCAACGAAAAGATGAACATAACTAATATTAGCACCATGGTCGGTGATAACATCAGTAATGTCATATAATACACCTTTTTTCTCATCAGATTTAATCGTTAATGTATAATCATTCATTTTGTGGCCTGATTTTATCTAAATCTGCATGTGCCCTTTTCCACATGCTTAAAAAATTATCATCTTTAGTTACAGGAATAACTTCAAGACCCAAATCTCTATGCTCAGCAATCCATTCTTCATGAAATACTGGAATTTCTATTTTGATTGGCTCAGAGGTTTTGTTTACAACTATTAAGTTTCTGTAAGGAAAATCCCATTCTACAATGTATCCTCCAAGACTTACCATATGATACGGCCTCATAACAAATTTCATCAAATCACCTCATAACAATCCAACTACAACAGCCAATACTCCAAGCAATGTTGTTCCAAGTATTGTAGGCAACAGTTGCCTGTTTGTGAATACTGGGCTGAATGCTGAGAAAATTCCCATCATAAATACAAATATCAACGCAACAACGATGTTGATTAAAAAGCCCCAGGAGGTAATTACCGGCGGGATACCCAGGAACAGTACTGAGAACAGCACGCCAAGCACCATCATGAAAAATCCTCTAGTCAAATAGACAATGGCTCTGTATTTAGCCGCATATTCCATATATGGTCCTTCAATAACATCTGATTTTGCCTTAATAATTGAAAATGGATATTCGTTCAATATAATCATGTATCCTATAAAGAATACAATCGCTGCAATTGCTCCGGATACTGTAAATAAGATTGGTCCGTGTGCCTGTTGATATGCAACAATATCAGGTAGGAAAATGCTTCTTGCTTGGGTTATTGGTGCAAATAAAGCCAAATACAATGGGAATGAACCATAAGTAATCATTCTTAAGGATCTTCTGGAACTTATATCTTCAACAAAAGATCTTGTCACATTATTGTGTACCGCACCTTTAATCTGGTCTGGGAAAGGCATCCTAACAGACATTACAGATTTTGATAATGCTCCCATCAACACATAACATATTTCCTCAACTTTTAAAAGCCCTACGATTGCAACCAAGCTTGAAAGTGCAGGAATTGCAAAAGCCTGAGGAGTTAAAGCAATAAGCAAACATGTTACAACAATAAAACACAGAATTGGCAATATTTTATACAATCCAGGAACCGGAGATTCCACTTTAACATTTTCCTTAAACATGAATTTGATTGGAGCCATTATTCCAGGAGCAATAACAATCGGCCCGATTCTTTGCTGAATCCTTGCATGAATGTATTTCCTTTCAATTCCCGGCAATAATGTTGAAATTATAAAACAGACAATTACTGTTATTGCAGCTATAATAATTGAGTTAATCATAACATTTGAAAACATAATCTATCTCCTGATAATTTCAATTGCCCTGTCCGTACATGTAAAACAAGGGTCACATTGTACGATACAAAGCTGCGCATCTGTAAGTTGCTCTCCAATGCAGGCATATTGCATTGCTCCAATATTAGCCATTGATGGAGTTCTTATAATACAGTGCCTTACTCTTCCGCCTTCAAGTGCATAAGAATGATACAGAGTTCCTCTTGGAACTTCCATGTAACTTTCATTAATGTCAGTGTCAAACATCTCCCAGTCTCGGGTAACCACTTTACCTTCAGGGATATTTGCAATAGCCTGACGGATGATTTTAATTGATTCAAATGATTCGAGAGCCCTCATAACCAAGTTTGATCTAACATCCCCGTCGGGCTGTGTGATTACATTAAAATCAAAGTTATCGTATTCGAACATGGTTGTTCTTAAATCCCTTGCAACACCTGTTGCCCTGAGAGTTGGTCCGGTTACCGCCAGTTCAATGGCCTGTTTTTGTGGTAGTGCGCCTACTCCTGTAATCCTTGACTGAACTACAGAATCTGCTAAAAATCTTTCCACAAATCCGGTAAGGCCCTCTTCGACTGCGTCCATATCATTTTTAAGTCTTAACAATTTAGCTTCGTCGACATCACATCTTGGCCTTACTCCTCCTAAAACAGAGCATCCATACTGTACCCTGTTACCGCCAATCATTGCAAGCAGTTCCATTACGATTTCCCTTAAGTAGAACACCCTCATTGAAAATGTTTCATGAGACAATACTTCACAACCATGTGCTAAATACAAGAAGTGTGAATGCAAACGTTCAAGTTCACCCATTATTACACGAATGTACATAGCTCTCTCTGGAATTTCGATACCTAAACCGATTTCAGCGGTTCTGCATGAATTCCATATATGTGAATTGGAACAGATTCCACAAATCTTTTCTGTAAGAGCATTTGCCTTTTCAACAGGAAGACCTTCCATGATTCTTTCGATACCCCTATGATTTACACCAATAGTGATTTCCGCTTCCTGGACGATCTCATCTTCAACAAAGAATCTTACCCTATATGGTTCCAATGCAGCAGGGTGAACTGTACCCATTGGAATTTCAGTTTCTATAATATTACTTCTTGGTACTTTTTCATCCATTTAATCCCCTCTTTAATCCGCATCCAATAATATAGGTAACAGTGATACAACTCCAGCCAAGACATCTTGAGGCCTTACGGCACATCCCGGAACTTTTGCATCTACTGGTATAATATTTTCAACTGGTCCTTCAATTTCCTCTGATGGAATATCACCATAACAGTTTTTATATACTCCACCCATTAAAGCACAACTTCCTGCAGCTACAACCAATTTAGGATTAGGAATAGCTTTATATATTTCCTCTAATGGTTTTCTGTTTAAATGTGTTACAGGCCCTGTGACTACCAATACATCGGCTTCACGAGGATTCCAAGTTAAGAACACATTATATTGTTCAGCGTCAAACCGTGGTGATAATATTGAGTTTACAATTTCAATATCGCATCCGTTACATCCGCCGGTATAAACCAACATGACGTGTATTGCTCTTGCTCTTGAAAATGATTTGAGACCCATCTAATCACCTTCCTCATTATTCTTCAATACAGTTGTATCTGACAAGTACTGTGCTATAAATTTAAGTTTATCATCTGAAATTTTAAATGGTTGTTCGATGAATTCAGCCACATCAACTTCCTGGTCTCCAACACAGGAAGGATGTATTGTTCCTTTTTCACCGTAAAGTGAATATATAGGACAGAAATCATGACAATAATAACATACAACACATTTTTCAAGATTAATTTCAGGTACTTCAGTTTTTGTCCATCCTTCAGTTATTTTAACAGGACTTGCCAAACTTTTCATCTCCACTGCACCTGTCGGACAGACATTGGCGCATCCTCCGCATCCGATACAGGCCTTTTCATCAACCCTATCGTCAACCTCTACTGAAAGTGTTGAGATTTGCCTTCTCAGTTCCATGTCTGTAACCCTATCGGCTGCAAAAAAGATTCTTTTAAAGTTAGTAAAAGCTCCTTCAAAAGCTATTCTAAGTAAGTTCCTCATTTAAATACCCTCTATTGAATCTTTAAAATTTCTCTCGAATAAAAATGCCCTTGCAGGACATGCATTTTTACATGCTCCACAGTATGTACATTTTTCTTCGTTTACTACAAAGTTACCATCAATTTCATCAATTGCATCATATGAACAGGTTTTATGACATAATCCACAATGCATACATAATTTTTGTTCAATGAAATTAAATCCATCCTTAATCTCATTTTTATACATTGTAGTTTTTGGTATTGCATCAACCGGACAGTGAACGGCACAATTTTCACATAAAATACATTTGTCAAGGTCAACTGATATTGAACCCCTATGCAATGTGATTGCACCTTCCTGACATACCTCAGTACATATTCCACATGAAATACAATCATCAGTTACTTTACCGTCCCAGCTGGCTGTCATAAATTGGCGGGCGCCAACCTCATCACAGACCTGAACACACTTGCCGCAGCTTACACAGAATCCAGCCAGAGTTGAAAGCTCCACCTCATCGAATTCGTCATAGATAAACATTTCATCATCTTCACGCAATGTGTGAATCGGACAAGCTTCAATGGCTTTTTCGTGATTTCTGTTTTCTGTATCACTTGTTGGATCATATCTGAGTTTGCCATCGACGTTTTTAAGTGATTCGTTTTCACATAAATCGGCGCATAATCCGCAGTTGAGACAGGAAATGATTTTACCTGCCGGCTTTTGATTGATTTTGTTAACAATGATTTCAAAGTCCTCTACGGAAATCGCATTGTTAGGACATGATTTCATACAATTTAAACAGAGCGTACAGCTGGATTTGCTGACAATTTGATGTTTGTTCATAGATCCGTTAGGACAAACGTCACTACATAATCTGCATTCACTGCAGATTCCTTCATCCCTGTCAATTTTTACGCGAATTGCACCTGTTGGGCAATACTGACTGCACCTTCCACATAAAATACACTTTTCAGTGTCAGTTCCAAAGCAAGTTCTTGTAACCAGCTTGGTTTCACTTTCTTTTTTGGAAGGAACATTATCCAATGGAGGATTCAGAATATCAAATGCCCTTATTAAATTGAGTTGTTTTGATTTTTCAAATTCCCATCCGTCCACACGGTTCGCACAGACTTCAGAGCAAACTCCACAGCGTGAGCAAATTCCATATACAATTCCATCTTCAATAGTGATATTGTTTGTAGGACAATTGTACATGCACATTCCGCAGCCGTTACATTTGGCCCTGTCCACAACATATCCTCCGTAGCTATTTTCAAATATCGCTCCGTTCGGACAGTTTTTATAGCATATTCCACAGGTAAGGCAACTAAAAGCTTTACCATTAATGAATCTGATAGCTTTTGTAGGGCACTGTTTAATACAATCTCTTTTTCCTTCACATGTATTAGTTGTTAAAAACATATTAACACTCCTTATTTACTCCGTGCAAATAATAGTTTGCCTACAAAAATTCCAATTAATGCAGATAAGAATGCTGTTGAAATAGGTAAATCTGTGTAAAACGGATAATTACCCAATTGCCATGACATAATTATTCCTGCAATTAATATTAGTACAAATGAGCCAAGAGTGAATTTTGCGTCACTGACATTGAGTTTAATCTGAGATCCGATAACCAAACCCAATATCAAAGCGAAAATGATTGGTCCAAGAATTATCACTATTCACCCTCCTCAACAAATTTCTTAAATCCTTCAAATGCTATAACAATTGAGGAAAGACCTACAAATACCTTTAAACCAACAAATATATTGAGATATGGAATGATTCCTGCATTGGTAATATCAGGATAATGGAATACATTTTGGATTGCGGCCGGAACAACATTCAGCAAATCTGTTCCCATGTTATAGAGGTAAAATCCTCCTACAAACAAACCGATTAATCCGAATATTACAAATCCTAATGCACCAACGGATTCTAAAACTTCAATATAAGTGTGGGACAATTCCAATGGAGAATTACCTAATCCATAAACAAGGATAGACAATGCAATTCCACTAGCAATCATTGCACCACCCTGGAAACCTCCACCAGGAGTGATGTGGCCTCCAAGGATAGTCATTATACCTAAACAAATCAATATAATTGAAATCGGCAAAGATATAATCTTTAAAATCATACTACCTTGACTCATTGTTTATCCCCCAGTAATCCTCTACCGAATATTAGTAACACTACCAATCCGGCAGTTAATAAAATAATTGATTCTCCCAATGTATCATATGCCCTGAAATCGAAAATGACCACAGTAACCATGTTTGGAGCTATCTGTGTTCCAAGTGCGTTGTAGATATTGCTTACTCCAGGAGTGATCATGTTATGCAAATGGAATATTGCATCGAACAGAGTAACAGAACATATTGCAGTCATTACTGCTGCAAGTAAATTGCGAACTGTAGTTTTAGACAAGATTACCACCCCAATACATGAATGTAATAATAATTGCAAGTGTTATGACTGCATAAAACAACATTTTTTCTAAAGAATCCTCTTGCTCAATCTTAAACTTTGGAATAAGCGGAATATTGGCAATCAGCACAACAGCCAATATCAGTGTGACAAGACCTGCAAGAAGAACATTAACATGCCTCAGCAATATTGCAGCCAATACCAATGAAACAATTAAAAATATTTCCGCAGTAATGCTTCCTGAAACATCCGCATTAGTTACAGGACCCGGCGAAAACAATTTTTTAAATTGCTTTACAACATCAAATATCTGATCATAAAGCTTCATAATATCCCTCCTACAAAGTTGGAAATTCCATTTGTTACCACATCAGGGAATACACCTAACAATATGATGATAACCAATAACACTCCCATCGCAATAATCATTGAACGTGGAACCTCTTTACCCTCTAATTCTAATTCTTTAGGTTTTGGTTTTAAAAACATTGTATAATATGTTTTTACGAATACTACAAATGTAGCGATACTTACCATAATAGCTAAAATAGACAATTCAGGATATCCGCAACTTAAAGAAGCCTGAACAAGCATTAATTTAGATTGGAATCCGCTTAAAGGAGGTACACCAGCCATTGCCAAACCGCCAATTAAAAGCATGATGCTCACTTTCGGATGCTGAGCCAGCAGGCCTCCGAGCTTGCGTGTGTCAACTTCATCAGTTGCATTAACTATTGCTCCGAATCCTATGAATAATAATGCAGTAATAATAATTTCGTTCAATGCTTGGAAAAGACCTGCAGTGATTGCAAATTGAGTTCCAAGACCGATACCTAAACCGATAAATCCTAACTCACCTACAGCTAAAAATCCGATCATCCTTCTGAAGTCTGTCTGAGTAAGTGCTAGAGAGACACCCAATATCATAGCCAAGATAGAGAAGAAGACTATGAGAACTTCAAAGATAGGTAAAGTTGAATATATTCTAAACATGATTAAAACAATTGAAATCATTGAAATAACTGTAAATGATTGGAGTAGCGCTGCTCCGTGAGGTTCAGCCTTAGAATAAATTCCAGATTTTATAGTATGGAATGGTGGTAAACCAGATGCGTATAACCAACCAAAGAATATTAAACCGAGTGATAATAAAAATACTGGAGATTTTGCATTAACCAAACCGTTGTGAACAGCAGCGACTATATCTGTAACGTTAACACTACCAGTCAATGCCAGCAGGAATCCAATTCCTAAAAGCATCATTGGTGAACCGATTGACCCTAAAATCATGTATTTTAAAGCCATTTCATAACTGTAATCAATTGATGAAGCCGCAACAATACCAACTTGTGCCAGAGCTAAAATTTCAAAGAATACAAACATGTGGAATATATCGTCTGTAAGAATCATTGCAGTTACGGCAGCAGTACCCAAGAACAGCAGGAACAAATAAGGTCCTGAAACTTTCCTGTATTTGGTCAGGTAAATGAATACGACCAGGAATGTTAAAAGACCAACACCTGCAATAAATATCTGCTGCAGGAATGTAAATGAATATGTAATCGCCGGATGATACATCACATTAGTCACATTGTCCAAAATTGGCTCATACCCTCCAAAGTAATGAAGACCGTAATTAGAAGCCAATGGAATTATAGGAAGACACAAAGCAACGAAGAATGCCAATACCTTAGTCAATGTGTTGAATCTTGAAAAGGCACTGATTACCAATGCAGCCATCAAAGGAACAATAACCATAAGTGGAATTAATTCATTCATTGTATTCCTCCTGTTTAGATGTGTCTGCCAGCATTACTTTTGTGGATAAAGTACCATATCTCCTATATATCACCATTACCAAAGCAAGCATAACGGCCAAAGTACTTGCGCCGATTACAATACTAGTTAATACCAAACCGAAAGGCAAAGGATATGCGGCATTTGTTGCAAACCATGATGTATCCATTCCAGGCATTAAAATCGGAACTACACCACCAGGTCTGTAACCAATAGCAACAATGAACAGATTAGCACCTTCTTCAATAAAACTAATACCAATTATCTTTTTTATGATATTATCAACAAAAATCGCAGAATATAGTCCAATAACGACCAATGCCATTGATGTGAATAATATAATTAGTTGAACGTCTGCCATTAGCTATCCTCCCTTTGAGTTTTTTTAACAGCCAAAGCAATGAAAACAGGAACGATAACCGCACCGACAATTGCCTGAGTCAATGCCACATCAGGTGCAAGCAAAATCTGGAAAAGAACTGCCATAGCTCCACCAGCAAATCCTGTTAAAATCGCAGCCTTTAATAAATCTTTCTGAATAAGAGCAAGAATTGCACTTATAACTATTATAATCATCAATACAATTTCTAACATCTTACTCCCCCTCATCAATTTCCAATGTAGTAACTGAAAACCTTTCATCCGCTTTAAGTTTTCCTGACTCTTCAGTTTCTAAAGATCCAAATTTATCTTTAGGATGAATAAACGGATTGTTATAATCAGGCTCTACTTCAACAGTCACCAAATCTAAATTATTTTCTCTATCTTCTTTTTTCCAATAAGCATTAGCTATTGCATGTGCTGCAAACGGTGCAATAATGAAGTATATTACCGCAAGCAGAAATTGGCCAAGAGCAATCATAGCAATAATACAGGCAATATCAAAAACGCCAACAATGTGAATTCTTGCATAAACTGCATTTTTGGTATTTTTTGGAACGGTAATAAGTCCTATTGCTGATATTAAAATCAAAATGGCTGATATTATAAGAAGGGCTGATTGAATATACACTATCATGATTCATCCCCTCCCAAAACAGCAGCGAAAGCAACAGTACCTACAAAACCGAAGAATATTAAAGCTAATGATATATCCCTATAGAATCCAAGATTGTACAAATCTCCTCCAACAAGCAATGCCATTGCAAAAGCTACGACAACTGCAGAGCTTCCTAAAAGTCCCATTGAAGTGAATTTGTATGCACTTGCTCTTAAAGTAGCCAACATCATAATAATTAATGCTATAACCACAATAAATTTTGAAATAAACAATATATCCATACTATCTCACTCGAATTTTTTTAGAAAATGCATTATTCCAACATTTTCTTAATATATGGTTCAAAAGGAATAATATCCTCTTTTTTTCTTGGAGAAATAGCAGCTACTTTAATAATGTTATTCTCGCTGTCCAAATCAACAGACAAAGTACCAGGAGTTAAAGAAATACTATTTGCTAAAATTGTTTGTGAAACAGGTCTCTCTAGTACTGTTTCAATGTCCACAACAATAGGATCAATATTTCTCCCCAAAATTGAATTAAAACAAACATTAATTGTTGATTTAATTATTTCGTAAATAAGAACTACGAAATATACAATTCCGTAGCCAATTCTAGTCAAAAACATTAAACAAGCTCCATTTCATTAATATTAATAATAGTCATAATATTGACTAAATAATAATATTATTATTTATCATGATTATTTATTATAAATGTATGCTTTTTTAAAAAAATCATATAATTTTGAAATAAAGTAATTAAAAATTTATTTGAAAATTATTAATGAACAAAGCAATTGATAAAAATAAAAAACACTAATGAATTGCTAGTCAAATATAAAATTAAAGAAAAATTATTGATAAAATATAATGGATATATGCAAACACCACAACAGTTTTCTATCGCTCCCCATCAGATGGAAGATATTAATATATACACATATTGCTCAAAAAGGTTAAATAATAGCTGAGCATTATATATAATTGCCAAAACTACCAATATAAATATTGAAACCTTACCAAAGTTACTGTAAACTTTTTTTGAGGAAATTGGAGCGAAAATCTTAATTCCGGATGGCGTGAAAGAATCAAGAACAATATGGGAAAACAACCCTATAAATAAACTAAAAACGATTTCCAGATAGTTAATATTTCTAACGGGTAAAATAAACAAACTGATGAAAAATAACGGCAAGAAAATCATCAAAACTTTTTTATTTAAAAATAAAAAGCTTAAAAGAGCTATTAATACTGCCATTATGAAATAATAATTGTCAACGTTAGTGAAATTGATGATGAGAAGAAATGCCCATATCAGAATCAGAGAAACGGAAGCCGTCAAAATTATTGTTCCGAAAATGGAATGGGTGAAGCTTCGATGCTCCGAAAAATAAAAACATACTCCTAGAAAAACAATAATCAAACCGACAAAATAAGGTAATTTTAGGATATAAAGTGAAATAAACACTATCAATCCCAGAATAATCAACTTATAGACATTGTCCTTTTTAAACTTATGATCAAAGTCAGGAATATTTGCACCTATCAGAGTTAAAGCAATTAACAGAGGACTATGAAAAAACATCAATGAAAGAATTAATGCAAATATGGAATGTCCCTTATAAGAAGACATAAAATCACCTTGGTCTTAAATATATTACTTTTAATTAATAGGATTTTCCCGAGAGCATTTGATGAGTATTAATTGTTAATACTAATAGAAAAATAGTTTTTAAAATATTTTATACTTATTCCCTCGCTATTTGTATTAAATCAAAAGTTGACATCATCCAAGTAGCTAAAAATATTTTGTAAAATAAACAATAGAACTAATCATTTAAAAATAAAAAAATTTTTTTTACATGATATAAGTTAAAGTAAAGTTTTTTTGAAAATCTATTAATGTAAGTTATATTTTACTGAATATTTAAATAATGAAAATTCATAAAATAATTTTGTAATTATATTAATATAAAAAAGCCGAAGTGATTAAATGAAAATCAAAAAGACAATAATTGTTACATTATTCCTGCTATGTCTTTTAATGCTTGGCACTGCAAGTGCAACAGAAGATAATGGCACTATAGCAAGTAGTGATGTAACAAACGATACTGTCTGCATAAATGATGATGCAGATAATTCGAAATTATATCAAAGCGATGATGATATGGACAATGAAAAAACACGACCAACATCATCGTCTCAGGAAACGTTTATAAATAAAAATGACAATAGTCTGGAATCTAGTGAAGATAACGCTAAATTGAACGACGATAACCCTATGACATTTGATAAACTTCGTGACGAAATTGAAAATGCTCCAATAGGCGAAACAATTATTCTTTCAAAAGATAATTATACTTATGAAAATACAGCTCCTATCAAAGTCAAAGAAAACTTAACCATTGATGGAAATTATTCCTGGTTTGATGGAAGATCCGCAAATATGTCCGGTCTTTTTTGCGTAGAGGGAGATAATGTAGTTTTGAAAAACATATTTTTCATCAATTGGGAATTGGAGGATTCTTATAATATTATCGAATGGTTTGGAGAGAATGGAACTTTGTCAAACTGCGTCTTTTTAAACAATGTTGTTATTAAAGGATGCATGGACTGGTCAGGACCCTATGGCGTTATAGATGAGTGTTATTTTGGATATGACTATGGAATGGATAATAGTGGGGCTCTTTGCATATATTCCGATGGGGTAACTGTTAAAAATTCATTCTTTATAAATAACGAAGCAATAAATGACGGTGGTGCGATATATTCACTTGGAAAAGACACTGCAATAACCAACTGCACATTTACCAATTGTTCCAGTTTAAGAGGCAAGGGAGGTGCAGTTTACATTTACTCAGATTATAACCTCATTACAAACTGTACAATTATAAATTGTACTGCTTTGGATTGTGGTGGAGCAATTTATGTTTCAGGTGATAACAATATCATAAATGACAGTAATTATGCCAATAATAAGGCATTTAATGATGGTGGAGCCATATTCTTAGTTGGTGGCGAATGTTGTGTAAACAACTCTTATTTTGAATCTAATAGTGCAGATGGAGATGGCGGAGCCATATATTCTAAAGGAACTAATGACTTTAACGTGGATAATTGTAATTTTGTAAACAATTCTGCAGAAGTGTATGGCGGTGCACTAATTATAGAAAATAATGCTATTGTAAACAGTTCAATATTCAAAAACAACTCCGCTTTGGCTGCAGGTGCAATTTTTTCAAAGGATATGCTAATTATTTCTGATTCATTGTTTAATGAAAATACTGCAGAAGTTGGCGGTGCAATAGTATTGAATGACGATAGTGAAATCATCAGTTCCAACATTACAAATAATATCGGATTTAATGGAGGAGCAATAGCAGTATTAAATGATTTGACACTTGAAATCAACAGCACCCAATTTAAAAATAATCTTGCAAATCTTAGTTCAAACAATATTGTTTTAATAACCAATGCAACAGTAACAGCTGATAATAAAACCACTTTCGATTCACCGTTAATATTAAAATCAGTGACATTATCCCCTCTTTATGAGGAAAACATCACTTATGGAGACACATTACATATTATAGTTTATGTTGACTTTGGTAATATACCAATGGAAAATGGTACTGTCTTAACTGAACTTGATGGAAAGACTTATATGTCTCCTGTAAAAGACGGATTTGCATTTTTCAACATTACCGATTTAAACCCTGGCAATTACAGCAGTTATCTGACTTACACCCAGGAAGGTTATGTGAATGCCACAGTTGAATATAATTTCACCGTTGAAAAAAAAGATCCAGCTGATTTAAAAATTGCAAAAATCACTGCAAAAACTACCAGTTTTGTAATTAATTATGCAAAAAGCTATAAGATAACCCTAAAAGACGGCGATGGCAAAGTTATCAGTGGAAAAAAGGTTAAATTCAAGTTAAATGGAAAAACAATAGGCACCAGAACTACCAGTTCAAAAGGTATAGCCACCATAAAGATAACCTCTAAAATGCTGAGAACTGCAAAAGCGGGTACAAAGAAATTAACAATCACATTTGCTGACAGCAACTATAAAAGCGCAAGTAAAGTAGTTAAGGTTAAAATCAATAAGGAAAAAACCAAATTTGTTGCCAATAAGAAAACATTCAAGGTCAAAACAAAAACCAAGAAGTACACAGTAACCTTGAAAAACAGCAAAAGCAAAGGCATTAAAAACGCTAAACTCACATTAAAGGTCAAAGGAAAAATATACAAGGCAAAAACCAATAAAAAAGGAAAAGCCACATTCAAAATTACAAAACTAAATAAAAAAGGAAAATATACTGCGTTGATTAAGTTTAAAACAACTAAATACTACAAAGCGACAAGTAAAAAAGTTAAAATAACCGTTAAAAAATAAAAGATGGGGAGTTTTATTCATGAAATCGAAAATTATTGTTGTTTGTACGCTTCTATTCATAATATTATGTTCAATATCCGTAGTATCAGCACAGGACATAAACAATGACACACAAATAACATATGATAATACCGTTAATGACGTTTCAACAACTCAACCAATATTGAGTGAACAAAATGAAGCATCAATAACCAATAATAATGAAAGTGATGATGTTTTATTGGCAGATTCTTCAGAAGGCAGTTTTAGTGACTTGCAAACTGCCATAAATGGTGCTCGAGGCGGATCTGTCATAACTTTAGATAACGATTATAAGAGTACACAAAGTTCCAGTATCAGACTGGATAAAAGTTTGACTATTGACGGACAGGGCCATACTCTGGATTGTGATAAAAAATGCAGTGCATTTGAATCCAAATCAGGACATATAACACTAAAAGATTTAATTATAAAAAATAGTTATGGCGTTGCGACCATTTCCATCACAGGTTCTGCCAGATACACAATAATTAATTGTTCTTTCATAGATAATAAGGGAAGTTCGGTTATTTACAATAATGTGGAAGGAGGGTCTTTAATCGTCACAAGTTCTAAATTTGATAACAATAGTCCTGGAGGAATATATTCTAAAGGTGAAGTGTATGTTGAAGATTCAAAATTCACATCCAATGCTGCTGCAGTTGGGGGCGGAATTAATTGTGAAAAATCAGTGTATCTTAACTCTTCAAGTTTTTCTTCAAATAAAGGTGGTGCAATATTTGCTAAAGGCCAAATTTTTGCCGAAAACTGTAATTTCACAAATAATAATGCGAAAACTGGTGGAGCCATAAATGGAAAAAATAATATATTCATATACAATTGTACTTTCACAGGCAATAAAGCAGAAAAAGGAGGTGCCATACACAAAACTAATGACGGAAACGTTGTAATTAGCCATTCAAGATTTACAAATAATGAGGCTAATGATGACCCCGGTGGAGCAATATATACAACTAGTCAAATTACTATTGAAAACTCCGAATTTAGTGAGAACTCCGCTAAGAGTAAAGGTGGAGCTATATATTCCGAGTATATTCTATTTGAAGGCAAATCCTCATTTAGCCACAACCATGCAAATGGCCATGGAGGCGCAATTTATACCGATAAAATCGCTAAAAATGTAAATGACCTATATTTCGAGTACAACCATGCAGATTCTGACTATGGTGGAGCAATATACATAAACAGTAAATGTGGTGATGTTAACTTTAATAATTTGACATTTATAAAAAACTATGCATATGCTGGTGATGGTGGAGCAGTATACAGCGATTCTGGAAGCACTAACTTAAATCTATATAATTGTGTTTTCACAGAAAATTATGCATGTGGAGGAATAGCAAAACGTTATGGTGGAGCAGTACGTTCCTGCGGCAATATCAACGTATATGGTTCTACATTTAATTCCAATTGGGCTGAAAACCATGGAGGTGCAATATATTCAAGTACCGCGAATCATGTGGAGAATAGTGTTTTCATCTCAAACTATGTCCAAAAGGGTGATGGAGGTGCAATATACATAAATAATAGGGGCACATCCAGTATTTCAAAAAATTATTTCCAATCCAATAAAGCTAAGGACAGAGGCGGTGCAATATATACTGATTCCATTAGCATTAATTTAAATCTGAATAATAATGCGTTCATATCCAATAATGCAGATAATAAGGGAACAGCTGTCTTCAATTCTGGTAATTTTAATATTGATGGAAATTGGTGGGGTACAAATTCACCATCATTCAATAATCAATTAATGGAATATCACACCTGGCCGCGCAGTGATGAATCACATTCAGATAAGGGATATAATACTGTGAGCATAAGTAGTGACAGCCGCACCTATAACAATATGGCAGCGACCATAAAAATAACTTTTAAAAATGATGTGCCAAAATACCTGCTTGAAAATATGAAAATATCTTCAGATAAAGAACACATCATTGGAGATAAAAAAATTACTGGCAAAACTCTAGAAATAACTTATATTCCCCTAGAAGTTGGTACACATAAAATAACCATTACTCCACAAAATTTAAAACATGAACTAAAATCTGAATTCATAAGTGTTTATGGTTATGATCTTGTAAAAACCGATGGCGATTCCGCAACCTATTCTGCAACATTCAAAGATAGGGATGGTAATTTCTTAAAGCCTGGTGAAAAAGTTATTTTCACACTAAACAAAGAAAATGATAAGGAATACATCCATACTGTTTCAGAAGGAGGAATTGCTACATTTAATGAAGTGTTGAGATTGCAACCTGGAACATATCAAGTTACTGCACACAATAATATAACTAAAGAAAGTTTCACTAATAAAATTACAATATTGCCAAGAACCTATACATACAATATCAGTGATTATTTCATAATACAATTATTTAAAAATAATGATTCTATTAGTTATGAGAATGAGAATATTACCTTTAAAATTGCAAATAAGACATTTGTATCTACTGTTACAAATAACACTGCATATTTCCGTTTTGATGTTGCGGCAGGCGAATATACACTCGACATATATCATGGGGATCAGCTTATTAAAAGAATTAATGATGTTAAAGTGCTTAACCAATATTCTACATTGCCTATAAGTCTTAATGGGGAAAATTATGCGGCATTAATGCCAATACACACTAATGAAAAATTTATACGAGAAGGCAATGTTACATATAGTGAAATTGGAGAGAATATGCGCCGTTATGTCTTTTTGGACGACTATGGTGCAATCATATATAACGTGACCATTTCAAATAGTGGAGAATTTGCAGATGTTTTAAGAAAAATATCTGATAAATCCTTCCGTGCGGATGTTATTATACTAAACTTAAAGCCAGGCACATATAAGATTTCTCAAAGCTTTTATAAAGACCAAGAACACAAATACCTCATTCACTTGACCACAGGTAATTTGTTCATTAATGGTAATGGGGCAGTTATTGAAGATGGCTATAATCATAACTTTATTGCCATGGAATCAGGAACCCAAGTTTCAATTCAAGGACTTACATTTAAAACATTTTATCGCGTATTTGTAAATCAGGGAAATCTTTATTGCGTGGATTGTACATTTAGTAAAAATGATGCTTGGAATCTTTTAACAGACACCCCGGGATCTGTAATCTATAATAAAAATCAAGCAACATTCCAGAACTGCATATTTGACCATAATGCAAATGACGTGATGCTTTATGAATATAATCCAGATCGCAAAGCAACTATTTATGCAGAATCAAATTCATTAACAAACTTAGTTAATTGTCAATTTACCATAGAAGATACAATACATGCTGTTGATGGTAGTATGGTTATTTTATATGGTTCTAACGAACTTTATGACATGTTTACAAACGATACACGTAACACTTTTGAATTTGGATCTTGTTTAGATTGTAGGCGACTTGATAGCTATAATGTAAATAGAACTAGTGAATACTATTGTGAGAGTTTAGATGAGCTCATATCAATGTTCTATACTGGATTTGAACACGAAGATGCATCCAATTTTATGGTTAATCTAGCAAAAGGAGATTATTCAATTGATGTAAAGACTTACACAGATAAAGCTAACCCATTTGATTTCCGTACATTTAACCGGTATCATAATGCAGGCACTCATAATGGACCTAATGATGATTTTTTTGCAGACCATAACTTTTTATTCGATGTAGGTAGCAGGCCTATTGTCATTAATGGTAATGGCGCTAAAATTTCATTGACTGGTTCTAGTGACAGTGCGGAAAATCACTTTGCATTTGTCCCAAGGTATAGCAGTTTGACTCTAATCAATTTAACAATTTCAGGGTTTAACTCTGCGATTGTAAATTATGGTCAGCTAATACTGATAAACTGTACTTTAAAGGATAATAAAATCCATTATAGCAGAATTCATACTTTTGAAGCTGAAAAAGGTGGCGCAATAAGGAATTATGGTTCAGTTTATTGTTATAATACCACATTCAGTAACAATCGTGCAACCGAAGGTGCAGCATATTACAGTAAAGGAATTTCAGCATATGGACAATTCTACAATTGTAAGTTTGAAGGAAATACCTTAATTTCTAATCTAATTTGGAATAATAAGAATGCAAATGACTTATTTGCTGATGGAGGTTCTATAATTAAAATAGCTAAGTGCATTGGAATTAGGGACTCCACTATTAAAAAAAGTGAAGATGCTTTAATTTTATATAGGGACACTATTGATGTAACCATTTGTAATTACACTGTAGATAGCCTTTATTCTTTAATGAAATTATCCAATCTAGTTAACAATAACCATGACTACGACATAATTAATGTTACATTTGTAAAAGGGGATTATGGCACTTTTTCAAATTCAAAAATCTTGTTTGATATAGATTATGGTGAATTGATATTCTCAGGTAATGGTGCTAGAGTCTTTGTTAATTCTCCTAAGGATAATGATGAAACACAGTTCCTGGTTACCACTTCACGTTCATCAGTCATAATCACCGGCTTAACTATTGAAGGATTTAACATTGCAATTGAAAATAAAGGTGCTTTAAATATTGTTGATTCCAGTTTCATTAATAATCGAGTAGATTATATAAAGAAAAAGGATTACGGCGGTGCCATTGTTAATAATAAAGGTGCTTTATTAACTGGTTATAATACAACATTCAAGGACAACTATGCCAAATATGGCGGAGCTATTTACAATTTAGGAACCGCAAAGGTACTTGCTTGCATGTTTGTTGATAATAAAGGATATGATAATAAAAACATCAATGTGGATATTTATAACCATAACGCCAGCGTATCAATTATCACTATTGGAGATTCACCTAATGTGATTAATCATTTCCCAATGGCTGCTTGGAAGCAGAAGGCAATTACTGCGATTATAATGACTACTGTGGCTGTAGTATCGGGAGGTGCAGGATTAGGAGTTTCTGCAGCAGTAGCATCAGGCGCACAACTTGTAGGTTTGGCAATAGGTATTGGCGTAGGTGCTATGGGCGGAACATTAGATGCATTCATCTATTCGAATGATAATCAGGATTACGGGCAATTTTTAAATCGAGTTAAAGACGGCGTTTTAATCGGAATCCGTGCAGCCACATTAGGTATGGCCATAAACAATGTTATAACTTATGGCTCACATGTGCCAAATACAGATGAAGCACTTATCGAAAAAACAGATGTATCAGTGCATGAGTTTTTAAGTTCAGCAGAGTATAATGCTGCTCAAAAATTCCTATATAACGAAAGAGTCAGCTTCCACGATATTGATAACATAATCGCCGCTGATGATTCCTTTAAATTTTCAAATGAACTATAGTAAAAATACATTTAATGGAAGAATGAATAGCCAAATTTATTCTTCCCTATTTTTAATTTTTTAAAACTTATATTTCCACAATCCTTAAATAATTGGTTTTTCTTGCCTCACCTAATGGAAATCCTCCAGTGACTACAATCAAATCCCCTTTGTTTAAATTAAATTCCCATTGAGCCATATCTCTTGCATTCTCAACCATTTCATCAGTGTTTTCATATATATCAGTTATTATAGCTTTAACACCAAAGTTTAAAGCGACCTTCTCAGCAATATGATTTGAAGGACAGCAAGCCAAAATTATGGAGTTCGGTCTGAAATTACTGATCATACGAGCTGTAAAACCCGTCATAGTAGGTGTAACTATCAGTTTGATATCCGAGTATTCAACGGCATCCACAACCAATTTAGCAATCGTGTCGCTGACACCAAATATTCCCTTGTAGGCGACATGCTTTGAATAGTCGATGGTGGACTCCACATATTCACATACCCGACTCATTATCGCAACTGACGGTATAGGATAATTTCCAATACTGGTTTCTCCAGACAACATCAGACAGTCGGTACCGTCCAATATTGCATTGGCAATGTCTGAAACCTCCGCTCTTGTAGGTCTAGGACTATCATACATGGAAGCCAACATTTCAGTAGCGACAATGGCAAACTTGCCCTTTTCACGGCATTTTCTAATAATCTTTTTTTGAAGCATTGGCAACTCTTCCAATGGAACCTCAACACCCAAGTCTCCGCGAGCAACCATTATTCCATCAGACACATCGATTATCTCATCTATGTTTTTAATTCCCAACTGGCTTTCGATTTTTGAAATTATAAGGACATCACCGCCGGCTTCCTTAATAATTTCACGAGCTTCAAGAACATCCTCTTTTTTGGTTACAAAAGATAATGCCAAATAATCACAGGCATGCTGCACTGCAAAAGTAATATCTTCCCTATCCACATCACTCATGAAATCCAGCTTCAGTGGGACACCGGGAATGTTGATTGTTTTATTGTTCTCGATTTTACCATTATTCAGAGCTTCCAGCTTAACATAACCATCTTTCTTATCTGCAACCAACAATTCAAGCAGGGCATTATCTATCAGTACCTTATCCCCTTTTTTGATAAAGTCAATTGCATTGCTGTGATTAACTCCAAACCTTTCTTCATTGCCAAGCAAACAATCCTTAGACATTTTAATGGTGTCTCCCTTTTGAAGAGCAACACCGCCATCATCAAATTTTAAAGTCCTAAACTCAGGCCCTTTAGTATCATACATAATAGCTATAGGAACATTGTTTATCTTGCGCACCTCGCGAATGACTTCTATTGTTTTCAATATATCCTCATGAGTAGCGTGACTGAGATTGATACGTGCACAATCCATGCCATTATCAACCATTTCACTCATAACCTCAACAGAATCACTTGCCGGACCAATACTGCATATTATTTTTGTTTTTTTCATATTACCCCATCAAAAACCTTTTTTTCTATGAACCAAATCTGGAAAAATAAATTAAATCGCTGCATTGCGATAATCCTATACATTTTAACTAAACTAATTGATATTTATTTAAATGGTAATGTAATATAATTTGTGAATATATGCACATATCCTATGAAAAATAGCCTAGATGACAAAATAGTTAAAATCCGAAATATTCCAAAAAGCTCTTCATCTGAGATAGGGATTTTTCAGCGCTGCCCTCGGCAACATTACCAAAAGGACATAGAACTTCGCAGGTAACGGCAGGAATTCCTTTTAAATTGCAAACATCTTCAACGGCACCCTTATAAGTTGATCCTGCAAAATCGAATGAAATTACCTCGGAACCGACATCCCTTGAGATATAATTTGCAATCAAAAAGCTTTCGGGAGATGGGGACTTTGATGAGAATATGGATTCGAAACCAGGATTTGAGTTAAATGCAGTTGAGTGGAAATCCCCTACAAAATCTACATTTAAATCCAATGCCGCCTGCAGAATTAGATTGCTTAAAGAGTTTTTAATATGTGTTGACCTGTTCAAATCCATGGAGTTGAATTTTCTTTCAATATTCATTGTGGATTTTGGAGCTGCAAACGGAATGAAATAAAGAGTATTTGACAGTTTGCTGCCAATCAATTCATTCATAAGCCTCAAGTTTGCAATTTGCGGAGGCAGTTCATTTCCATGGATGCCTGAAATAATAAGCAATTTGGTTCCGCCATCACCCATTTTAAAAATAGGTGTTCCAAAAACAGATTTCTCCAAAATGAATCTGTTCAAATCAGTCAGTTCAATCTGTGAAAACAATTTATAATTTCGGGAAACATAACCTCCTGAAAAATCACAAATATAACTCATTTCCAAATTATCAAATTGATTAACTTTCACAAATTCCATATGTTTAATTACATTAACGCTATATTTAAAATTAGGGATTAAATTGAAAAAATATATTAAAAATTTAATAAAATTAGTCAATTATGAAAGAGATGCCGAAATTGAGCTGATGCGTTTTGAAATTGCCCATATGTCCGGTCAAAAAAGGGAGGAATTGGGCCGTGCCATCAATAAAGTTAAAGGAAAATATGTCGGTGAAGAGTTAGGCCTTAAAATAGTTCAATTCGGCAGATCAGAAATTATCGATACGGAAATCTCCGTTGGAGATATGGTACTTGTCAGCACTGCCAATCCCCTGAGCAGTGATTTTACAGGAACAGTCACAGAAAAGGGTGCAAGATTTATCAAGGTTGCTTTTGACAAAAGAATCCCGAGATGGGTTGTGAAAAAGAAAGTGAGACTTGACTTATATGCAAATGACATTACATTTAGACGAATGGAAGACAATCTAAAGCATTTGAGCTTAAAAGGAAAAAATGCCCTTGAATACATGCTAAGTGACAGGAACCCTAAGAAAAATAAACCAGTTCCCTACATCGATTATATTGACCAGAATTTAAATGAATCACAGAAAAAAGCTATTGAAAATGCATTATCCTGCGAAAACTTTTATTTGATTCATGGACCTTTTGGAACCGGAAAAACCAGAACTTTGGTTGAGCTGATATCCCAAGAGACACGCCAGAACCATAAGGTGTTGGCTACAGCTGAAAGTAATGCTGCAGTTGACAACATCTTAGAAAGACTGATGGAAAATAAAAAACTAAACCTTACAAGGCTTGGTCATCCGCAAAGGGTTTCAAAACACAACATATCTCAAACTTTGGCATATAAAGTCGAAAACCACAAGTTAAATAAAAAAATTTCAAAAATCCACAAAAAGATTGACAATTTGATTGAAAAACGAAAGGTCTACACCAAGCCAACACCACAGTACCGGAGGGGATATGGCGACTATGACATACTTTTTAATGCTTCAAAAGGTAAAGGAGGACGTGGAATTTCAGCTGAAAAAATGAAATCCATGGCCAAATGGATTGAATACAATCAGCAAATCGATGAACTTCACGATGAGATTAAAAGAGTCGAAAACAAAATGATTCGAGATATTATCGAAACCAGCGACGTCATTCTCTCAACAAACTCTTCAGCCGCCCTGGAGTCCATTGCAAGAACAAAATTTGATGTTGCAATCATTGATGAGGCATCCCAGGCAACAATCCCAAGTGTTTTAATCCCAATAGCCAAAGCGCACAGATTTATCCTTGCAGGAGACCACAAACAGCTTCCCCCAACAATAATTAGCGATAAAGCACAGGGATTGGAAAAAACATTATTTGAAGAGCTTATTAGAATATATCCATTCAAATCACAGCTATTGAATGTCCAATATCGTGTGAATTCCCTTTTAATGAAATTTCCAAATTCAGAATTTTACAACAACAATTTAAAAAGCGATTCCTCAGTTGATGACATCAACATTAACGACATCATAAATAGTGATGATGAGGAGGATGCCATGCTTTTTATTGACACTTCAAATGTAGATGATATTGGTGAAAAACATCTCAAGGATTCCAAATCCATCATTAACCAACTGGAAGCAGATATTGCAGTTAAATTAGCTAATGACTATTTGAAACTGGGTCTTGAGGAAACAGACATTGGAATTATCAGCCCCTATGCCGATCAGGTAAAAATTATCCAGGACAGAACACCCGTTGAAGTCAAAACCGTTGACGGTTTTCAGGGAAGAGAAAAGGAAATCATTATAATTTCAACAGTCAGGAGCAATGAAGATGGAAATATTGGTTTTTTAAGAGATTTAAGAAGATTAAATGTTGCGATAACACGCGCCAAACGTAAACTAATCATCATAGGAAACATTAACACTCTAAAAACCAATCCCACATATGCCAGACTGATTGAGTTTGCAAGGGACAATGATGTTTTAATTGCACTATAATTTTTAGGCATGCCTAAACTTTATATACTATAAAATACAACATATTAATTGAAGTATGAAATAATACTTTTTAAACTCTTAATAGGGATTTTCATTTTAAAGCCCATAACTTTCAACCTCAATTATATTCCCTAATTAAGAGTTTTCTTCTGCCTTATTTTTTTAATTACCACAAGAATTACATGATTTCAACATTTAAAGAAATTCCGTCAAGACAATACCTAGAACATATTTTATTAATCATTAATGTAATACATTTTATTCACCCTGTTGAAAAAATGAACAAATACTTTATATTTACGAATTTTAATAATTTAATAATATAATAGTTAATGAGGTAAAAAGTTTATGACATTCAAGCATATGGCAGTCATACTGATGTTTTTATGTTTTTTCATTTCACTTGCAAGCGTATCGGCAAGTGATAATGCAAGCATGGAAAACATCAGTGTGGTCAATGAAGAAATTGATCTGGAAGTTTCAAAGAGTATTGAAACAATCGAGGAATTGGACAGTGAAATTCAAAATGCAACTGCCAATACAACAATTAATTTAGAAAAGGATATCCTTGTCAATGAAGATACCAAATGCAAAGGCATCGAGATATCTGAAAGAATAATTTTAGATGGCCATGGCCACAAGATTGATGGAAATTCAAGCGGTGCGCCATTTTTCCTTAGAATTCATGGAAATAATGTTGTTTTAAAGAATATTATATTTGCCAACTGGGACATGGATTATTCATACAACCTTATTGAATGGATAGGCAGCAATGGTGAGATGAGAAACTGTACTTTTATCAAAAACACTGCAGTTTATGGAGGTTCTCTTGACTGGACTGGAGTCAATGGTTTTTTAATCAATTGTACTTTTACCAATAACACTGCTATAAACGGCGGTGCACTGTACTGGTATGGACTTGAAGGCACTATAGCAAATTGTATCTTTATCAACAACACTGCAGAGATAGGCGGTGCGGCATACATTACAGGAAGAAACGTCAAACTGGACTGTTCCAAATTTGAAAATAATGCTGCTGACGACATGGGAGGAGCGATATATGCAGATGGACTTAACTTTATATTGTCAGAAAGCAATTTTATAAATAATGTTGCAGAAAACGGAGGTGCAGTTTACACAATAGCTTACCCAAGTTTAATTAGTTCATGCAATTTTACAGACAATCGTGCCGATGACACTGCAGGTGCAATTTATTCTTCATCAGACAACAATACAATAAAAAAGTCCATATTCACAAACAACTCCGCAAAAGTGGGCGGAGCAGTTTATAGTGATGTGAATGATAATTTGTTTGTATATGACTCAAAATTCAATAATAATTCAGCTAAAGAGCATGGTGGAGCTATAATGATTGATGAATATGCAAACATTGTCAATTCAACATTTGACAATAACAGTGGAGGAATCGGTGGTGCAGTATACTCCGACAGTGAAACTGACTTCAGCAATTCAACATTTGCCAACAATAAGGCAGACAAGGGCGGAGCAATAGCAATGTATGACGGTGAAATCGTCAACTCAACATTTACAAATAACTTTGCTAACGAATCCGGAGGAGCAATATCCGTTGCAGGTGAACTTAATGTAAATAAAACTGATTTTACAAAAAACACTGCAGGTGACGGATCCAATAATATTTACTTAAATGGCGGCGAACTGGCAACAGCAAACGTGACAAGCGACACCAAACTTATTTCAAAAAACCTGGACATCTCAGTAGATATTGCAGACATCACCTATGGTGAAAACCTGAAAGTCAAGATTTTGATGCCGGACAATATTACAAACGGAAATGTTAGAGTTAAGGTAAACGGCAAGACATATAACGTCAACCTGACAAGCAATCAGACAATCGTGACCGTTTCCAATTTGAACAGCGGAAACTATACTGTTTTGGTGAGTTATGAATGCAGTGACTACAATACCCCAATGTCAAAAAATGAGGCAGTCGTGTTGAAAAAGAATGTGACTATCAGTGCGGGTAAAAAAAGCTTTGTAATCAATTATGCTGGAAAGTACAGCATAACTGTTAAAGACAAAAATGGAAAAGCCATTGCCGGCGAAAAAGTGAAAGTTTACATTAGCAATAAAAAAATCAAAACAACAACTACCAATAAAAATGGTGTTGCAACAGTAAAAATCACTGCAAGTAACTTGAAATCACTTAAGGCAGGTAAAAAGACATTGAAAGTTACCATGTCAAATAATTACAATCCAAATTCCAAATCAGTTAAGGTAACCATCAATAAAGAAAAGACAAAAGTTGTTGCTAAAAAGAAAACATTTAAAAAGTCACTCAAAACCAAAAAGTATACAATAACATTGAAGAACAGCAAAAATAAAGTCATTAAAAAGGCTAAGGTTCGCTTAAAAGTAAAAGGAAAAACTTACAGTGCAAAGACCAATTCAAAAGGAAAAGCAACCTTTAAGATTACCAAACTTAATAAAAAAGGTAAATTTACAGGCAAAATTACTTTTAAAGCTACCAAATATTACAAAGGCACAAGTAAAAAGGTTAAAATAACTATTAAATGAGGTCATTAATATGAAAGGAAAATTAGCAGTTATTTGTTTGTTATTATTTATTTTATGCTCAATTTCAACAGTATATGCTGAAAATACTAATGACACTCAAATAATGCAGGAAAATAATGCGCTTGATAATTTGGAAGCAAGCGAAGATGCAATACTGATGGACACCTCAGACGATCTTCAAAAAATTATAAATTCCGCATCCGATGGTTCAACAGTGACTTTAAACAAAAGTTACACCATATCAAATCGCATAAACATTGATAAGTCAGTAACCATTAATGGTGGTGGAAACACAATAGACTGCAGTAAAGCTTCAGTCAGGTCATCAAGCGGACACATCACCCTAAAGAATTTGAAGTTTGCAAATGGAAATGCAGACAATGGTGCAGCAATATACATTACAGGTTCGGCTAAATACACCATTATAAACTGTACTTTCACAAACAACAAGGTAAACAATTTTGGAGGAGCAATATACAATAATGTCGTTGATACATTGACTATCACAAACTGTAAGTTCACAGGTAATGAAGCAAACTCATATGGAGGGGCAATATATTCCAAAGGAAATATGGTCATTGACAAATCTGTTTTTGAAAATAATCATGGAAAAGACAATGGAGGAGCCATTTCATGTGAAAAATCAGCAGAAATTTCAAATTCAGTATTCACATCAAATAAAGTAGTAGACTTTAGGATGGACTCATATGGTGGAGCAGTTTATGCGAAAAAAGATTCATTTTTTGATAATTGTACTTTTAGAGAAAATAGTGCAACCAAAGGAGGTGCAATTTATTCTTCTTCTGATTTCATAATTGAAAATTCACATTTCATTAAAAATACTGCAAATCAAGGAGGAGCAATCAAAGCAGGTAATGATAATCACATCTATATTGAAAACACAACATTCAAACAGAACTCTGCAAAATCAAATGGCGGAGGAGCAATATACTCAAACAAATGGATACATATAGGCAATTCCATTTTTGAACTAAACACTGCAAACAATAAGGGAGGCGCCATTGAAACCGATTACATCCAGTTCAGCGGAACAAACAGATTCATAAACAACTCCGCAAACGATCACGGTGGTGCAGTCTACACTGATAAAATTGGTGACACCAATAATAATCTTATATTTAACGGAAACCATGCAGACAAAGATTTTGGTGGTGCAATCTACATCAACAAGAAATCAGGTAACGTGAAATTCTCATCATCCATATTTACAAACAACCATGCAAATGCAGGTGACGGAGGAGCCATATACTCAGACAGCAGTTCAACAAATCTCGAGTTTTACAACTGTACTTTTGCATCAAACTATGCAGCAGGCGGAAAAGAGAAACGTTACGGAGGAGCTGTACGTTCCTGCGGCAATGTCAAAGTGAATAACTGTACATTCAAGGACAACTGGGCTGAAAACTATGGCGGAGCAATTTATACAAGTACAATAAATGAGATTAAAAATTCAGTATTCCTTTCAAATCAGGTTAAAAATGGTGGAACCCGTTACGGAGGAGCAATATATGTCAACAATGCATGCACCATGACAATTTCCGGAAATTATTTCGAAAAGAACGGTGGAGGATCACGTGGAGGAGTTCTCTATACCGATTCCAAAAATGCCCATTTGAAATTGACAAACAATGCATTCATTGAAAATTCAGCTAGCGACCAAGGTGTTTCAGTATTCCATAGCGGTTACTATGATGACATTTCAAATAACTGGTGGGGCATGAATGGAGCTAAAATCGGAAACCAGCTAAAAGAATACCACACCGTTGGAAGCAACTCAGATAAAAACGACGGAAAACCACTTGTAGTTTCTCTGGTTGCCGATAAAAACATTTACAGCAGCATCAAGACCACAATAAAGGTTTCATTTACTGGTGCTGCCCCATATTATGTTTTAGACACATTAAAATATTCATCAAACAAAAACGGAACATTCATAACCAAAAAAATCAATTCAGACTCATTGGAATTGATTTATGTTCCAAATGAGAACGGAATCCATAAAATCGATTTCACAATCAACTCACAAAAGCTATCATGTGACTTGAATGTTACCTACATCAGCGTTTACGGTTATGACATTCAAAAAATCTATGGTGATAATCAGCTATACTCCGCAGTATTCAAAGACAAAAACGGCAAATATTTACCTAAAGGAACCAAAGTGACTTTTAACGTTAACAATGCCAACCATGTCCGTGAAATTATAGACAATGATGGTGTTGCGATATTGAATGCTAATTTGGAGCCTGGCCAATACACAGTTAAAGCAATAAACAATGTTACTGGCCAATCATACACAAATAAGATTACAGTATCTAAAAGAAATGCAATATACAACATCTATGACCCATACATTATACAGCTCAATGCTTCAGCCAACAAAACTGTAACATTCAAGGTTGGAGGAAAAACATTTACAGGCCTTACCACCAAAGAAGGTTTAGCACACTTCATATTGAATGTGACAGCAGGCAACTACACTGTTGAAACAACATTTGCAGGAAAAACCTTTAAGGATTTCATTACTGTAACCAATAAGTATGCAATCCTAGATTTGGGCCTTAAAGGCACATCCTACGGTGCATTGTTGCCAGTGTATGCAAATGAAACATTTACTAAGGCAAGCGATGCTGCAATGTATTCCGTTCTTGGCAAGGATACCTACAGATATATTATGGGAACTGGTGAAGCATTTATTCTGTATAATGTCACAGTTTCCAATTCACAGGAACTTACTGAAGTTTTAAGAAAAATGGCAAGTTCAGACTACAAGGTGGACGTTACCACCATAAATCTCAAAAAGAACACATATAAGGTAACTGAGAACTTCTGGAGAGACAGCGAATGGTATTACCTTGTTCATTTGACCCACGGTTCATTAATCATTCACGGTAACGGTGCAACAATTGAGGATAACTATAAACACAATTTCATGAGTTTGGATTCAAATACAAGAGTCATGGTAGATAATCTTGAATTCAAAAAATTCTACAGAGTATTTGCAAATGCAGGGGAAGTGTATAGTGAAAAATGTACATACACAGAAAATAATGCTAAATTCTGGGCCACTAAAACTCGGGGTTCAGTAATCCACAACATGAATAAGGCAACATTCAATAATTGCATATTCAATGGAAACGACAACGGTGGAAACCGCGAATACAATGATGGAGGAGTTTTATATGCGGATACAAATTCCTTGACAGACTTCATCAAATGCAGCTTCAAAACAAAAGACGATAATGTTCGTGCAGTTGCAAAGAGTATGGTTGTCATTTATGACGATGACTGGAATGCATTTGAACATGTTGAGAAAAACGGTTACTTTGATTATAATGCTTCCCTATGCAAAATGACACTAAATAGTTTAACCAAAAATATGACTAAAACTTTCCATATCTCCGATATGAATGGATTTAATAATTTCAGGGAATGGCTGGACGGTTCGAACGATGCAACATTGTTCAACGTGACATTAGATAAAGGAGAATACATTATATCTGCTGATGAACTTAAAAAATATAGAGACAAATATGACTGGCGCAGTGCAATATCAGATCCTTCAGTAATAATGATTGTATGGGACCGCAGCTATTTGGACATCAAATCCAAACCTGTAATCATTAACGGTAATGGAGCTACAATAAAACTGACCGGAAACGATGCATCTGATGATTATCATTTCGCATACGTTCCAAACTACGGTTCCCTAACCTTGATAAATATGACCCTGTCCGGATTCAATACTGCCATCCTGAATTACGGTACATTCACAGCTATCAACTGTACCTTTAAAGACAACATAATACATCATAAAATAAAAATTGGAGACTATGGAGGTGCAATAAGAAACTTTGGTAATGTGTACTGCTATGATTCACTATTCAAGGACAATGGGGCCAATAAGGGTGGAGCTTACTACAGTATTGGAAAATCTGCAAAGGGAGTATTCTACAATTGCCAGTTCACAGGAAATGTAATCAAATCAAATTTAGTTTGGAAAAACAATGACAAAAATGATTTTGATATTGAAATGTTATCCGTAGCTAGGCTGGTCAACTGTAAAGGATTGTCTCCATCTACAATAAAGACTGAAGATGAAGGAATATACCTGCTTAGGGAAAGCCTCAACAATACAGTTTACAATGTGGTTGTGGATAATTTGGCGTCCCTGATGAGAGCTTCTAAAGTAGTTAATGGAAATACCAAATATGACATCATGAACATTACCTTGGTTAAAGGAGATTACGGTACCGTACCTAACTCCCAAAGCTTATTCAAGGTAGATTACGGACTACTGATTATTAATGGAGCAGGCGCTAGAGTATTTGTTCAAAATCAAAAAGATGACGACACCACACAATTCCTAACAACAACTACCCGCGCAAATGTCCAAATCAATAATCTGACCGTGGAAGGATTCAACATTGCCATTGAAAATAAGGGCAAACTAACAATTACAAACTCCATATTCAACAATAATAAAGTTGACTATAAATACAAGTCAGATTATGGAGGTGCAATAGTAAATAACGGTTTACTGAGCGTATTTAACTCCACATTCACAAACAATTACGCCAAATATGGTGGAGCAATATATACCACCGGATCCGCTAAAGTCATCATGTCCATATTTAAGGACAATACCGGTTATTCTTCAGTCCCTAATTTGAAAACAAAAATAGACATTTACAATAATGACGGTTCCCTTGAAGACGTCGTCATATTTGGAAATAAACACAACAACTATGAAAACCATCCAATGGCTTCATGGGTAAGGGATGTGACGGAAAGTGGTTTTACCTTACTTATCCTGTCAGCCAGTTTAGGAACCGGATGGTATTTTGCAGCTGCAGAGTATGTGGCAGCCCCAATAATTTCAATGGGCATCAACGCTGTTGTCGGAGGGGTTTTAGGTGGAGCTTATGGTTTAATATATTCAAGTGACCATCAGGATTACAGTACCTTCTGGAGCCATGTATTGAAAGGTATCGGAAGCGGAATACAATTCACACCATTAGGCGGTGCAATGAATGGTATCAGCGGAATTAATGCAGGAAATTACATAAAGATTGCATTAAATCAACTTTATACTAAAACAGCAGCAAAAGGAGTTAATTCCCTTAAATCCGTTGCGGATCATTACCAAAATGAAGACAAACTTGTATACTTTACTTAAATGGACTTCTCGCCTTTGACTGGCGAGACTTTCATTACTTTTTTTATTTAAATAAACATTTTTGCAGTAGCAATGCGCTTTTAAAAATTTTAAATACTATTAACCATATAAATATATCTTGATAATTCATTTTTATTGGAATTAATTATGGTGATTTTATGACTGATAAAGTACTTTTAGCATTCAGTGGAGGACTTGACACCTCCGTTTGTGTTAAATTATTAGAAGAAAAATACAATGTAGAAGTTATTACCGCATGCGTAGATGTTGGACAGGGCGAAGAAGAAATGGAAAAAGCAAAAGAAAGTGCAGCTAAAATTGGAGGATTAAAACACTACAATATAGATGCTAAAGAAGAATTCGCCAACGAATACATCGCACGTGGAATCAAAGCAAATGCCGAATATGAAGGATACCCATTAAGTACTGCTTTTGCAAGACCATTAATTGCTCAAAAACTTGTAGAATTAGCTGAAAAAGAAGGAGCAACTGCAATTGCTCATGGTTGTACTGGAAAAGGAAACGACCAATTCAGATTTGAAGCAATTATCCTTGCAATGTCCGATTTGGATATCATTGCACCAATCAGAGAAATGAACTTAACAAGAACCGAAGAAAAGGCATATGCCGAATCAAAAGGAATCGAGTTAACTTATGATAAAATTTACAGTATCGATGAAAACCTCTGGGGAAGAGCAATTGAAGGGGATGTCTTAGAAGACCCTGCAAATGAACCTCCGGAAGATATCTACGAATGGACCGCCTCTTGGGAAGATGCTAAAGATGAACCGGAAAAAGTATCTATCGAATTTGAAGAAGGTGTTCCTGTAGCCATTAACGGCGAAATGATGCCATTGATAGATATCATCATCAAATCAAATGAAATTGCAGGATCCCACGGAATCGGTAGAGTAGACACAATTGAAAACAGAATGATTGGTATTAAAAGTAGGGAAATATATGAAACCCCTGGTGCAAAATTATTGATTGCAGCTCACCAAGCATTAGAAGAACTGGTTTTAACTACTGATGAGTTAAGATTTGCAGAATACATGTCCGGACTCTACGCAGACCTTGTTTACAGAGCACTCTGGCAAGAACCTTTAAGAGAAGACCTTGACCAAGCAATCGACAATATGCAAGAAAGAGTAAGTGGAGAAGTTGTAATGAAACTGTTCAAAGGTTCAATCCAACCAATATCCAGAAAATCTCCATTCAGCTTACACAGCATAGAACAAATTACATTTGAAGACAAAGAAACTGACCAGAGAGACGTTGAAGGTATGATTAGATACCACGGTCTTCAAGCTGCAAATTATCAAAAATTAAACAGATAGCTTTTATGCTATCCTTTTACTTCTTTTTTTGTATCGCTTCTGCGAAATATTCATTGAAAAATCCTCGATTATAGTCAAACAGCTGTTTGAAACTTGAATCTATAATATACATCACACAGTAATCATCACTGTCACGAATTCCCCTACCATAAGCCTGCATCAGTGCCATTACCGTCTGGTAGTAAAACCATTTGGGGTCCAAATCCCTCCTGTATTTTACCTGCTCATTTAATTGAGGATAAGGAACTTTAAATACTATCTGAAATCTGCACAAATCACCCTTGAAATCAACACCATCTTTAATGGAGGCCCCAATAAGAATTATATTTTCTTTCGATTCTGTAAATTCCTTTAAAGTGCGATTTCTATCCTCACCACCGACAAACATGAGATTATACTCCCTTAACTGGTCAATAATCCAAAATGCCTGCTCATTACTTGAAGTATGTATTACTCCCTTTTCGTTTTTATGCATATTCAATATTTCTTTAATTTTTTCGATGGCTCTTTTATTTTTCCATTTTGGAATTCCTCGCCTAAATCCACTCATTCTACCTACAAAATCAACATATATCGGTCTTTTAGCCACATCAAAGGGACTTTTTTCATAAATGTAATAAGTTTCATCAGGATTTATGTTATTCCACTCACAAAACTTATCCTTGCTTCCAAGAGTTCCGGTTAAAAATATGCAGACATTTCCCAATTTCAATAGATTTTGAGTATCATCCAAAACAGAATATGGTTTAAATTCGGCCGAAATATCCATGGCATTATTTACAATGGTGTTTTTATCTGGCAGGTCAATTATTAGCTCCTTATGCAACAGTCCCAAAGAAATAGATGCAAAAGACTTCATGTCCTGCTCAAGATTTTGCTTTTCAATATAGTCAAAATTAGAATATTTGGAGGGATTGCTTTCAAATTCATCCAAAGTGACCTGAACAGACTTATCGGCATCGCCTTCAATTTTTTTAATTCTTTTTTTACATTCCTTAATCAAATCGTCACACAATTCAATCCAGTAATCAGGATTTCTTTTCAATTCGTTGATTGATTTTGTACCATACATCAACGGTTCAAAAATATCAATACCGAATTTGGTTGAAATATATTCCCTGTTCAATTCAGATGATGACAGCATCAACATTTTACGTTCCAGATTATGTGCCTCATCCAAAATAAGCAATTCACGAGAATCCAAAAGGGGATTTGCTACACCTGCATAGAATAAATAATCATAATTTGTAATTACATTTTTAGCTTCCACCGCTTTTTTAAAAGCCATATTATAGTCGCAGTCACTGCATTTCCTTAAATTATATTCCGCCTTAATGCAGAAGTCACAGTTGCCCTTATAGTTGCATTTGTAGTTTCCACGACCTTTTATTTCAACAAGCATATCTCCAAAATCATCAAGATACTGTTCCTGAAGTTGTTTTGTCATTGTAAGGATATATGAATCATCATACATATTTGCAAGCGTTGTAGCGATTGCAGATTTTCCAATACCGGTTCCTGCTTCAAGAATAATATATTTATATCCCTCACCAATAGCCCAATTGATTTTATTTATAAGCTTGATTTGGCTATTTCTTGGGTAATGTCCTTTAAGCGACCAGTAAACCATCCAATCAAGATTTGAATTAATGTTTTCCAATTAAATCCCCACAATTTTAATAACAACTTTATAATAACTATTATGTTGAAAAAATATTTAAAAGTTTATCACATACAATTAATCATGTCCAAAATTAACGAGTTACAGGAAATCATCGACTCTTCAGACAACATCGTATTTTTCGGAGGAGCCGGAGTATCAACAGAAAGCGGAATTCCCGATTTCAGATCCGAAAGCGGAATCTTTAAGAGTTTGGAAAAATATGGGGATACCCCAGAGAATTTAATTTCACATAGCTACTATTTAGACCATACTGAAGAATTTTTTGAATATTATAAGGACACCCTTGTCTTTAAGGATGCTGAACCCAATCCTGCTCATTTGAAACTTGCGGAACTTGAAAAAGCAGGAAAAATAAGAGCAGTCATTACTCAAAATATCGACGGACTTCACCAGAAAGCAGGAAGCAAAGAAGTGATGGAGCTTCATGGATCAATTCACAGAAATTATTGTCAGATTTGCAATAAAGAGTATGATCTGGATTACATTCTAGAAAGTGACGGCATTCCAAGGTGTGAATGCGGAGGAATTGTGAAACCTGATGTCGTATTATACGAAGAACCCCTGAATAATGCAGTTTTGAGTTTTGCAATTGACTATATTTCAAATGCGGAAACATTAATCATTGGAGGAACTTCACTTGTCGTATATCCTGCCGCTGGCCTGATTAATTACTTTAACGGGAAAAATCTTGTCCTGATTAATAAAAGTGAAACACCTTACGACAATGCTGCAACATTAGTCATTAACGATGCCATTGGCGAAACTCTTTCCCAAATCAAAGTCCAGTGATTCGGGAACCAAGTCAATACCGTCTAAACGATTGTCACATTTATAAACAAGGATTTCCACACCTTCATCGTAAGCTTCATTTAATGTCTGGCTGAATACAGGGTCATTTTCCCAGTTTGGTCTGAAGAAACTGCCAAGAGGATGCTGAATCAGGAAAAACACAACACATCTGTTTCCCTGTTTTTTAAGCTTAATCAGTTCTTTTAAATGTTTTGCTCCCCTTTCTGTCGGAGCATCGGGAAACCTTGCTTCACCATCGACTATTAATGTTACACCTTTGACTTCAACATAACAAGGTTCTGTTAAAAAGCTCATTCCGCAACAATCATCTTCTTCATTAGCCAAGTATATATCAATTCGTGAGTTATCTACAGTTTTTTCTCTTTGATGATGAGAATATCCGGAAAGTTCCTTTATTTTGCCATCTTTGATTGCATCATATACAATACTGTTAGCTTGCTGCGAGTAAAGTGATACCAACTCACCCCTGTTCTCAACAAAATGAAGTGAAAATTTAGTCTTGCGGTTAGGATTATCAGAAGGCATGAGCCAAACTGCAGCCCCATCAACCAAAAGCTCCTTACATCGCCCGGTATTTGGAACGTGAGCTTTCTCTAGACTGCCGTCAACTTCCACTTCCGCAATGAACCTGTTCGGACGGTTTTTAAAAATTCCTTTAACGTAATCCATTTTTAATCACAGTTCCAATGTAGGATACCAAATCTGATGCTGAAAATCCGTTTCCTTTTACTTTATATGCTTCATCGCCTGCAAGTCCATTGATGAAAACGCCTAAACAAGCACTGTCAAAAGTATTTAAACCCTGTGAGAGCAAACTTGTTGTAATTCCGGCAAGTGCATCGCCAGTTCCACCAACAGTCATTCCAGGATTTCCGGATTTATTTATTCTGAATTTGGTTCCGGACAATATCAAATCATACTGGCCCTTAACAATGACGGTTGCCTTAATTTGTCGGGAAATCTGCTGGAAGCAAGTAATATTTTCATCCACTTTTTTAAAGTCATAGGAATCAATATCCAACTTTAAATCATCATCAACATTGAAAAATGATTTGAACTCAAAAATATGTGGTGTAAGCACAATGTCATCACGATTTTTAATCAATGACATTTCAACCTGTTTCAGGCTATCAGCATCCAAAACAATTGGTTTTTTAATCTTGGTTACAAGAACATTGAATAATTTAGAGGTTTCCTCATCAATTCCGGCACCGGGGCCAATCAGTAAAGCATCTACATTTTCAGCCAGTTTTATAATTTCATCGACATGTTCAAGAGATAATTTATCGCCAGGCAGTTCCTTTACAATTAAATCAGGAGATGTTGATTTTATGGCTTGTGCCGCCTTTTCAGGTGAAGCCACATAAACCAAATCTGCACCTGCACCAATTGCAGCCATTCCCGCAATAGCAGGGGCACCGGAATAATCTTTATTTCCACCAACTATCAACAACCGACCATTATTGCCCTTATGAGAATTTACAGGTCTGTTTTTAAGTCTTAAAAAGTCACCATAATTAACAAAGTATTCAGCTTCAAATGGAATTCCGATATCTGCAGTTACAAGACCCCCAACAACTTCCTCTTCAGCATCCCTAACCCCATTTTTGATTTTATGAAAACTTATTGTATAATCCGGAATGACAGCCAAATCATCAACATTGCCTGTTAAGGGATCCATTCCTGAAGGCACATCAACACTTATCTTAATTCCCTTGGAATCATTGATGACTTCAATAGCTCTTCTGACATTTGTTTGAAGTTTGCCCTTAATTCCAGTTCCCAAAAGCCCATCAACAATAACGAATTCATTATGTCCGCTTTTGGCAACTTCACAGTCATTAATGTCAGCCAATGTTTTGAGATTATAGATGTTCAAACGTGACAGACGTGGTTTCATATTTCTCAAGATTTCCAAATTTGTTTTTGCCTCTTCTGAGTGAATGTTGTCCTTCAACATGTAAATGTCAACATCATAACCCCTATTGAGCAAGTATCTTGCAGCAACAAAACCGTCTCCACCATTTCCACCGGAACCTGTAAAAATCACGACTTTAACAGGTTTTGAAAATGTATAAACAGCAATTTTACCTACTTCTTCGGCCAGAGATTTTCCGGCAGATTCCATCAAGCATAATCTAGACAATCCTAAATATTCACAATTATAATCCGTTACCATCATGTCAATGGGTTTCATAATATCCCCCACTTTTACTCCATTCCACAAAATCTTGTATGTAGAACTACCTCAACTTTTAGAAGTTGATGATTCTTACTTCCCAGGCCGCATACTCTAATGAGCATAGGGTTAGTGTGCTATCCCCTCGCCCCAAAGGTTCAGGCAATTTTACAATATAAATGTTTTTCCTTTTTATCATTGAAAAGAAAGTTTTAACCTTCTCATTTCCATTTATTATTTTAGGCATTGTTTCTATTTAAAGTTCATCAGAGACCAATCGGTAAGCAATACACCTTTGTGCAATATCCCTAACTTATAGAAGTTATGACATTATTGCATTTTTAAGATAACCTATGATTAGATTTAAGTTTTTTGAAATTGAATATCCTCTAAAAATATTTTGAAGTTAATGTAAGTTATAGCAATATTTATATTAATATTATTAAAAAAAAATAATAATGACTCATATTGAGTTGAATAATAAACAAAAAAAGGTGAATCAAATGGATATAGGAGAAATAATTGGAGATGCATTAGCATACCCATTTCATAACATTAAAGCTTTAGTTTTATATATAGTTTTAGGAATTATTGCTGCAATTATCGGAGGAACAACAGCCATTAGTCTTGTAAGTGCTGTAGGTACAAAAGGATTATCCAGTTTTGCTCTTGGTGGGATAGGACTTATTGGAACCATCATTTTCATTATAATGCTGTTCCTGATTGAAGGATATGCACTGGACATTGTTAAATTTGGTATTGAAAGAAGAGTTGACGGTCCGGGAATTGATATAGGAAGACAAGTTTCAAATGCTATCAAATTAATTGCTGTTGATATTGTATACTACATTGTCCCAGCGGTTATCATTTTTGTTTTAGGATTTATATTCCAAGAGTGGATTTTAAGCATAATCAGCATAATCTTACTTATCGTATTTGCTTTAGCAAACTTCATGGCCAGATGCAGATTAGCAAAAACCGACAAGTTAGGTGATGCTTTAGCTATAGGAGAAGCTATCGGAGACATATCCAGAGTAGGTATTATTAAACTTATTGTGACTGTCATTCTTGTTTTTATTATAGCAATAGTCATTATGTTTATTGTTAGTTTTATTGCCACTGTAAATGATTTAGTCGGCGACATATTATTCGGTATCGCTTTAGTTTACTTAATATTCTTCTGCCACAGAGCTATTGGTTTATTATACTCTGACGTATAATCAAACCACTCTTTTTTTATTTTTTTATAATCACAAATCATATACTATTTTTTCAAAATTGTCTATACCTTTAAATTAAATCATTTCATATAAATATAAATAATCTTAACTTAAGGAAAAATTACATGAGAAAAATAACATTGAAATTCCTGAAAAAATTAGCAACAAAATACGTGACAAGCGGAGTCCTATTAATTATTGGGCTGTTCATTTATGGAATTGTCGGGTCATATCTAGTAATGGATTTGAATTTGCTCGATTCAATTTATTATTCAGTGAGTACAATGGCAACTGTGGGTTATGGAGACTATATTCCAAAAACTGGCCCCCAAAAGATATTTGCAACAACATTAGCTATTGGAGGCGTTGCACTGCTTGCTTATGTATTTAATATTATCCTGACAAATTTCCAAGAGAGAATGGAACAATTTTCAAAAGGAGCTATAAAAATGAGAACTATAAAAAATATGGACGATTATTTTATTCTTTGCGGTTATGGAAGAGTGGGAAAAGTAGTTCTTAATGAATTAATGCAAAGAAATCAGAACGTTATTGTAATTGACAAGGACAAAGAGGTTTGTGAAAATATTAAGGAGAAGAATAATGTTGTTGTGATTAATAAAGATGCAGTTGAAAATGATTATATTACAAAATTTGTTAATGAACAATGCAATAGCGTTATTTTATGTACCGGAAATGATGTAACCAACTTATTTATTGTATTGACAATACGTGAAACCAATCCCGATGCATGGATTGTTGCACGTGCTAGCAAAGTTGAAAATATTTCAAAACTCAGAAAAGCAGGGGCCGATAAAATAGTATCTCCTGAAATAATTGGAGGACAGGACCTTTATTTTGAATCCACAAGACCCCACCTATTGAAAATAACTGTAAAACACACCTCAGATGAAATTTTTGATGAATTTAAAATAATAGCCAAACACGGATGTACCCTGGAAAACATTGAATATCATCTTCCAGGAATTGAAACTCCCCTTATCCGCCAAATCAAAACAATGAGTCTGACAGACGGTATGAAATATCAAAATTATTTGAAAACACATGATGACCAGAAACAGGCCTTGGACAACTTATACAAAAACACAAACAATATCCATTCCCATTTAATTTCAGGACCCGATAAACACACTTTTGATAAATTAACAAGAGATTTGGAGAAAGTAGAAGAGATTATAGGAATAAATTTATCCAATGAAGAAATAGCTAAAATGACCAGTAAAAACATTGAAAATTAAAAAAAGAATAATAGAGTAGAAAACTACTCTTTACTATATATTTTGGTCAGCTGTGGCATTTTCAAGTTCGCCTTCCTCAGCTTGAGGTTCACTCGGCTGCAGTTCTACGGGTTCCGGCGGCGCATAGATAATAATATTGCTTTTAGCAGAAATCAGATACTTGTTATTGGCCGGATTTATGGCAACCTTATATTCACCAGCTAATAAATTCTTAGTATTAAGCTTTGCAACACCATTCTTATCTGTTTTAATCGTATAAACCTTTAAGAACTTTGATTTGTAAACTTTAACCTTAATTCTAAGATTGGAAATCGCTTTTCCTGTTTTTTTGTTTTTGACACTTACTTTGAAATACATGGTTTTATTAGCCGTGTTGTTTACAGTTGGAGCCTTTATCGTAGTTGGAGTCTTGATTAGCTTATCAATGTTTCCAAAGTAAAAAGATCCTAAACGCATTGAGTTAGGACATTTAGGAAGCTTATATCCCGGTATATGATTATTTACAAACTTGATACTATCCACATACGATGCAGACGATACTCCAACGTACCTTCCATTATCATTTGCAGCATGCACAGTTATTCTGGAAGTTGTTTCAAAGTTTTTAGATGTGGCAGCTTTCCAATGGAAAACTACAATTTGTCTTCTATATATTCCATAGTGGTCAGTTGCACCTACTTTGATTGCAACTTTAGCAGGATTTGTTCCGAACTGCGCATAAGTTCCACGACGATGATAAGATTGGAAATTTGGATTACATAAATATTCACCAGGTTTCAATTTACCTGTTATGATAGATCCCTGCCATATTACTGCAAAGCGTCCATCTGGAGCCTTAATGGAAAAGTGTCCGAAGTTAGCCCAAATTTTATATCTTTGAATCTTTCTTAAGTTTTCCATTTTGATTTTGTTTGACTTTATCATGTCGGCTGCGAGCCTTTCCATATCGCGAATGGAGCTTCCTCCGTCAAGGCCTCCATTACCCATCATCCAGCCGTCAGAAGTAGCTATCAAATGACAGAAATAATCTCCAGAATATTTGAAATGTTTAACTGCAGTTCTACCATACCATTTTTCAGTATTGACCTGAATAAGGGCTGAACCAGTATTATCACGTCTGAAACCGCCAACTGATTCATATTTACTTACCTGAACATAAAAAGAACAGCAATCCTCATCTGTTGAAGAATTAACCTTTAAGGTTGCTTTACTTTTAGAATTCTTGTTTGAAATAAATTTCTTATTTTTTGAATCTTCAATTTGAGTATAAACTTTATACAGTCCTATTTTTAAATGTTTATTCAACGTAGCTGTTCCGTTTTCGTTAGTTACCCTATAATACTGCCTATATTTTTTTGTTTTATAAGAATATACTTTAAATAATACTTTAATACCATTAATTGGAGTGTTAGTTACTTTATTATATACTTTTGCTGTAAAAAATTTATCAGAGCCCAAATATGTTGAATAATCACTAGTTTTAATGACTACAGGTATTTTTTTAATGTCTATATTGGCATTCATGGCCGAATTTGCATAAACATCATCACCTGCAAAATTAATTAACGCATTATAACTACCTGGCTTTAAATTTAGCGGCAATTTCACACTGCCGTCAGAATCAGTAGTTTCATTATATGTTTTTCCATTTAAAAATATGGATAAACTCTTATTTTGAATAGGACCATTACTGTCGTCCTTCAAGTATGAAACCAATACGTTATTCTCCTTATAATATGAACTAATGTTCACGGATTCTATTTTAGTATTGACCTTCTCATCGTTTAGTGATTGATGAGAATCTTCAAGTGAAAAATCATCAGAAACAGAAATCTCATTTTCTAAAATAGCATCTGAATTAAGAGACATATCAGTTACATTATCAGAAGCATATACAGCACCAAAACTTAATATGAAAAACAAGACTGCGGAAATGATAATTAAATTTCTTTTAAGCATCATTTCACCTCCCAATATACCTCCGATTTAAAAAAAATTAAGAGAAGAGAGTGAAAACTCTCTAGAATAAATCGTGTAAGTTCATGATGTAAGAACCTAATTTACCTTCAAAGTTACCTGCGGAAATTTCAAGTACTCCGTCAACAGCACAAGCTGCTTGGATACCAGCTTTCATAGCTGCTTTTACAGATTCTTCATCAATACCATCAATAACAATTTCAAATACACCGTCAGCATCTTCCCTGATATCTGAATCTACTTCATTTTTTAAGGTTACACACATTTTTTCGTTAGTAGATGCAGGTAAGAATGAATATTTGTTGGATCCTACTTTGGAACCGGATGCAACCATACCACCAGGGAATGGAGTGATGACACCTTCAACATTAGCAATTGCTGCAACAGCTAATTGAGCTGCTTTTACACCAGTCATTTGGTCTTTAGCTAAAATGAAGAAGTTTCCTCCAGCTACACCATCTTTGAATCCGAATGTTGATTCTACTAAGAAGTCACCGGACATGATTGGAATGGAATGTACGGTTTTACCAGCGATTTCAAGGTCTTTTTCAAATCCGTCACCGAAGTATTTGAGTTTGAAACCTGTTTTTAAGACGTCTTCTGAATCAAGTAAGTTGAATGCTGCTGCAGTAGGAGCAGTTAAAATACACATACCAATTCTTTCCATTAATTCATGATCAAGTGCTTTTTTGCCAGCGTGACAAATCATGATTGCGTAACCTGGTCTTCCGTCAGGAGTTTCATCAGCTGGTACAAAACAGTCAATACCTGCTTCTGCAGGACATCCGATAACAGAAGTTCCGTAACCGGTTGCTTCGGTTGCTGCGATTTTTGCTAATTCTTGAGTTGCTGCTGTAACTAAAATTCTAGTTACTTTAATTCCAAAACCTTCTGCATAGGTATTTTTAATATCTACATCATTAATTTGCATATTTTCACCATAAATTTTACAAAAAATTAATTTTTTGTGATAATAAAATTTATGATTATAAATTAAAATAAAGTTTTCTATTTGATTCAAAATTGTTTGAAAAATGTGAAATAACATTAACGTTTTGCCATTTGAAAATCAGTTAAAACCAAACAGCACCATATATATCCCCAAGAAAAAACCAAATCATAAATTAAAAGGCTCAATGTTAATGTAGGCAACACACAATCAAAACAAAGGAAAATATAAAAAAGAGATAAATTTAATCGGCATTATCATTTTCAACCATTTCTTCAATCTCGTCTGAAGACTTGGATGAAATCTTATCTAAGGCTGCAGATCCATAGTAAGGCATTATGACCAAACCGATTATTGTAGTCATCCAAAATGAAATCAGCCTTTCAATAACGGTTGCTGCCGCACTGACTGAAGCAGGAATCCCTGCAGCTGAATAAAATACAATCATCAACCCGTCAATAGCACCAAGACCTCCCGGAAGAAGAGGAATCATACCGACAAGACAGGCCACAATAAATACTTCCCCAATGATTATTGGATTTACACTTGCTCCAAAAGCTGAAAATACCAAATAAACCCTGAAAATTTCAAAAATCCAAATTATAAATGACAATGTGAGAGTATAAGCAAGACCTTTCTTATTTGACATTAACATCTTCATTGTCTCTTGGAAACCTTTAATGGAATTATGAATTTGATTTTCAAGCTCTTCTGAATTTTTCTTGTAAAATCTTCTGACAAGCCCTATAATCCATCCATCAACTCTTAGTCCAAAACCTGGATTAATACACATATAAATAAGGATTATCAATACTGCAACAATTGCAATGACTGCCAAAACCATTACGATAATGAGCCATAAATCAAAACTGAAAAAAAGCGCCATTGATGCGATTGTAATCGCAGCCAGAACAACAAAAGGAAATGTGTCCAAAGCCCTATCCGCAACAACAGTCGCAAAGGAATCTTCAAAACGATAGTTTTCATCGGATTGGGATAACAGATATGCCCTTACAGGTTCTCCGCCACCACGTCCGGATGGAGTGATGTTATTGACGGCAAGACTTACCAAAACCATTGGGAGCAATTTTTTAATGCTCGCATCCATACCCGCCAGTTTATTAAGGATTTGCCAACGCAAAGTATATAAAAAATAAGTAAAGACCTGAGTTACAATAGCTAGAGCTATAATCCACATATTGGCCTGTTTTAAAGCATCAATTACCTGATCGATTCCTACAAACCACAGCATTATAAGCAAAATAATGACACTTATTCCCAATAGTAAAATTGTCTTACGGTCCATAATATCAACTATTATATATTTATCTATTAATTCCTAATTACTTATAAATTTATATAGAATTTTATTCAAATTATTACAATAATGAGGTATATAACAAAATCAGATTTAGTAGTAGTTGCATTAAATTCTGGAAATTTAATGATTGGAATCGGTGCAATGTGCTTGATACCGCTGATTTTCGATTTAATTTATTTTGAATTTGATATAATAAGTTTCGTCATACCTGCAGCAATTTCAATATTATTGGGACTATTTTTTAGAGTATACCTCAAAGACCATGAGAATAAAAAAGTACGCCTTAAACATGGTATGATTCTGTCGTCATTTGCCTGGCTATGGGCGAGCATAATCGGAGGAGTTGTTTTCATGCTTGCAACAAATATGGCTCCAATCGATGCCGTTTTTGAAAGCATGTCCGCTTTGACCGGAAATGGAATGACCCTATATCCCGATGTTGAAATATTACCACACAGCGTCCTGTTCTTCAGAGCATTAGAACAATGGGTTGGAGGATTAGGAGTGGTTGTTATGATTATAAGCGTTCTGGCAAAGCCCGGGTCAATATCTTCAAAACTATACCAGTCAGAAGCACGTGACGAACGTATAAAACCGAGTGTTAAAACAACCCTGGAAAAAACATTGATAATCTATGGAATATATACACTCGGAGGAATTATTTTATATCTTCTTGCAGAAATGCCCCTATTTGATTCCATTTGCAGCACCCTTTCGATTGTCTCAACAGGGGGAATGAGCATTAAGAATGCAAATATGGGATACTACCATAACGACCTCATCTATTTCATATCAATTGTCCTGATGATTTTAGGTGCTACAAGCTTTTTGGTACACTACAATATTATCAAAACAAGAGGAAGGTCAATGATTGAAGACCTGCAATTTAAAATCATAATTACCGTTGTTTCAGCCGTTACAGTACTGCTTTATTTTGTCTCCAACATCGTTCCGATGGACCTGCTGTTTACAGTGGTTTCCGCAATCACAACAACAGGCGCAAGTGTTGCAAGCCCGACAGCAATGGGAAACTGGCCTTCATTTGTTAACATATGCCTAATGTGTCTGATGTTGACCGGAGGATCAACAGGGTCTACAGTAGGTGCAATCAAGCTTGTGAGAATGATTACCTTCTTTAAGGGAATATACAGGCATGTCCGTGAAATAATGTCTCCTGAAGGAAGGGTTGTTCCCGTCCAATTGCAGGGACGTAAAATACCTGAAAAAGCAATATCACAAGCAGGAAACTACATAACACTTTACATGATGTTTATAATGTTTACATGGGCATTATTCTGTCTATACGGCTACGATCCGTTTAAAAGCTTATTTGCGGCAATGTCACTTCAGGGAAATAACGGTCTGGAGCTCGGAATAATCACCCCTTCACTTGACCCGGTACTTAAAATTGTCAGCATGTTCGACATGTGGACAGGAAGACTGGAAATATATCCTGTATTGATCACCCTTCGTGCATTTTTCGAAATTTTTAAAAGATAGATTTATAATATTTAAAAATAAATATTGATTATTAAATGTTAAATGAGGCGATTTGATGTATGCAATTATTATGGGAGGAGGTCGTGTAGGACTTGCTCTTGCAAATTTATTAATTGATAATGGATTTGACATAACTTTAATCGAAAGTGATGAGGCATTATGCAGTGAAGTAGCAGGAGAACTTGATGCACTTGTTATCCACGGTAACGGTACCAGTTCAAAATTACTTGAAGAATCAAATATTGAAGACGCAGACTATTTTATAGCAACAACAGGTAACGACGAGGCAAACTTACTTTCATGTATCCTTGTGAGGAAATACAATGTAGAAACCATCATTGCTCGTGTAAGTAATCCAGACCACGAAGAAGCATTTAAAGAAGTGGGCATTGACCGTGTAATCAGCCCTGAAATAAGTGCCGCCAGAGATCTGGCTCAATTCGTTACAAACCCTAGAGTATCAAAATTAACAACTCTGGGCGAGGGAGATGCTGAAATCATAGAACTGACAATAACAAATGACAAGGTTGTTGGAAAACGATTTAAAGAGATATCTCCTACTAAAGATTTCATCATCATTGCCACTTATCAAAATGGAAAATTGGTGATTCCTCAACCGGACAATACCATTGCAAGGGGAGAAAAGGTATCCATCCTTGTTAAAAGAGGAACCCTGAAAAAAGTATCTAAAAAGTTAGAAAAATAAAGCTATAACATGGAATAAGACAATCTAATATGGTCTTTTCCATTTTTTTCCACTATAGGACCGTGTCCGGGATAGATATTTTTAACATCCAGTTCCATTAACCTTTCAACACTATTTTTCATGTCCTGATAGTCACCGCCGATATCCATTCTGCCAACTCCGCCACCGGCAAATATTGTATCGCCGCTAATCAGGTTTTCACCATCCCAAAGACATATTCCGCCTTTAGTGTGGCCCGGAGTATGAATAACTTTGAAATCCGCTATTTCGTCACCATCTTCAAGTTCAATATCAACTCTTGAGTTATCAGCACCATCAAAAGCAGACATGGAAGTGCCCAAGGTATCTTCATTTTTCATGGAAATTGCATCAAGCCTGTGAACGGCAATTTTAGCGTCAGGGAAAAAGTGATTTCCTCCAATATGGTCAAAATGGCAATGGGTATTGACCACCAGTTCTATGTCTTCCGGTTCAACATCATTTTCACGAAGTTTGGAAAACAGATAATCCTTATTGTGTCCTGCACCGGTATCCACTAAAATATTCTTATTGATTAAAAAGCAATTTGAATCGTAATTAAATCCTATAATAAAAACAATGTCTGACATGAAAAATAATATAATTTAAAAGTAATTAAAAGTTTTGAAAAAAAGTTTAATATGAAAATGGGGTCATAGGGATTTGAACCCCAATCCGGGGATTTCTCTTGTCTCAGTACTCCAATTGATCATCACAACGGATACTGTTCAGTTACGCGTATATTTCTTCAAAGACAACTGGAGTCCCCGATGCTGCCAGGTTACACCATAACCCCACATATAACATACAGTAATAAATATATTTTAATAATATATAAAGATTACCATTTATTCAAATTTCATTTGCCTGTCAATACCAGCTATTTCATCAATTTCCAAACCCTTTTCAAGTGCATAATCCTTTTCAACTTTATAATTGCCGTTTCTTGTTCTAGGAGTATTTTCAGGTTCTAAAAAAAGCCATTTAGTGTATTTAAACCTAACTCCAATATAAGGCTTGGCTCCAAATATTTTAGAAAATTCACACAATGCTGAAATTTGAGGCTCCTCGATATAAACCTTATCTTTAGTGGTTGTTTTAACTTCAATAGCCAAATATAACTTGCCGTTTCCAGCCACAACATCAGGAAGTGGATTTTTAGTAGCGCCACCTGAAGCTGGAGCCCTCATTGCCGCAAAATTCCTTTCCCAAAGTTTATGTACCAAATCCCTTTCTTCAGCAGATCCTTTCTTAGCCATAATAACACTCGATATCTAAAAAAATTTTTTTACAATTAATAATTTTTATTTAATAGTATATAAAAAACAAGCAAGAGCATTTGATGAGTAATATTTTAAAAAAACAGTTTTATAAATGGGGCCGGGGCCGAGATTCGAACCCGAGTCCCAGGATCCACAGTCCTGGAGGATGACCACCTACCCTACCCCGGCAGAAATACAAATAACTAAAAATATGTTAAAATGCGGGAGCAGGGATTCGAACCCTGGAAGACCTGCGTCAACAGGTCCTAAGCCTGTCCCCTTTGGCCTCTCGGGCACCCCCGCTTATGAAAAAAACAAAGGATACATAGAAACCATGAAAAATCTTAACAAATTTTTAAAATGCTCCGGCCGGGATTCGAACCCGAGTCTTCGGCTCGAAAGGCCGAAATGATTGGCCGGACTACACCACCGGAGCATACATATACAAATAAATTAATTAACATGGGCCCAATGGGCTTCGAACCCATGACCTTCCGGTTATGAGCCGGACGCTCTACCTCATCGACAGGGCTCGAACCTGTGACCAATCGGTTAACAGCCGAACGCTCTACCTACTGAGCTACGATGGCATGAGACACCCATCTAACTTAACCAAATAAAACCCATGTTTAAAAATCAAAAGACTTTAAACAGTAATAATAATTATTATTTTGATAGTATATAAAGCTTTTGGTTTTTAGTAAATTTATCCAAAAAAATGAATAAATGCTATAAATTAAATTAGACGAACTAATATATAAACTTTAAGAAACTTATATACAACCATGGATTCCAACATATTTGACCTTATTAAAAAAGCTAATGACGTTACTCTAAAAAACCATGGAAATTTAATTACCCTTGAAAGGGCCATGTTTCTATCATGGTGGTGCGATAAGGGAGACTGTGCATTTTGTTATATGTCCACTCAAAAAGATAAAATCAAAGATCCTAAAAAGGCTAGACGAAACATCAGCAACATTTATGCAGAAGCTGAAATGTGCAAACGTCTTGACTGGAATATCGAATTCCTATCCGGAGGATACGAGTCATTCACAACACAGGAAATTAAGACAATAGCCACAACAATAAAGGACATTACCGGTGATGGAGTTTGGTTAAATACTGGAATTACCGATGAATTAGGAGAATACGGTTCTGAAATAAAAGGAATCACCGGTGCCGTTGAAGTTGCAAATCCTGAAATCCACAATAGGGTTTGTCCATCCAAAAAATTAAGTGACATAAGCAACATGCTGGATGTTGCAGGAGATCTTGGATACAAAAAAGCGATAACAATAATTTTAGGTCTTGGAGAAACCTTGGAAGATACCGACTATATCATAGATTACATCAAAGACCATGAAATTGACAGAGTCATTTTCTATTCATTAAATCCCCACAAAGAAACAATTTATGCAAACTCTTCACAGCCGGCTTCACTTTATTATGCTCAAGTCGTAGCCAGAGTAAGATTGACTTTTCCGGAAATTGAAATTATCTGCGGAACTTGGATTGATAATCTTGCAAATATAGGAATATTGATTTTAAGCGGAGCCAACGGAATTACAAAATTCCCTCTTTTTAAAATGTTTGGAACCAAATATGGAAAAAGAGTTGAAGAAGAAGTCAAATGGGCAGGACGTGAACTAAAAGGAACATTCACTGACAAAAACATGTTAGGGCCGCAGGAAAGTGAAATTTCACCTGAACTGAACAAGTTTATTAAAAGATATGTAAAGGAATCATTAAAAAATAAATACTAATTTTTTTGCAAAAAACCCCCAATTTCAAAAATCTTTATAAATCCCATTAAACAAATACTATTATAATATAAAAATTAGCGATTTGGAGGAATTATTATTAGCGATGTCGATATGATGTGTGGACTTGAAATCCACGTACAACTAGAAACAAAATCAAAATTATTCTGTGATTGTCCTACAAACTATCAGGATGCACCTGCAAACTCAAATATCTGTCCGGTTTGCTTAAACCAACCAGGTGCAAAACCACACCCAACCAACGAGCAAGCATTGGAAAATGCTTTAATGATTGCTTTAATGCTCAACTGTGATATAGATCAAGACGTTACTTACTTTATGAGAAAACATTACGATTATCCTGATTTGCCATCAGGTTATCAAAGAACTTCAGTACCTATTGGAATAAATGGAGAATTAAACGGAATTAGAATAAGAGAAATACACGTTGAAGAAGACCCTGGCCAATACAAACCAAACCAAGGTATTGTAAACTTCAACCGTTCCGGAATTCCTTTAGTGGAAATTGTTACAGAACCTGATATAAAATCCCCAAAAGAAGCAAGAACTTTCTTAAAAGAATTGATTCGTGTTTTACAGTACAGTGGTGCAGCACGTGGTGAAGGTACAATGAGAGCAGACGTAAACATTTCCATCAATGGTGGAAACAGAGTGGAAATGAAAAACATCAACTCCATTACCAATGCATATAAAGCTTTAAAATATGAACTCTTCAGACAATCCAAACTTGTGGAAAGGGGAGGAACTGTTGTACAAGAAACTCGTGCATTTAAAGGCGGTTCAACCAAACCTATGAGATTGAAAGAAGATGCTGACGATTACAGATTCATAACCGACCCTGATTTGCCACCTATGCAAATCGCTGATGAAACTATTGAAAAGGTTTTAAATGTAATGCCTGAAGCGCCACACAATAAAGTAAAAAGATTTATAGAAGATTATGGACTTGACGATGAAACCGCTAAAGTATTAACTTCAGAAATTGATTTGGCTGTCGCTTATGAAGAAGTTGTAAAAGAAGTTGACCCAAAATACGCTGCACAATGGATGAGAGACGAACTCAAAAGAGTCTTAACATACAATAAATTAGATTATGCAGATAGCGGAATTTCACCAAAAAGCATTGTTGAATTATTAAACATGCTCCAATCCAAAGAAATTACTGTTAAAGCAGGTCAAAGAATCGTTGAACAAATGCCAAACAATGAAAAATCACCTAAAGCTATCGCTGAAGAATTAGGATTGCTTGGTGTTGTAAAAGATGATGAAGTTAAAGCTGCAGTAAAACAAGCAATTGAAGAAAATCCTAAAGCTGTTGACGATTATTTAGCTGGACAAAAAGCTTCCCTTAATTTCTTAGTAGGACAAGTAATGAGAATAACCCGTGGAAAAGCAGACCCTGGTGAAACTGTTAAACTCTTAAAAGAAAGCATTGAATAGGTGAAACCATGGGAAGAAATAAATCCTTTGTTAAAGATTACATGACAAAAAATGTTATTAGTGTTTCACCAGAGACCAAAACAGAGGAAGTCATCAATTTAATGAGAAAAAGCCACCACAACAGTTATCCTGTAGTTAAAGATAACAAGCTAGTTGGAATGGTAACCGCTTTTGACCTTGTCGCTAAGAAACATTGCGAATTTGTTGAAGGAATAATGACAAAAAAATTGGTTGTAGCCAATCAAGACTTATCAATTAACGATGCATCCAGAGTGATGTTTAGACGTGGAATATCCAGAATGCCTGTTGTTGATGAAAACGGAGCGCTTGTTGGAATTATCACAAACACTGATATGGTGAGGTCCCATATTGAAAGATCAACTCCGAATAAAGTAGAATACTTCAAAAAAACAATGGAACAGTTATACGGAATTCACACTACCTTAAGACATATGCGTGTTGAAACCAACAAATTGAGACCTACACAGGACAGAGTCTATGCTGACGAACTTGAAGGCAGAGCATACGAGCTTGAGAAAGGATTGGCCGAACCTGCCATCGTGGTGAAAACCGGAGACAGATGGATTCTGGTTGACGGACATCACAGAGCAGTAGCTTCAGCACAAAGAGGATATGAAACTGTTGACTCATATGTTATTGATTTAGGTCAGGACATCAAATTAGGAATGGAAAAAACCGCTGATAAGGCTGGAATTAGAACTTTTGATGATATTGAAATCATTGATGACGATAAACATCCATTAATTGCAATTACTGAAAGCATGCAGGATCAGGAATCTAAAGGTGATGACTAATGGCAGATGACAAGATTATCAGAGAGGTTTATGAGGTCCTGGAATCCAGACGCGATAATCCTATTGATTCCTATACATCAAACATCATGAAAGACAGCGATAAAAAAGCTGAAGACAAAATTCTTGAAAAAATTGCTGAAGAAGCTGGAGAAGTTCTAATAGCCTCCAAAAATGACGAAAATTTAGTATATGAATCTGTTGACTTGATTTTTCATACATTATTACTATTGGCCTACAAAGGTGTAGAGCTTGATGAAGTTTTTGATGAGTTCGAAAGAAGAAGGAAATAAATAAAATAAAGATTTAGTGGTTCATTATGTTCGACACTTTTGCGGAGAAAAAATTTTTACTAAAACAACTGGTTAAAAAGAATTTAACCTCAAAATACAAGGATTCTGTACTTGGTATTTTGTGGAGTTTCTTCAATCCTCTTTTAATCATGATTGTTTTTACTGCGATATTTTCAATGCTGTTCGGAAGAAACATTGACAATTATCCGGTATACTTCCTATCCGGAAGATTATTATATGATTTCTTTAGTTCCGGATCAAAAGGAGCTATGAATTCCATTAAGAAGAATTCAGGAATCCTGAAAAAGATTTATGTGCCGAAATATATGTTTGCAGTTAGTGCAGTATGTTATGAATTTGTCAACTTTTTAATTTCATTTGCAATCCTATTTGGAGTTATGATAGTTACTGGTGCCGAATTCCACCCAACACTGATCTTATCATTAATACCTATTGGATTGTTGTTTATGCTGGTATTTGGTCTGGGATTAATATTGGCAGTGTGCAACACATACTTTTCAGATATCGGATATCTCTACAACGTGTTTACACTCATACTGATGTATGCTTCAGCATTGTTCTATCCGATTGAAGTTGTGCCTGTAAGAGTGCAGATATTATTTACATTAAATCCTGTTTATACTGCAATTTCAACATTCAGGGAATGCGTTTACGGAGTCGTTCCTGATTTCCTTTCACTTGCATATCTGGGAGTGTTTGCAGTTACAGTGCTGATTATCGGAATTATTCTATTTAGAATGTACGAGAAGAAATTATCATTAGAATTATAGTTAAGGTTTTATCATGAACTTATTTAAAAATAAAAACAATTCAAAAAACAGAAATTATATGGAAGATGAAGATGGTAGAGAAATTGCTATCAGTGTAGAACATCTGACCATGGAATTTAAGGTTTCAAAGGATAAAATCGATACTTTAAAAGAATACATTATCAGAACTCTTAAAAGAAATAAGGTTCCTCCTAAAAAAGTCAGAATATTGGATGACATATCATTTAAAGTGTATAAAGGCGAAAGGTTAGGCGTTTTAGGATTTAACGGTGCAGGAAAAAGTACCTTATTGAAAATTATTTCAGGCATTTACGAACCGACAGAAGGAGAAATAAAAATAAACGGCAAAATCGCACCATTGCTTGCATTATCTGCCGGTTTTGATAAAAATTATAGTGGAAAAAATAACATTTATCTTAATGGAGCTTTTCTAAGCATGACCGAAGATTACATTGACGAACACTTTGATGAAATCGTCGAATTTTCTGAGCTTGGAGAATCCATTAATTACCCTGTTAAAAACTACTCCTCAGGTATGAAATCAAAATTGGGCTTTTCAATAGCTACCACAATCAAACCTGACATACTCATCATTGATGAAATTCTTGGTGTTGGAGACATTAAATTCAAGAAAAAGAGTAATGAAAAAATTAAATCAATGATGGAAGAGGGAGTGAGCGTACTGTTAGTTACCCATTCATTAAAGCAAATCAAAGAAATCTGTGATAGATGCATTTGGATTGAAGACGGAAAATTATTAATGGAAGGCGAAACTAAAAAAGTAGTCAAAGCATATAAGAAAAATGCTAATAATGATAAGAAGAAATCTAAGAAGAAAAAGTCTAAGGATAAAAAATCAGATGATGACAAAAAGTCTGATGATAAAAAATCAAAAGACAAATCTGACGACAACAAAAAATCAGAAGAAAAAACTGATAAAAAATCAGAAGATAAACAATCTGAGGACAACAAAAAATCAGAAGAAAAAACCAAAGGCAAAACTGATGAAGAAAAGAATTAATCTTAAGATAAATACTAATTGCAGGTTATAAAATGGATAAAAGATGGATAATAATTATCATAATATTGATTGTAGGAGTTAGTTCATTATATTTCATCGTTAATGACTCCATGAGATTGGGAAAGGCAATTGATACAATTGATAATGTAATTATAACTTTACCAACCGACTTTAAAATAGGGGAAAAAACCCAAACATCTGTTGAACTGATGAACAGAAATACTGACGAAAGAATTAAAATAGAATTGATCAAACAGAAAAACAGAGCAAATATGCTAATGAAGAGTAAGTTGAAAGAACTAGACTCAGATGACTGTGTGAAAGATGTAAAAAATCATACACAAAAAATATCCAATATTACCACATATACAATTAGTTATCAGAATGTGACTTCAGACACTCCTGTAAATTATACAATGAATTTCATCAATAAATTAAATAAAACGTTTATTATTACCACGTACAATTACAATAATGATACTTCCCAATCAGAAGATTTGGCATACGTAATTGATACAATAAGACTCGATTATAAAATAAAAGAAAAATAATGGTGGTTTAATGGATGATTCTTCTGAAAAAATCAATATAAAAGAATTATCTAATAAGTTTTTCATTGACATTTTTGAAATCATTAATGATGAGCTTTACGTTTTAGGAAGCATAAAGACCAGAAATGGCGATGAAGACATTGAGGTTAAAATAAACCATGCTAAAATTAACGTAAACAAATTATATTTTCATGAAAAAGATTATTTGAAAGAAAACAATATTACCAGCCACTATTTTGAATTCAAATTTCCAATATCTGAAAATGAAACATATGATATCGAATTTGAAAGCGAAAATTCAGAAAAATTGGATATTGCCTTTTCAAAACATTGCAATTTTTCAAGAGTTGTTGGATATTCAATGACCAAAAAATATATAAGCATTTTACAGGGCAATACCATAACCATCCAAAAGAAAACAACCTTGAAGTGGCTCAAACAGGAAGCCAAAGCTATTTTTAATATGCTAAAAGGAAAAAACAGACAAACAATTATAGTAATCCCTTTTAGAATTGCTTACCTTTTAGGATATCCCTTCCTAAAAAACAAAAAAATCTGGTTTTATATGGACCGGCCAAACATAGCCGATGACAATGGAATGCATTTATTCAAATATGCAGTCAACAAGGACCCCGAAATCAAAAAATATTTTATCATAAACCAGGACAGTCCAGACTATCCTGAAATGAAAAAAATCGGAAATGTAATAGCATTCCAATCATTAAAGCACAGGTATTTGACATTGTTTGCAGAAAATATCATCTCATCCCATCCGGAAAATTCAGTCATCTACCCATTTTGGAACAGTTTTCCATATTATGCAGGCATTTTAAAATCAAGCACCACATTCCTGCAGCATGGGATTATCAAGGATGACATTTCACCTTGGTTAAATAAGTCAGAGATGAATTTATCCATGTTTGTAACAAGTGCAAAGAAAGAATATGAATCGGTTTTTCAACATAAATACAATTACGATGAAAATGTCATTAAATTAACAGGGATGCCTAGATTCGACAGTCTGAAAAATGAAAAAAATAAAAAGCAGATATTAATAATGCCTTCCTGGAGAAACTATCTGAAAGACAAACCATCTGAAGAGATTGTTCAAAGTGAATTATTCAAAAGATTTAATTCTCTTCTAAATAACGAAAAACTGGTTAAGATAGCTAAGGAAAATGATTATGAAATAATATTCAGGCCACATTATCACATCTATAAATTTATTGACCTGTTTGAAATAAATGATTATATCCGAATCGAACCGCAGGAAACAAAGTACCAGCAGCTATTCAATAACGGATCATTATTAATCACCGACTTCTCATCAGTTGTTTTTGATTTTGCATATCTTAAAAAACCGGTTATATATTACCAATACAGCAACGATTATCACTTTGATGTTGAAAACGCATATTTCAATTATGAAACCATGGGTTTTGGAGAAGTCTCTAGAAGTGAAGATGAACTTATTGATTTAATAGAGGATTATATGAAAAATGACTGTAAAATGAAAGATGAATACATCAAACGTGTCAATGAATTCTATCTCTACACCGATAAAAACAATTGTAAAAGAGTGCACGAAACCATCAAAAAGCTCCCGTCCAGAGCCTAAACACCATATTGTACCTTAATCACTGTTTACAATAGTTAATGCAAAAACTCCCGCTCCAAATCCATTGTCAATGTTAACGACAGCTATTCCTGGTGCACAGGACTGAAGCATTGCATCAAGAGCCACTCTTCCACCTTCACCGACACCATATCCTACTGAAGTCGGAACTCCGATGACCGGAACATCCACAAGACCAGCAACAACTGAAGGAAGAGCGCCTTCCATGCCTGCACATACTATAAATGCCCTAACGCCTTCCTTAACCATATGAGCAATTTGCGGAAACAGCCTGTGGATTCCTGCAACGCCAATATCATAGGAGGCGATTGCTTCACAGCCACCTTCCTCAACAATGACACGAGCTTCCTCTGCAATATTGATATCTGATGTTCCTGCAGTGATAATTCCTATTTTTGCAATTTTTTTCTGCTCTTTGATTTCTTTTCTAATGACCAATATTTGAGCTCGCCTGTTATAATCAAAAATAAATGAATCCTTACCCAAATCATCTAAAATTTTTTCATAACGCTCCAAAGACAATTTAGTAATGATTAAATCATCATCATTGTTTTTAAGGTATTTTTTAATTATCAGCAATAAATCCTCATAATCCTTGCTGGGTGAAAAAATAGCTTCCGGAAAACCTGCCCTCTCGCTGCGTTTGATGTCAAGCTTAGCAATTTCATCGAATTCCAAAATGCTTTCAGACTTCAAAACGTTTTCCGCCTCATCAATACTGAGTTCACCTTTGACTAATCTTTCAAGAGTATCTTTCATAATATAATATTAAGATAAAATTTTATATAAAATTTAACTTAAATAATATATTTATGAAAGCCCGAAAGATTTTGACACAAGGAATAGTCCAAGGCGTAGGATTCAGACCGTACATATACAGACTTGCAACTGATTTGAATCTTAATGGTTATGTCAGAAACCTTGGAAATGTTGTTGAAATCATAATCGAAGGTAAAAATGCTGATTTGTTTATTGAAAGATTGCCAAGGGAATTGCCTCCGATAGCAAAGATAGATTCAGTTATTGTGGAAGAAATCAGCGAAAACAATTATTCTGATTTTAAAATTATTGAAAGCGGCGATTCATATTCAGGCGTTAGTGTTATACCACCGGATATTGCTATTTGCGATAAGTGTTTGGAGGAAATAAGAAATCCTAAAGACAGACGCTTTAAATATCCCTTTAATGCATGTACTGATTGCGGACCAAGATTTACAGTGATTGAAAGTGTCCCCTATGACAGAATCCGAACATCAATGGATGAATTCCCGCTATGTGATGACTGCCTGATAGAATATAAGGAACCGTTAAACAGGAGGTATCACGGAGAGGCCATATGCTGCGGTGATTGCGGACCCCAAATGGCAATATATGAAGGTCAAAATAAAATTGACACCGACAATCCTATAGGATTAGGTGCTGAAAAGCTGAAAGAGGGAAAAATACTGGCCATCAAGGGAATCGGCGGAACCCACTTGGTTGTTGATGCGTATAACGATGAAGCAATTAAAGAGTTAAGGAACCGTTTGAATCGTCCGAATCAGGCATTTGCAGTTATGGCCAAGGATTTGAAGTCCGTTCAAAATTATGCTGAGATATCCGAAAAGGAAATAGAAACAATCACATCAAATAAAAGACCAATCGTTATTCTGAAGAAAAACGACTATTATCCTTTCCCTGACAGCTTGTCTCCAGGATTGCACAACATTGGAGTGATGCTTCCATACTCCCCAATGCATTATTTGCTTTTTGATGAAGGAGATATTGATACATATGTAATGACATCAGCAAATATTCCCGGAGAGCCAATGATGATTAAAAATGAAGAAATCATTGGTGGCGTTAATGATTATTCATTAGTTCACAACCGTAAGATTCTAAACAGGTGCGATGACTCAGTGATTAGATTTAGAAATAATGAACTGTCATTCATCAGGAGATCACGGGGCTACACTCCCGAACCGTACACAATAAATTATGACGTTAATGACTCCAATGTCATTGCGTTGGGTCCGGAACTTGACGTGACATTTTCCATTGCAAAGGACAACATAGTATACCCTTCACAGCATATCGGAAATACAAACAAACCAAAAACATTGACTTTTTTAAAGCAGGCTATCGAAAATATGCAAAGAATCACAAAGATTGACGAATTTGACGTTATTGCCTGTGATATGCATCCGCATTTCTTTACAACAAGACTGGCTCACGAAATGGCTGAAAAATATGATGCAAAAGTTCTGCCTGTTCAACACCATCATGCCCATTCCATTGCCCTTGCCAACGACCACGGGCTTGAGGAAATGATTGTTATTGCCGCAGATGGAGTTGGATACGGAAGTGACGGTACCAGCTGGGGCGGAGAGATACTCTACACCAATGTCAACAGTTTTGAGAGATTGGCTCATCTTCAAACTCAGTTAATGCCAGGCGGAGATATGGCAACAAAATATCCTGCAAGAATGCTTGCAAGCATTTTAAATGACGAGAATCTAATCCGAAATTATTCAAAATACTTCAAATATGGGGAAACTGAAATTAAAAATATCTTTAAACAGCTGGCCTCAGGAATCAATGTGGGCAAGACCACCAGTACCGGAAGGGTTCTTGATTCAATGGCCGTTGCACTTGAAGTTGCACATGTGAGAACCTATGAGGGAGAATGCTCCATGAAACTCGAATCATGTGCCTATTATGCAACCAATGATCTGGAAATCCCTTTCACCATCGAAGACAACACATTAAACACCACTGAAATATTAAAGGAAGTTGTTAAATTATACCAGAATGGTGAAAAAAAGGCGGATATTGCTTGTGCCGGTCAAAATGCAGTTGCAAAAGGTCTTGCAGAACTTGCAATCAGAGCGGCTGACAAAAAAGGCATTGGACAAATCGGCGCCACAGGAGGAGTGTTCTACAATGAGGCCATTACCGACACAGTCAAAAATCATATAATGGACAATGGTTATGAATTCATACAACACACAAATACCTGTGCGGGGGATGGTTCTGTTTCTCTTGGACAGGCAATAATTGCTAAAAAAATATAAAAAAAGGTTTAAAGACTAATTAAGCCTTTAAATTAATGACCACGAAATGCTTAGTTATCTGTTTCTTAATGTTCTCTCAAGGATATATTCAGCCCTTTCCTTAAGATTGCCGTATAGCCTTATCTGATTTTTCAACTCATCAATAGCTTCAAGCTGACCTGCATCTATTCTTTTTTCAATGTCTAAAAGTTTTGACCATTCGTCACCTGAAGGAAGCTGAAGAGTGTTGAACATGTCTTCTGAAAGGTTAACATCAAATGTATTTTTATTGATTGTGATGTGAATATTGACCTCATGCTGCAAATCATAATATTTACGCGGACGACCTCTTAAGATTTTTTTATATGAAGAGTTCAAAATACCTATTTCTTCCATAGCGCGCAAGTGCTCTATGATAGCCTTCTGACCAATGTCGAGCTCGTTTGAGATTTCACTGACAAACATCGGCTCCTCTCTCAAAAGGTTTATGATATCTCTTCTAGTCTTACAACCCATTACATCAAGTATATCTTCTTTATCAATATCTCCTAATTGGTCGTTGTAATTTCCTCTAATTTCTATGTGGCCATTAGAAGAATTGACATTTCTATGATATTTATCATTTTTTCTAATGTCTTCTGAATTAGTCATGATTATAGATTATATTAACACTATTATATAAAACATTATGTTTTTGTTACAACATGTAAGAAAAATTTTATTTTTGATTATATCTTATAAAATTAAAAAATAAGATTAATAAATCAGAATCAAAAAATATGAATTATTTAAAATAACATATTTGACAAATTAATGATTATCAACAAAATTTTAACTTATTGGGCCCTTCTCCATTACAATAACATTCGGTAATGAAAACTCAAATTATCGAAAGATTTATATAACTTTTTGTTACTATAATAATGTAGGAGAAAGATAACTTTTTGTTACTTTAATATTTGGTTTAGAAAAACTTGATGTAATAACTCAGTATGATGAACCATTTTCCTATATGTCCATAAATTCCCAAAAACCAATATTAAAGAACTTAAAGGATTAATTCTCTACAGAGAGTTATTACTAAGTTTTTCAAAAAAAACCTAAAAAAGGTGTACCCATGACTGACGAAAAGAAAAGTGAAACTGAAGCTACACAAAAAGATCTTCAACAGGAATATGATGAGCTTCTTGAGGAAGTCAATCAGAAAAACGAAGAGATAGAAAAGCTCAAAGAAGATCTCGAAAAGCAAGAAGCTGAAACCCAGGAATACATTTCACTATCACAAAGACTTCAGGCGGATTTTGAAAACTTCAAAAAAATAACAGATAAACAAAACAAAGAAATCATAAAATTCGCTAATGAAAACATTATTAAAGAATTTTTAGACTGTTATGAAGACTTCGGTAGAGCTTTGGAAGTTGAAAACGATGAAAATTTAAGAGAAGGAATAGAACTTACATATAATAAATTCAAAGACATCCTGACAAAAGAGGGAGTTGAAGAAATACACGCAAAAGGCGAAAAATTTGACTTGAACAAACATGAAGCACTGATGGTTCAGGAATCCGATGATGTTGAAAACGGATATGTTATTGAAGAGCTAATGAAAGGCTACATGTATAAGGATAAAGTTCTCAAATACTCAAAAGTCATTGTTTGCAAAAAATAAGATTACGTTTATTTAATTATATAATAAAAAAAAATTGGTGATAATTATGTCTGATACTAAAAAAGAAAAAATTATTGGAATTGATTTAGGTACAAGTAACTCAGCAGCATCTGTACTTGTAGGAGGAAAACCAACCACAATCCCTTCCGCTGAAGGTGCAAGTCAATATGGTAAATCTTTCCCAAGTTATGTTGCATTTACTGAAGATGGTCAAATGTTAGTTGGAGAACCTGCAAGAAGACAAGCAGTTACCAACCCTGAAAACACTATTAGTGCAATCAAAAGAAGTATGGGTACTGATCACAAAGTAACTGTAAACGGAAAACAATATTCTCCACAGGAAATCTCTGCATTCATCTTACAAAAAATTAAAAAAGATGCAGAAACATTTTTAGGCGAACCGATCGAAAAAGCTGTAATTACCGTACCTGCTTACTTTGACGATAACCAAAGAACTGCAACCAAAGATGCAGGAACCATCGCAGGTCTTGACGTAGTAAGACTTGTAAACGAACCAACCGCAGCAAGTTTAGCTTACGGACTTGACAAAGCTGAAGAAGATGACATGAACATCATGGTTTACGATTTAGGTGGAGGTACCTTGGATGTAACCATTATGGAATTCGGTGGAGGAGTATTTGAAGTAAGATCCACCAGCGGAGACACCCAACTTGGTGGTACCGACATGGACAATGTATTAATCAAATACCTTGCCGATGAGTTCAAAGCACAGGAAGGCATTGACCTTATGGATAATGACCAAGCAGTACAAAGATTAAGAGAAGCTGCTGAAAAAGCAAAAATAGAATTATCCACTACCACAACTACCGAAGTAAACTTGCCATTTATCGCAATGGGAACCGATGGAACTCCTAAAAACTTAATTATCTCACTTACAAGAGCAAAATTAGAAGAATTGGTTGACCACATTGTAGAAAAATCCGGACAACCAATGCAACAAGCATTAGATGATGCTAAAATGAGCAAATCTGAAATTGATAAAATTATCTTAGTTGGTGGACCTACCAGAATGCCTATCGTACAAAAATACGTGGAAAAATTCATAGGAAAACCAGTAGAACGTGGTATTGACCCAATGGAATGTGTATCCATGGGTGCTGCTATTCAAGGAGGAGTATTAGCTGGTGAAATTAAAGACATCGTTCTTTTAGACGTAACTCCATTATCATTAGGTATTGAAACCTTAGGTGGAGTATCAACCACTTTAATTGAAAGAAACACAACTATTCCTACCAAAAAGAGCCAAGTATTCTCCACTGCTGCAGACAACCAACCTTCTGTAGACATTAACGTATTGCAAGGAGAAAGAAAAATGGCTGCAGACAACACCTCACTTGGACGTTTCCAACTTGTAGGAATCCCACCTGCACCAAGAGGAGTGCCACAAATTGAAGTAACCTTCGATATTGACGCTAACGGTATTATAAATGTAACTGCAAAAGACAAAGGAACCGGTAAAGAACAAGCTATTACCATTACTTCCTCAACCAAATTGTCTGATGAAGAAATCGAACAAAAAGTCAAAGAAGCAGAAATGAATGCTGAAGCAGATGCTAAAAGACAAGAAGAAATCGAAATCAGAAACAACGCAGACTCATTAATTTACACTTCAGAAAAAACTTTAGATGAACTCAAAGATCAAGTATCTGACGATGAAAAATCTAAAGTCGAAGGACTTGTAGCTGAATTAAGAGAACTTATAGCTGGCGATGATATTGCTGCCATTAAAGAAAAGTCTGATGAATTATCCAATGTAATTCAGGAAATTGGTGCAAAAATCTACCAACAGGCACAAGCAGAAGCACAAGCTCAACAACAAGCTGGAGCTGACCCTAATGCAGGTGCTCAAGACAACAACGATGATGACACAATTGATGCAGACTATGAAGTAAAAGACGATTAGATTAAATAATAAAGTTTTATTATATTGTTAGGTAAATATTAAAATCAGAAATCAGAATCAATCAAATAAACTAACAATAGATAAAACTATTATTTTTTCTATCTATTTTTTAAATTATTTTTTTAAGGTGAATAAATGGCAGACAAGCGAGATTATTATGAAGTTCTTGGAGTAGATAAAACTGCGGATGAAAAGACAATCAAAAAAGCTTATCGTAAATTAGCCAGAAAATACCATCCAGACGTTTGTGATGAACCCGATGCTGAAGATAAGTTTAAAGAAGTAAGTGAAGCTTACGCTGTCTTGTCTGATGAAGATAAACGTCACAGATATGATCAATTCGGTCATGCAGGAATGGATGGATTTACTGCAGAAGATTTCTATCAAAACGTGAACTTTGAAGATATTTTCCAGGGATTCGATATAGGAAACATATTCGAAATGTTCGGTTTTGGTGGTGGAAGTCGCAGCCGTGGAAGAACAGGACCACAAAGAGGTTCTGACATTTATACAGAAGTTCCAATTACATTAGAAGAGGCTTATGAAGGTTGTGACAAAGAAATCAAGATTACAAGAAGTGAATTGTGCCCAACATGTAACGGTTCCAAATCCAAACCGGGTTCTGATCCTAAAACATGTCCAACATGTGGAGGAACAGGACAAATCAAGGAAGTTAGTAACACAATCTTAGGTCAAATGGTTAATGTAAGACCATGTAGACAATGTGGCGGAACCGGTAAAATCATTACTGACCCATGTGAAGACTGTCATGGTAAAGGAAGCAAAAGAAAAAGCAAAACAATCAAAATTGAAATTCCAGAAGGTGTCAATGAGGGCAACCACTTGAGAGTTTCAGGTGAAGGAAACTGTGGCGAAGCTCCCGGCCTTGAAGGGGACTTGATTGTTACAGTACATATCAAAAAACATAAAAAGTTCGTGCGTGAAGGCGATCACTTATACCTTGAACAGCAAATCAGTTTCCCGCAAGCTGCATTGGGTGATTTGATAAGCATCCCGACCATTGAAGGAAATGAAGTTGAGTTTAAAGTACCTGCAGGAACACAAAGCGGAACTGTCTTTAAATTAAGAGGACAAGGTATGAACTCTGTCAGACATAACAGCAGAGGAAACATGTATGTTACAGTAACTGTTGTAGTTCCTAAAAAATTAAACTCAAAACAAAAAGACCTGCTTAACAAATTCGCTGAAGTAAGCGGGGACGAAATTAAACATGTTGAAAAAGGACTCTTTGACAGAGTCAAAGATGCAATGAAATAAATTAGCTTCATGCTAATTTATCCCACTTTTTTTAAAAATTCAATTTTTACCAAAAATCACCATGAAAATTAACCATGATTTAATTGAATTAATGATTAATTAAATTATAGTTAAGATAAAATTTATTAAAATAAATTAAGCTATTTCTTATTAAAACAAGTGTTGAACTATAAAATTAGTTATAAAAATAAAGACATCTACATGTAACAAATGATGTATGTTAAAAAAATAAAAAAAATATAGTGAGAATTGAAATCCCACTATTTAGCAGTTATAGTTACGGTTTTAGTAGCGGATTCGTAAGTTTTATCTCCTTCATAACTAATTTTAGCTTTGTATTTAGCTTTTTTAGTTAAATTAGTGATTTTAAATGTTACTTTTCCGTTACTGTTGGATTTAGCAGTGTAAGTCTTACCATTAATGGTTAAAGATACTTTCTTAGGACTTAAATACATTTTACCGTCTAATCCTTTGATTGTGGATAAGGTAACTGTGTATTTTTTGGTCTTAGTGGAAACTTTGTATGACTTATCACTTGCTTTGATTTTCATAGGTTTTTTATCCAAGTCAACACATACACATGCAAATGCATTGGTATAGTTTTCATCACCAGCAAAGTTGAATGCCATTGTGTATCTTCCAGCTCTTACCATGTTGAGTTTGTATGGAGTAAATGAACCGTTTTCATCGGTTGTTCTGTTGTAGATTTTGTTGTTTACAGCAAATTCGATGAATACGTTTTGAATAGGGTTTCCATTTTCATCCAACAATTCGGTTGCATAGTAGATTCCTTGTTCACCAGCAGGACCGTCAACGGCATAACCTTTAATGGTTATTGCACGGTTAGTGATATTGAATGCTGAAGTGACTTTTACAGGAGCTACAGGACCGACATCTTTTAAAGTAATGGAAGTTTTATATGGGGCCAGGTGGAAATTACCGTCAAATGATATGTCAATCTTACCATTGGATAAGTTTTCTAATTTAAAAGTACCATCATCCTCAGTTACTGCAAATACAGTTGTGTTATTGAATGAATAACTGACAAATGCCCAAGGAACAGCATGTCCTTCAGTATCTGTTAAACTTGCAATGATTGTACCGTCACCATCCACTTCAATGATATTGATTATACCTGTGGATACTATTGGAGTGTTGTTGTAAACCTCTGCATCAGCAGACATGTTGTTTACACTTGCATCACCGAATAATGTATCAGCTTTCAAGTAATTGTCATGTACGGATGATTTTGTATCTTTTACATCAACAGTGTAATTACCTGTACCTACAACGTGGTTATTAGTAATTTGAGCATTTCCTTTAACAACTTTGATACCGATTGTTTCTACACCAAATCCTTCCCAAATAGATTCATTACCTTTGTTTGAAGCTACAAGCAGAATTACGACATCTGATACAGTAAGATTGGAACCCCTATATGCAATACCAGTAGTGTAATTACCAATAAGATCCATGCGACCGCCAGCCACATTTGCTACAGTATCCCCAATAGACATACCAAAGAAGTTGTAAGCTTCACCCATAATGTGATTGTTTGTGTAATTAGCGGAAACGTCTTGACCATTCATACCGGAATAGATAGCATAAGCGGAAGTTTCAGCACTCACAGAAATAAAATTGTCTTCAACTACAGCAGTAGCAGGGCCTTCAATGTCGATACCATTAGCATAATAATTACCTTCTGAGAATATGGAATTATCGGTAATATGGAGGTTGTTACCTGATGCAATAATGCCATAGATGTAAGTGTTACCTTTAGCCTTTATATCATTAGATATAATATGAGCATTGTCAGATCCTTTAATGTCAACGACATAAATAGTATCATAAAAGCCTACAACATCACCGAAAGTGGCATTGACAACATTTTCACCAAAAATCGCACCATTTGAATCTTCAATAACAATACCTTCAGAAACAGGTGAGGAAACCCAGTTACCTGAACCGGCAGGAACCTCTTCCCAAGGAACAGCAGCTGAAACTAAATCTAAATCAAAAGTGTTTTCAGTTAATACGGCGCCAGTTAAATTTTTTAGATAAACAGCTTTGTTTTTACCAACACCTTTAGTTGCACCCTGATAATCAATAGTGTTATTGACAGCAATTACAGAAGAAGCATCTACAGCATAAATAGCATAAGCATCCTTATCATCATTAGCAACGACATTTATAAAGTTGCCTTCTAAATAAGCAGAAGTTTCATTAGTGGTTAAGGAAACACCTTTACCTTGAGTAGCAATAGTGTTGTTAGTTAAATAACCAGTACCTTTAATGACTTTAACACCGACAGCTTCAACGCCAAATCCTTCCCAAATAGTTTCATTACCTACTTCAGAAGAAGTTAAAACAATGTTATTGTTGTTTAAAAATAGAAGAGTACCTCTGTATGCTAAACCAGTAGTGTAATTTCCAGTAAGATCAATAAAGTTGTCAGAAACATTAGCATTAACATCACCAACAGACATACCGAAGACGTTGTAGGCACTACCTGAAATATTATTGCCAGAATAACTTGCGGAAACGTCTTGACCGTTCATACCTGAATAGATACCATAAACGGAAGATTCAGATTCCACATCAATATTATTGTCTTCAACTACACCGGTAGCAGGACCTTCAATGTCAATACCGTTAGCATAGTATACACCAAAGGAAGTAATATCATTAGCTCTGATTATGAAATCATCACCTGTCAAAATAATACCGTAAATGTAAGTGTTACCGTTAGCTGTAATATTGTTGTTAGTAACTGTAGCGCCTGATCCTGAGACATCCACAGCATAAATTGTGTCATAACTACCTGATGCATTTGTACATAAAACGGTTACAATATTGTTATCAAAAGTAGCATTTTCACAATTTTTAATTACAACTGCTTCACTCATAGGACTGCTTACCCATTGTCCACTTCCTGCAGGCTCTTCAGACCAGCCAACAGGAACAGAAATAAGTTCAGCAGATATCCTATTGTTATATATTTCAGCATTTCTTGAATTGACTACACGGATAGCATTGTTTAGATAATATCCGAGGGTTTTACCAGTGTAAGCAATATAAGAATCTTTTAAAACAAAATTGTCAGAGTTAACTACTTGAATAGGAATTGCACCTGCACCGCTTTGGTCATCAGTAAATGTAATAGCCACATTTGAAATGGATACATCAGAAGTGCGGTTTTCATCAACTCCTCCAACAAAGATAGAATTCACACCTTTTTCTTGATTAATAATAAAATTTTGTAAGGTAACATTACTTGCATAAATTTCAATATTTGGATTTATGAAAGAGGAAACATTTCCCCCAGTTAATGTCATAGGACGTTCAACAACTATATTTAAACTGTCAAAATCACCGTCGAATACTAATTCATCAGCAGTGACATTTTCTTTAATTTTACCAGAATCCTCAATATAATCTCCGACATTTTCAGGAGTTATAACAATTTGAGAACCTGAACTATCACTTACTGCCTGAACATCCTGCTCAACAGCAAGTGAATCATCAACAGCTATTTCATCAGCTGCCACAGTATCAGCGATATCGTCTGCAGCAAATGCAACACCCACAGACAACATTACTAAACTAAGCATGATTAATGAAATAAGTAAAGTTTTTGTCTTAATAATTTCACCTCTATTTAACATATATGATAAATAAACAATAGTCTTGAAAAAATGTAAAGTAAGTCGACTATATGATAATTAGTTATATTTTAAATATATTTAAACTTAATTAAATAAAACTTGAAAAAAGAGTAAAATAAAGGTTAGTTAAACCCTTATTTTTTAATTTTAATAGTATTTTTAATGGTACAACCACCATAACTTGAAGTTATTGTATATTTACCCACTTTTAAGTTCTTAAGGGATAAAGTTGCAATACCCTTCTTGTTGGTTTTGGCAGTGTACTTTTTGTTTTTCATTTTAAAGGTAATTTTCTTGTATTTCAAGATTTTACCTTTTTTATCAACCAGCTTAACAGTGAATTTAGTGGTTTTGGCTTTTTTCTTGGAAATGTTTTTAGCTATCAGTGTAGGTTTAATCACAATTTTATTTGATTTTGTGTAACCGTCGAATGTAGCCTTAACGGTATATGTACCTACTTTTTTAACGGAATATGTTGCATATCCGTTAGAATTGGTTGTTACATTCTTGGAATTTCCATTACTAAGCTTAAAGTATACATATTGTCCTGAAACTGGTTTTCCATCAACATCCAAGGCACGAACCTTATATTTTACAGTGTTTCCATAGTACACTGAATAATCTTTACCTCCGGTCAGCAATGGCTTTTGGATTACCTCAAGAATTGAAGAGGCGTTAGCATCATTATAGTTTTCCACACCGCTGACTACTGCTGTTATGATATGATTTCCACCTTCCAATGTAACAGGAACTGCGTAATTAAGTGTTGCCACACCATTAACAGCAATCGCTGTACCCATTGGTGTTGCTCTTCCAGCAGAATTAAGTCTGTTAAATTGAACGACAGCACCGTTGATCTTGTTTCCAAGTTCATCCACAACAGTTGCAGTTATATTTCCATTATCTCCTTGCTGAATAGAAACATTAGGCACATCAATTACAATATTTCCATTGGATACTGTGACCGGTACATTAATTGTTTCGGACTTATAATCTTCCTTGGACAATTTTGCAGTAAACGGATATTGGGAAGGAGCGTAAGACTCATCAAGTTTGTATTCAATAGTAGCAGCACCATCAGATACTGTTGACTGGCCAAAGAATACACCGTCAACATCGTAAAAGTCCACAGTTGCACCATTTAAGTCATTGCCGAGAGTTATGACAATATTTGCTGTGCCTCTGTAAGGAACATTAATCTCGTTAACTTTTGGATTTGCAACATATTTGTAATTGTCTGAAACGTTATTGTTTGCAGAATTGGAAACTGCCTTGTTTCCGATGCCTTTTTCACTGTCCAAATAATTGTCAGATATTACATTTTCAATTGCATCATCATCCAGCTGTACTGCATAGCCTTTAGTGGAAGTTACCTCATTTTCTTCAATGTAATTTCCGGTTGAATTGGACATCAGATAAATTCCCGCATTGCCTGTTCCGATGGAATCTAAAATTCTAACAGTAAGTTCTTCTCCACTGCCTTTGGCATTAATTTTATTGTTTTTAATGCTGTTTTTGTTACCATTTAAGAAAATTACTCCGTATACATCTTTACCATTTGCATTTATGATGTTGTTCCATACGACATTATCATTTGAACCGTACCCTTCAATTCCGTAAATGGCCTGGGAGTTCAAAGTAAGGTTATTGTTTTTGACAGTTGACTTTTGAGACATTTCGAAGTAGATACCATATGCAGCCGCATCTGAATCTATATTTATAACATTGCCTTCAACTGTAGTGTCTTCTGATTCATCGCCGATGATAATTCCTTCAACACAGTAAATTCCATCAAGAGTAATCTGATTTCCAATGAATGCATTGTTGGTTGCACCCTGACCTTGAGGAGCGCTGTGACCTGTGAAATATCCCAATACTCCCATTCCATAAATGTAGTTGTCTTTGGATTTTACAAATACATTATTGTTTGAAATAGTGTTGTTGTGGCAGTTGAAGTATAAGTCAATACCGACAAGTGAATTTTGAGATGATTTGTTTCCGGTAGTGGATTGCTGGTCGGTTAATTTTGAAGTAACGTTTACATCGTTTCCAGAAACCATATTGTTAGATGAGTATAATAATAAGATTCCATAGGTCTGATAAATTTCTGAAACTACGTGTGCGCCATCCATACAGTATTCATTACCGTCAACACAATATCTATTTCCATCAATAACAAGCTCATTACCATCCAAACAGTAAGATTTACCATCAATAACAAGCTCATTACCATCCAAACAGTAGGCATTTCCATCAATGGTCAATTCATTTCCATCTAAACAATAGGATCTGCCATCAATAACAACTTCATTACCATCCAAACAGTAAGATTTACCATCAATAACAACTTCATTACCATCCAAACAATAGGATTTACCGTCGATGGTCAATTCATTGCCGTCCAAACAGTAGCGTGTTCCACCAATGACAAATTCATTGCCGTCAATGCAATAGCTAGTTCCGTCAATTACAAACTCATTACCATCCAAACAATAGGATCTGCCGTCAATAACAAGCTCATTACCATCCAAACAGTAAGATTCGCCATCAATAACAAGCTCATTACCATCCAAACAGTAAGATTTACCATCAATAACAAGCTCATTACCATCCAGACAATAGGATCTGCCATTGATTACCAGTTCATTGCCGTCAATACATTTTTCAGGGGAGAATTTATAAGATTCGCCAGTTCCTGTTGTGTGAATTATATTATTTGCAAAATTACAGTCTTCACAGGAGTATGCAAGCAATGTGAAAGTCAGATAATCTCCTTCAGAAGCCAATACATTATTTATAACATCAATATCGCTGGATTGTAAAACATAAATTGCATAAGCCGCTTTAGGGTCGCTGACAGTAATATTGTTATTGGTAATCCTAACACCGGGAGCCTGATTTACAAAGATACCCCAGGCATTTACCCTTTCAGCCTTTTTATTTATTATGGTTAAATTTTCAATCAATACATTACCTGAAGTGACTTTGAAAGTGGAATTATAAAATATCGGATTTTGACCAGTTATTTTAACCGCTTTTGTGATGTATATCACTTCATTGGAAAAGGTTCCTTTAAAGTTTAAAATATCATTATCTTTAATTTCAGAAGTCAAACCACCATTGTCATTAATATAATCACGAATATTTTCCGGAGTGATTGTATGGACTGTTCCTTTATAGATATAGGTCGGTTTTGATGAATCAATTACACCTGCAGGTGAATTGATAAGGCCTCCACCTATAATTATATTGGAAGCGACATCGATTTCAGATGTGTCCTGTTGAACTCCAGCAGCATCTATTGCATATTTGTTATTTGTAGTGATGACATTGTTTACAACAGTTACATTTTTTGGCATTCTTTTTGAACTTAGTTTTTCAATCAAAACACCTACTCCTGAAACTGAAGTAATGTTGTTACCGTCAACCAGCAAGCCTGAACCTTCATCTTTTTCATAAACCCCTGATCCGGATTCTGTGAAAACAACATTATCTCTTATGATAACATTGGAACCACCAGCTACAATTCCTCTTCCTTTTTCGGTTACATTAACCCAGTTGTTTTCCACAACAGAATCATCAATGGCAGTGATTCCTGCTCCGGTGGATATTACTTTAGCTCCAATGACACGATTGTTTGAAACTATTGAATTGTATGAAGCTACAATACCGTATTCCCCTCCGGATTCGACACCAGGATTATTATAATCGGCTCCGGTAAGATTAATAATCATATTATCAATTATTGTATTTCCAACACCTGCAGTGGAAACACCTCTATAACCTCCAATAACTGTATTGGATTTGATTACGTTTTTTCCGCCCATTACCTGAATACCGTATGCCCATGAAGTTGGCAATACATTATAATGAACAGTGTTATTGAAAATAGTATTATAATTTGATTCACCGCCTTTCAAAGGCCCACCAGAATAGCTGGATAAATAAATTCCGTTTGCATCATCGGCTTCAACATGGTTATTTGCCACATAATTATAATGGGAACCGCTGAGAATTAGCGGAGGTGTAGACCTTGTAAAACTACCATGCCCATAAGTAATACCATATGCCTTTAAGTTATTGTCTGTTACATTATTGTAATTAGCACCATTTGCCAAACAAATACAATATGATGACCTTCCGGTGTTATCTATATTACAATTGCTGATTGTGCAGTTACTTGCTGAGTTTAAGAATATACCATATGTTTCGCCTTTTGTATTTGCAATATTCAAATTAGTTATAGAACTTCCAGAAGCTCCGCCCAATAAAGAAACCATTGAATTTTTCAAGGAGTTGGTGGATGTTCCGGCAATATTTACTGACTTGTCAAAAACAAATGTTTTACCTGAAAAGCTTCCATCAAGTAAAACTGTGTCTCCAGAGTTTATTTTTGAAGATATCGCCTTTCCATCAACTGTACTGAAATATTGGCCGTAATTATCTTCTGTGATAGTATGTGATGATGCCCTAATGTCGGAAACATTCTCCACAGATACGGCATCATCCAAACTATTTGAACCATAACTAATATCCTTATCAATGGATACGCTAACAGTATCCTGAATAGCTTCATTACTGCTTAATTCTGCCATGCTTCCATCATCTGCAGCGCTAACCACACCAATAGAAACGACCAGCAGCAATAACACTAAAAAAATATTAATTTTTTTAATCATTATTATACCTCATCAAAATCATATTATAATATATTTAAAAAGCCTAACTAAATTAAACTTTAAAATTTATCTATTATGACATTATTTATAAAAAGATATAATATTTAAAAATTACTGAAAAATTAAAAATTCTGAATTAAAATTAAATTTAAAAAATAAAAAAAGATGATGATTAATTAATAATCATCGTATTCGTCATTATTATTACGCCAGTATCCTGCTAAGAATATTGCAATCAGTATAATTACTGCAATAACAACAAATATCGGCATGCTTGATTCAGTTGCACTAGCTGATTTGGATGTTGATTTTTGAGAAAGCTCATAAGATTTAGCACCGCTAGCACCGGACTCTCCTGAAGATGAATCTTGAGAAGATTGTGAATCTGCTGCAGTTTTAGCATCTCCAGCTGCAGATGGTTCAGCACCAAAAGCGGTTTGACCGCCGTTGTTGGATCCATCGGATTTTTGTTGAGATGTATTGTTAGCCAATGTATCTGCATTTTTATTGCCATTGTCAGACTGTCCATTGTCATTGCCTGATTGACCCTGATTACCTCCTGAATTATCTTCAGCCTGATATAACGGATCAGTGTTAGTTGCCTGAGCAAGAATTTCTGCGAATTTTTGCTTTTGAGCAGGAGTCAGAGAACTTAACTGGATAATTTCTGAGTTCCAAGCAAGGTTTTTACATGTGTGGTGACAACATGCAACACCATAATCAATAACACTTTGCATGTAAGTGTCGACCAATTTCTGCACTGTGCTTGAATCTCCGTCCCATATGCCTTGCTGAGCCATGTAAATCATCCAAGCAGTGGAAGATTGTGCTCCCGCAGCAAGCTGGGAGTTGGTTACGCCTGAATCAATTTTCATTATGGTGTCAGCTAATTGATTACCTAATTGCTTATTTAAGTTTCCTCCACCTATTACAGTACTTGCATAGAAGTTCTGGAATCTTGAAGCATATGAGTTCATTCCTCCAGGAGTATTGACCAATGCATTGTAATATTGTGGATTCAATAGCATGCTTCTGACTTCAAATTCTATTTCTTCCTCGTAAGTTCTTGAGATGTAATTGTTTTTGTTCCTGATATCGAAAAATGATGTATCAGGCCTTTCTTTACCGGATTGATTTTTCAAAACATTTGCTGCATTATACAAACCACCAAACCAGTCATAGTAATCATCTGAATCGAACAGTCTCCATGAACTGTCGAAGTTTTGTGTAATAACATCAACATTTTCAAGCAGATATTTATAGTTTTCCTTTTGATTGTTAACTACAATATTGCCCTTTTCATCGAGAGTCCATGAATATGATACTTTACTTAAATAAATATCCATAGCATATTCATTAACAGATGATATACTCCAATCTGCAGTGTTTGGAATAAGGTTTGACATTCCAGTTCCTTCTAATACATTACCTGGAAGACCAAATAATCTATCTAAAGTAGGATTTTCTGCATAATGTTTTTTAACGTAATTGTTAGTTGCATCTTCACCGGTAGCATTTAAAGCCAAATTGACTGAAGTCAACATCCAAGTAATCCAATCCTTATTGTTTGTAACCATACTTGCGAATACATCGATTCTAGGTCTGTTCATAACAGTTCCATTTTCAAATGTTACTGTCAGATTCTCAAGAGGCAATTGCTCTACACCCAGAACTTTACCGTTGTCCGCCCATACAGGTTTGCAACCTAAAAGATACATGAATTCCGCAACGCCTATACCTTCTGTCCTTGATATTTCAGTACCCCAGAGGATTAATGATGTAAGTTCCGGCCATTTGCCATGCTGCTCATAGTAACTTGTTAAAAGCATGTTAACAATAGTGACTGCAGACTCATATGCTGCATGAGACGGCATTCTTGTTGGGTCGGATGCATAACCGTCATATCCTGTAGGTATTGAATCACCATAGGAAGGGTCGGCAAATAATCCTGATTTCACATATTGCCCATTTAATGAACGCATTATCGCATTCCATTCATTATTCCTCTGAATGTTGGCAATGATGTCTTCACAGTAAGTTGTGGAATTATATAAGGCAGTGCCTTTTTTAATGCCCAATTGCTTATTCAAATCAATGGCTGAAGTGCCGTTGACCAACTTGGAAACATAGTCTTTTAAGAAGGAAGTAATCTTTTCAACTTCATTAGTATACCTGAAATCCTTTTGCATGTCCTTATAGAAACTCAAACCAGCCAATTTAGGATACAGGAATTCTATCAACTGATCATAGATTTTTGTTTGGGAAGTGACAATTGTGACAACCTCTTCGGTCAATTCATATCCTGCCAATATCTTACCAAGAGTATGAAGACCGAATGTATTGAAATCGTCTTCCATATCATCCAGATAATGGTGCAATTCATCAATCCAATCCTGGAAGGTCTCATTGCTTGAGAGATTTCTGAAACCTAATTCAGGAGCCAATTCCAAAATCATGTTCTTATATGCTTCCGCATTGGAAGTTACATTTAAGCTCAATTGCTCCTTATAGTAATTGATATAGTTTTTCAATGTGGTATAGTTACCATATAACTCAGATGATACCATTGCAGGAGTCATGTGAGTAATCAGTAAAGCGGAACTTCTATCTCTAGCAACCATAGCTTCACCAGGGTTTGATACAATGTATGGATATACTGTTGGAATCAGGGACAATTCAAAAGTCCAGTCCCCAGGAAATGCACCAAGGTTAATACCCGGCAACCATTCCAAAGTTCCGTGAGTTCCCATACTCACAATAGCATTAATTTTTGCAGTTTTTTCCATCCATTTATAAAATGACACATATTGCTGGTGAGGAGGAATTACCAAACTGTGATAGTCCTGAACTTCCTCCCAACCTCTACTTGGTTGGAAAGTAATGAACACATTACCGAACCAGACCCCTGGAATTACAATGTATTTGTTCTTATATACCATTGCAGGACCCAAATTGTCTCCCCAATAACTCATAAGATCATTGTACAACTTATCCCTAATGTCTGAAGTCAGATATTCGAAATCTTCAAGGGATATCAGTTGATGATGCTTCATTAATGTATCCCAGTTTTCTTCTACATATTTTTCAAGCAGACCGCTTGCCCATGAACCCTTGTTGTTCATGTCAAATATGATTTGAGTCAAATTATATAATGAAATGAAATTTGCAATAGTTCCATTGATTTTGTAGCCGGTAGTTGAATTGATAAGTATTTCATAGGTATTATTGTAGTAATTCAAATACTCTACAGACCCGCCAATATCATAGCCCTGAATATATAACTGGACAAGCAACTCATAAGCACTGTAAAATACATCCAAATAAGATGCACCTATCTCAGCTTTACCTGGAGGGTAATTATAAAGCATTACGGCTACCTTTTTATCAGAATTATTCAAATCATGCAAATCGGCCCATTTACAGTTTAACTGAACCATCTTATCCACACCGTCCTGAATAACATGGGATTTTCCCAAACTGTCAACCCAAGACAATGCGACCTGACCGAATACACCCTCGAAACTTGGATAGGTAACCATATATGTCCATTCAACTTGAGGTCCCAATTCGCTGTTGTAACTGTATTCTGAAATCTCAACGATTCCTTTTAAAACATGCAAATCAATATCTGTCAAATCAGGTTCTGCAGTACCGTTGGCATAATCCAATGACCAGCTGCATAATGAATTTATGGCAGATATTCCAACAGTTGAAAGATTAGCTATCTTATTTAAAATTGAAGACATTGGAGGCTGGGTACCAGTTTTAAATACATTGAATGCAGGTCTGCCGTTTGCCTCATAACCTCTAATCAATGCATCGGATACCTCTTCACCACCGTAATAAGAAGCGATTGCTATGAAAGATTTATCAGGATGAAACTTAGCGATATAATCACTTTCAAACTTTTTGAACAATGCTGTCGGATCCAATACCCTAGTCAACCATTCCACATAGTTTTCGGTCATCCAGTTTAAACTACCATCGGAACTGTGAGTGTAACCAGGATTTTCACGAATCCATGAATTAATCAGAACTCCTTCGGGAACAAGTGTATACATTCCCAAATCAGGATGATAAAAACCACATTCCGGTGACATTAGCGGAGCATTATTCTCATCAAGAGTTGGATTAGAATATTTTGAAGGATTAATCAAATAACGAACATAATCAAAATAATTTTTCATATTGCTCTGCAGAATATCTGACTCTTCAATATCTCTAGCCTGGAAATAAGAACCTATGTAGGTATTTTCAATTGTATCGTAGGTATTGTTCTTTGGAGAAGCACCTACTATATGCAAACCAGTGTTGTTCAATATTTGCTGTGAAAAGACACTGAACGTATACGCTACATTATAATTCGCATTAGCTGGAGATTTTGCCAAAAGTTCTTTTAAGTATTGTCCTGTAAGAACGCTGTATGCGGATTCTGAAAACATGTCAATATGCATGAACTTGGCATATTCAACTAACCATGCTCTGGACTTGTCAAAATCTGTAGTGCTTATGTAAGCTACCCTTTTTGACATGTTCATCAATATGTCGACCTTCTCGTTGTGAGAATTGTAATCCACAAGCAGCAATATGTCGGGAACGAAAATCACATCATTAATCTTCAAGGTTCCGCTCTTTTTAGTGAAGTCCAAATCAGTCAATTTTATAGGTTCATAAGTTGAATAGGAAACTTCAAGTGAGTAAACCTTTGAACCCAGATTTTTAATCACTGCATTACCGTTTGAATCGGTAATTTGTGTTGAAACCAATTTATTATTGGAATCAAAGACCTTGACGGTAGCCCCAGCTAGGTTAATACCATCTTCATCCCAAGTGCTACTGTTCTTGATGTATGAATCCTTTACGTTAATATTAATGACATTGTCGTTGGCTGCCAATATCTGATTATCAGCACTTGACGTCAAAACCACATCGTGCGTCACAGCAGTAGTATTTTTAGCAACTCCAGATATTGTCTCGTTGGTTTCTGCAAATACACAACCTACAGATACCAGAAGCAATATAGAAATCATCAATGCAAATATTATTTGATTATTAAGCTTTGCCGTATTTTCACCTCCTTTTAACTGATTAGTTATAAAGTAATAGTAATAATTATTTACTATAAGTTTAAATTTAATTTGAAAACATATAAAAGTTGCTGAATTTATGTAAATTTAAGAAAAACTACAACTTCAAATAATATACATTTAAATACTTAAATGTACAAATAAAATTTGCTATTATATTGAGGTGATAATATGCAAAAGAGTATGATAGGTATGATTATATTATCTATAATCTTAGTCGGAATGGTTATCCCAGCAGGCTTTTCAACCAATGATAACCAAGTAGTGATAACTTATGGTGAAACAACTCACCACAATGCAGATTATAAGAATATTGTAGATGACTTTTTTGTACAGCAAGCACACGTTGACATGCACAACATAAAATCAAAAATAATTACTGCTGATCAAGTAAATAAGATTTCAACTTCAATAACTGGTAAAACTTACGGTTCAGACCAAATATTTTCATCAGCACTCGTTGATTTAAATGAAAATGACAATCTTGAAGTTAGTGTGGACAAATCCAAAATTACCACAATAACCGGAGACATGTACATTTCAGCATTGAAATCCGCAGGAATCACCGCAGGACATGTTTATGTAACAAGTCCAATAACTGCAACCGGCGAATCAGCCCTTGCAGGAATAATGAATTCCTATGAAGAGATTACAAATGTTGAAATTCCAGAACCTGTAAAAGAAGCAGCAAACAACGAAATCTACACACAAGCGGAAATTGTTGAAAATTCAAATGTCAGTGCTGACGAATTATCAGATTTAGTTGATGACGTGAAAGAAACAGTAAAAGAAGAAAATGTTACAGATCACCAAACTATTGTAAATATTATCAATAATTACACAGTTGTTAACAATATTAACATTACAAACAGTGATGTGGAAAACCTTGCAACAAGTATTGAGCAAATACAAAATGTGCAAGGAGACATAAACAACTACACTTCAGAAGTGTCAGGCATGTTTAACAACACCACTGTTGATACAAATTCCGTTAAAGGATTGTTTGATGGACTATTTAAATGATAGTCCATACATTTTTTTATTTTATTCGAAAAATAACCAACCTATTTTTAATTTAATCTATTGAAGTGTATTTATGAAATGGAAAATCGGCAATGTAAAAATCGATAACCAGGTTGTTTTGGCCCCAATGGCTGGAATATGTGATTCTGCATTCAGAAGGATAGTTAAATCCATGGGCTGCGGGCTGATTGAAACAGAGATGGTTTCAGACAAAGCCATAATGTATGACAATTACAAGACAAAAGAAATGCTTTACATGACCGAAGAAGAACGGCCGATTTCCCAGCAGATTTTTGGAGCGGAAGCAGAATCCTTTAAAATAGCTTCAAAATTCATTCATGAAAACATGAAGCCGGACATTATTGACATTAACATGGGATGTCCTGTAAAAAAAGTTGCTGTTAAAAGCAAGGCAGGAAGTGCCCTTTTAAAAAATCCTACAAAGGCAGAAGAAATAGTTAGGGCAGTTGTAGATACCGTGCCAATTCCAGTTACTGTGAAAATCAGAAGTGGATGGAGTAAAAACAGTATTAATGCACTTGAAATGGCAAAAATAGTTGAGGATGCAGGTGCATCAGCAATAACCGTACACCCGCGTACCCGAGAAGACAGATACGACACGCCGGCAGATTGGTCACTGATAAAACAAGTAAAAGAAGAAGTTTCAATACCAGTTATAGGCAATGGCGATATCTGGACATGTTACGATGCGAAAAGAATGCTTGATGAAACAGGATGCGATGCAATAATGATTGGTAGGGCAATCAGGGGAAATCCTTGGCTTGTTAAACAGTGCATCGAATATCTGGAAGATGGAAAAGAGCCTGAAAGAGTGGGCGCCGAAGAAAAAATAAGTATGGCAAAAAAACATGCCGAGTTACTGATTGACCTTAAAGGTGAAGAAGTAGCAATTCCCGAAATGAGAAGTCATGCCGCCTATTATCTGAAAAATCTTCCGGGAAGCTTTGAAATCAAACCGAGAATTTTTAAAGCAAACACTAAAGAAGAATTGTTCAGCCTATTAGATGAGTATCTTACATCATATAGGCAACATAGAAAAAACGATTAAAAGTTAACTAATTTTTTTAATTCTTCAATATTGATATTGATAAATTCTTTATTTTTCGAATCCGCCAATATCTTAAATTGCTTATTATTTGTTTTTCTGTAAGCCTCATCCATTAAAGTCTGCAAATCATCAATATTGCTGTTCAACAGAATATGTAGTTTTTCCTGATGACGACTATCCATGTTTTCAATATAGTCTTTAACTTGTGATTCAAACTTTTTTACTAAATTGGATCTTTTTCTGGCCATCCTTTTCAATATGAATAGCGGTGCCAATTTTAAAAGATCCTGATATTCCAAAACATCATCACATGTAAGTTCACTCATTGGCAAACCTCCTTTTAATTACAAAACAACTATCAAGTCGAAATATTTAATACTAATAATTATATTATTGGAGTCCTTATTAAATCTTTTGAAATTTGGACAATAACACAACGAACTGAAATAATAATAATATTTAGGGCATCATTTGGACAATATGACAAAAATCTGTGATTTACAATCCCATGAGTATTTGGATCATGTGTTCAGCGCCTATAAAAATAGACCCCAGCATCATGATTCCTGCAATTGCAATAGCAATAAACCAAATTTTGGCGCTCCACTTTAAAACTTTGGTTCCGTCTAAGCTGTAAAGAGGAAACAGGTTGAATGTCGCTAAAAAGCTATTGACAGAATATCCGACAACACAAATTAAATATATTAAATTAATAATATTTGAGTAAAATCTTAAAGGATATATTAAAGCCGCAATAGCTATAAATACTAACGCAAGTGCCATATTAGTCATTGGTCCGGCAATTAAAATTCTGCCGTTTATTTCATCACTGCGATTTTCCGGATGAATCTGAATTGTACCAGGGGATGCAAATACAAAACCGAAAAATGATGTAACAAATGCTATTGCTAATCCAAGAGGCCACAATTTAAACTCAGCATCACAACTATATTTAGTTGCAATATATTTGTGTCCGAGCTCATGTGATACAGATCCCATTACCACACCAATAATAATAATAGGCAAAAGTGAAAGGATTCTATGGGTGTTAAATCCAGCGGTTGCTATTGAAAAACAGATTGTAAGCACAATAAATGCAATTATTAAATCCCGTAGTTCTTTCTTTGTGTATATCAACATGAATATTAATATCTAGTTTCACATTTAAATTTTTTTCTTTAAAACCTTGCATCAAGCAAAAAAATTTTGAATAGTTTACATAATATTTCAAAATCATTTATTGAAAAATCAGCATTTATGTAAATTATACCTCAATTGGTTCCAGTTTAGTAAATTATATATACAAATATTCATAAAGACTTGATTATAGGGCATTTTAGTTTGCTAATGACATATTTTTTTAACATGACTGTTAAAATTGTCTTCATAGCTTACTGCCCAAAATAAAAGAAAAAAAAACATTTATTAAAAAAATAAAGGGAGATTAAAATGGATATCAAAAAAATAATTGCATTGGCTATAGTAGTTTTGGCAGTATTTAGCTGTTTAAATGCTGTGAGTGCAGGATTGTTTGATTTTTTATCAGGCGACCAATATCTGGAAGGGGACGGTGCACAGGTTAAAATACCAGGTACATATTCCCTTGACGACAAAAAGATAGTTGCAACCGGAAAAGACATAAATATATCATTTACCGCACAAAGACACTCAGATGAGAAATTTGAACAGGAATTCTTTGGCGCTGTTAAAGAATATGGTAAAGATGCGGGATATGAAAACGTAACAAACAAAACAATAAACGGATATAAAGTATATGATTTTGCAGCACATTGTGACAAACTCAAAAATTTAACTGCACCAACAGTAGTTGAAGGAAGTGATTCCGCAACAATAACATTCCCACCAGAGATTGCAGCACCTTTCGATGACCCTGTTGACCATTTCAGAGCAGTTACATTCATCAAAGATGGAAAAGAAAATAAATTACTTATTTTCACAAATAATAAGACTGCTAGTTTATACACTCCGGAAATAGACGGCATTATTAACAGTATTGGCCCTATCGAAAACAAGTAAATATATGATTTTTAGATTAAATATCTAAAAATCTTTTTTAATTTTTTTTTAAGTATGAACTAAATTTCAAAAAACAAACTAAAATAATTAATATTTATGGCCTGTTAAGAGTAACCCACCAAAAATCTGGTGGGTTACCTATCAAAAATAAGCAAATCCAACCTCAATTTTTGACATTTAAAATTTAAAAAAGAAAAATATTAAAGGATTAATGCAAAATAAAATTAATTAGAAAAAGTGGTTAAAATGTATGAAATTGATGGAATTAATATTTCAGAATTGAACCCAGATAGAGTTTGTCTTAATTGTGTGCATTGGCAAGCTAATATACAATTAAAAGGTGCTGCAGATGGCGTTATTTGTCATTTAGGTAATGGACACACTAATCCAACGGATAGTTGCAGTCAATTTGAACCTGCAAGAACTTCTGATTGCCTACAAAATCCAAATAGTTACCACGATAAATCACAAAAATTACAAGTTTTTAAAAGATTGTGAAAAAATAAGAAATAATTAATATTCATGGCCTGTTAAGAGTAACCCACCTTCTGTTTAACAGCATTCATCTTAGCGTGCTACCTTGCCTCTTACAGGTTGTCATCGGCAACTTTGCTCTTGCATCCTACGGAATGGCCGTTTCACCGCTTCTTTTAATGTCCTCAATTAAATATCATCGTCTACCATTAAAAGCCGTGTCGTTTCTGCT
>NZ_CACXXB010000007.1 GCF_902771435.1 uncultured Methanobrevibacter sp. | reverse complement strand
TTTAAAAATGAAGAGAAAACAACCAAAATCAAAACAGCAATAACTGCAAAATCACAAACTTTCAAGGCAAAGGCAAAAACCAAAAAAATAACAATAACATTAAAAGGAAACGGGAAAACACTCAATAAGAAAAAAGTAACCCTAAAAGTAAACAAAAAAACATATGCTGCAAAGACGGTTAAAGGAAAAGCTACATTTAAAATCAAATTAACAAAAAAAGGAAAATTTACTGCATTGATTAAATTTGCAGGAGACAGCTCCTATAAAGCTTCACAAAAAAAGATAACTGTAAAAATAAAATGAAAATGAGGTGAATTAACCTCATCACTATTTTTTAATTTTCAAAGTTGTTTTAACTTGAGATTTCAAATACTTGACAACAATGGAATATTTTCCCACTTTTAAATTCTTAAAGCCAACAGTAGCTACGCCCTTTTTATTGGTTTTAGCAGAGTAGGTTTTGCCGTTAATCTTGAAAGTGATTTTCTTGCCGGAAATGGCCTTGCCCTTACTTGTTTTTAAAGTCGCTGAATATTTGACCTTTTTAGCCTTTTTCATAGTGGTACTTTTAGCCTTTAAGACTTTTTTAATAGTAATTGTGTTTTTGACTGTTGAGCCCTTGTAAGTGGTTTTTATTGTGTATTTTCCCGGAGTGAAATCGAATGTTTTTGATGCATAACCTTTAGAATTGGTTTTAACGTTATAATTCTTACCTTTGACTTTCATCACAACAACTTCATTTTTACCGGCAATTTTCCCATTGTTTCCAATGACACGAACTTTGAATGTTGCTTTGCCGTTATAATCCACAACGACATTTTTATTGTTAATGATCTTTGACGGATTTTTAACGGTTTTGAAAACGAAACTCTGATTGTTTAATCTGAATGTCACAGGATTTTTTCCAGGAATCCTCACGGAATCGGAAAATATTCCTTTAGATACCAGTACATCATCCCCACCGATTACATTAACCTTAAATATAGGAAGTAGTTCCGGTGAATCCAGTTTGGAGATTGAACCGTTTCTGTTTGAAACATCTGACAAATCAATGATGACGGATGCCTTTTCATATTGCATCATTTTAGATGTGCTTTCAATGCCCATTACAATCCAGTTTAACACATCTGAACCGTCATTCAACAATTCTTCGAAGTTTGGAGTGTTACTTCCCCACCAGTTATTTGAAATATTGCTATTTTTACCATTCATGAAAATAGCTTCACCGGCAGATGCCTTATTTGCAAATAGTGAACTGTAAGTCAAATTAATGTCTTGTCTTGCAATGATTGCACCGCCCTGGTTTCCAGCAACATTGTTTTCAAAAATGGATCCGACAATATTAAGGTAATTGTTATTGTCAATTGCTCCACCATTTTTAGTTGCCTTATTGTTTGTGAAATTGGATTTAATGATGGTTAGCTCTCCGCCGTTATCAATAGCACCTGCACCATATGCCTGGTTTTTATCGAAAAATGAATTGACTATTGTTAATTTTCCGGCATTATCGATTGCCCCACCATAGCTTACTGCAGCATTTGAGGTGAATTGTGAATTATTTATCAGAATAGTGCCGTTAATGTTAAATATTACTCCGCCTTCATCAGAACCTGTATTTGAATCAAATAATGTGTTGGAAATATTCACATTACCATTTACAACATCAATAACGCCCAGACTATGGGAAACAACATTCTTCTGGAATTTGGAATTGGATATTGTCAAATTGGTGTCAGAATATATTGCAGCTCCACGATCTGCATTGTTACTGTTAAAGGATGAATAATCGATTTCAGTTGTTTTGCCCACATCATATATTGCGCCGGCAAAACCGGCTTTATTATAATCAAGTTCACTGTTAAAGAGATTTAAATTTCCCAAATTATATACTGCGCCGCCATATGATTTGGCTTTATTATACTCAAAAGTGGAATCTGAAATGTTTAAATTATTAATATTGTAAATTGCGCCTCCTTTATCTGCAGAATTATAATTTAAACTAGATTTGGTTAAGTTTATTGTGCCTTTGTTATAAATAGCCCCTCCGGAATTGGCCGCATTGGATGTTAATGTAAATTTATCGAGATTTAAATTGCCCGCATTATGAATTGCCCCACCTTCAACGGCAGAATTATTGGCTAAATCAACACAAACCATCTTATTAATTACATTTCCCAAAGCCAATCCTCCACCGTATTCGGCAGCATTATTGTTTAGTGAAACATTCTGAAGATAGAATGTGAATTTGACACCTGCAATTGTGCCTAATGTGGAATATATTCCTCCACCTTCTTCCTTAGCAACATTACCGTTTAAAATACAATCTGTAGCATTCAGATGCCCGCAGGAACTTGATATTCCCCCACCACATAAGGCATAGTTATTGTTTACTTTAGAATTTTTGATAATTAAAGTACCGAAGGAATCGGCTATTAAACCTCCACCCTCTTCTGCACGGTTGTTTTCGATGATGGAGTTTTCGACATGCATGGTGTCCTCTGATATGTAAACGCCTCCACCATATTGGCCGGTATTGTCCCTTATGTCACTGTCATAAATATCACACATTCCCCAGCTCTTAACTCCACCGCCCAAATGGGATGCAGAGTTGGAATGGAACTTTGAGTTTTTGACTATCAGATATCCTCTGTTGTTGTATATTCCGCCACCACGTGTAGCCGAATTATTAATGAATGCGGAATTGATTAGCTGAATATCGCCGAATCGGTTGTAGATTGCTCCCCCTTCATGGCTGTGATTTTTAATGAAAGTACAGTTGATTATTTTGGCATTGGTACTGTAACTATCGATTGCCGCACCGAATTCCGCATTATTGTTTTCAAATAAAGAATCATAAACAGTTATTTTAGAACCAGTGGATCCTCGTAGCGCACCGCATTCCGCATAATTATTGATGAATTTGGAATCCCTGATTGTTAAAATTCCATAATTGTCAATAGCTGCACCATTTTGTGAAGTCTTACCGTTGATAAAATTTAAATTGTATACATTAACATTCACATTTTTTGAAATATACAATATATTGGACTTGTAATCGGCATCCAATACTGTATTTGATGAGTCTGAGCCGTAAATCGAAATGTCCTTATTTATTGTTATTGCAGAACCGTTGCCAAGATATGTCTTATCATCCAGATGAACTGAACCGCCACTCTGCGCATTATCAATCAAATTCTGAATTGAACCAAAATCATCAGTGCCTACTGATAAATTGGCAGTACTGTTGTCCTGCGCATAAACTGCATTGACAAGCAATATCGAAAAAACCAGCATTAACAACATCAGTAATCTGAACTTAATTTTGTTAATAATATCCTCCCCCTAAAATAAGAATCAAAAGCAATTAGTATTGTGAAAACTTGATTTAATTTCATGCATGCACCAAAACAATGAAAAATGGTTAAATTGAAATGTAAAGTTAAAAAAAAGAAGAAAAAAATAAGTAATAAAATATTACTTATCTATTTTTTTACAGTGAATTTTACAGTTTTGGATGAAGAAGCTTTGTAAGCACTGTCTCCTGCAAATTTAACTTTAGCAGAGAAAGTACCAGCTTTAGCTACTTTTACAGAAATAGTAGCTACACCTTTAGCATTGGTAGTTGCTTTGAAGGTTTTACCATTAACTTTAACAGTTACTTTTTTACCTTTAATGGTTTTTTTACCGTTTTTCAAAGTAACTTTAACTTTGATAGCTTTTTTAACTTTACCTGAAACTTTTGTTTTAGCAGCGGTTAAAGTAGTTGCTTTTTTAGAAACAGTAATTTTAGCTGTGTCAACGGATCCTTTATAAAGGTTACCTTCACCTAAAAATGATGCAACAACATAATTTGTACCAACAGATTTTCCAGTGATATCAAACTCTAAAACACCATTATTATCGGTATTTCCTGAAAGATCAACGCCGTCAATGAAAACATTTACAAATTTGTTGTATAATCCGATACCGTTAGAATCAGTTAAAACAACTTTCAATGCAGCTTTATCGCCAACGTAAGTTTTAATATCATTAACAGTCAGGATAGTGTCATATAAAGTTTCATTACTGAATACTTTGTTTGCATCTAAAGTAGTGTTTAAGTAAGCGTTGGAAGCTGAGAAAATTTCTTTACCGTCAAATTCGATAGAAATACCTTTTGCAGTGTCAACTAAAGTGTTTCCGGTTACGTTAATTGGAGAAGTAATTTCTAAAGAATTACTGTCCCTTACTAAAATGTGGAATAAAATAATGTCTTTAGCATCGTCAGTGTATTTTTCAATAGTGTTTCCGGTTACGTTAATGTTACCGATTTGGGTTGGAGCACCGTGTGCTTCATTACCTTTTTCAGCTGCAATTAAAATGTTATTGTTAATTGCTTTGAAGGTGTTGTCTGCAATCGAAATATTATCAGATGATTTTTGGACACTGATTACTGGTAAACCTTCCCATAAGATGTCTCCTTCTTTAAAGAAACCACAGTTAACGAAAGTGTTACCTTTAACTACAGAACCTGCAGTGGAAGCTCCACCGAAGTAAATGGAGTAACAGTTACCTTCAAAGTAGTTGTCGATAACTTGGTTGGATCCACTACCTTGTGCAATGGATACACCATCAAGAATAGGTCCTACAAAAGAGTTGTTTCTGACAACAACTTCAGCAGATTGTCTGTAAATGTTTAATGATTTGGAACCTTGTTCTTTGTTTACGGTAGGGTCGTTAGCTAATTTGGTTGAGTAACCTCCATTGAATTTGTTGTTTTCAATGGTACAGCCGGTAGTTTGCATTACAACAATACCACTGTTGAAATCAGTGAATTCACAGTCTTTAATTAAAGCGCCAGGAGCAGCTGAAACACTTACACCCCATCCGGCAGTAGTTCCGTTATATTTGAAATCGTTTTTAGGATTGGTGTCAATGAATTTGATACCTTGAATAGTAACGTTTTGAGCTTTGCTTATAGCGAAAATACCATTACCGTCACCATATCCTTTAATTGTTGTGGTACCTTTACCGTCGATAATGATACCATCTGTAGCAATAGTTACAGTTTGATTGGTGAAATCATATTCTGCATTTTTACTTAAATCAACTGTATCTCCAGTTTTAGCTGTGTCAACTGCATTTTGCACATCAGCAACAGTAGCACCAGCAGGTTCAATAGAATCTGCAATTACAACATCTGATGCGTCTTCAGCCACTGCAACATCGGTTGCATCTTCTGCTGAAACTGAACCAAGAGAGATTGCAATTAAAACAACTAAAAGAAAAGATACTAATATCTTTTTGTTATTCATAATTTATTTCTCCATAATTATTTAATTGAAATTTTGATACTAATATGAAAGTCAATAATGAAAAAAATTATTGGACATGATTCCAACAAATTGACAATGATTCTATACTAGTGAATATTATTTATGTAACGACATGCAATATAAATATTATCGTTTATCGAATATCTATAAAAATATGAAAACCGATAGTAAAACAATATAATCTTAATAAAACAAATTTTAACCAATAATTGATAATATAACCTATTAATAACAAATAATATAATTTATTAAATTATAATAATATGTTTATTAAAAATTTAACTTGATGTATATAACTTCATATTGAAAAAATAAATAATATTTAATTAAAATAGTAAAAAAACGATTTAGATTACTTTTTTAATAAAAAAACGAATTTTTATAAAAAAATAAATTTATAAGATATGAATATAAATATATGTCATTAAATACAAAGATTTCAATGGCAACAACCTTTTAATTCAAAAAAGAGGGGGTGAAAAACATAAAAACAAAATGCATATCAATATTACTGCTATTAGCAATTGCCATTATTTCACTGAATTGCGCAGCTGCAAATGAAAACATCACAGACAGCCTGCAAATTGTAAGCGAACAGGACAACACACTACACATTAATGAGAATAGCTATCAAAAAGAAGTTTCATCGTTGGGAAATAAAATCGTTAATGCTGAAAACAATGACACAATTAACCTGAAACCCGGAACATATAAAATCCATAATGTCCAGATTACCAAAAACATCACAATCCAGGGAAAGGGAAATCCCCGAGACATCATTATTGACGGTGAAGAAAAATCAAGCATTTTTCTTATAAGAAGCAACGATGTCCATGTTACCTTCAAAAACATTACGTTCATTAATGGATTGTCAGATAATTTCGGCGGTGCAATTTCCATAGAAACAGGACATGTGACTGTTGACAATTGCATATTCATCAACAATACCGCATTAAACAATACCAATGCAGGAGGAATTTCCAATTATGGTACCAAAAAGCAAAGGGGATATCTGCTGGTCACCAACTCCCTATTTCTCAACAATCATGCCGACCATGATGGGGGAGCAATAACAACATGCTATGCCAATTCCTACATTTACAATTGCGTTTTCATCAATAACTCCGCCCACCGTGATGGAGGAGCAATAAGAGTTAGCGTTTATGGATTCGGAGATGTTCAGGACTGTATTTTCATGTTCAATCATGCAGATGAATGGGGAGGAGCATATTACAGCTGGTCAGGAACTTCAGACATTAAAAGATGCATATTTTTAAACAATACTGCCGGAACAAACGGCGGATCAGTAATGGTTTCAGGAGATCTCAATCTGCAGGAGTCAATCATCATGAATAATGACGGTGGTGAAACCGGAGGGTCATTCTACATTCAACAACCGATGTATAATCAGAAAACCGAGATGAATGTCCATGACAATCTAATAACAAACAACACTTCACCGTACGGTAAGGAGATATTCATAAAATGGAAAGATTCCTATAACCTGTACACCCAATTCGACAATAATGATTGGGGAGATGAAAATCCGAATGATTCATCAGTAATCGATCCGGACAATGTCACATCCAGAAGCAAAGTATCAAAGACAATCAAATCAGATTTATTCACTAAATTAAATGTCGATTCATTAAACCGATATTCAGATTTGCTTGAAGACTATTTCCCGGATGATTCCCTGGAGGATTTGAATAACAAATTCAAAAAGCCTGAAAGTGAAAATGATCCTAAAGATAAAACTGATTCTGAAAAAACAATTACACAAAAAACACCGGAAATTAAAAAAACCGCTAGTGATGAAACAAAAATCAATTCAACAGCATCAACTGTTAATGAAAACAATCAAAATTTAGCCGTTGGGAATTCAACATCATCTGTCGGCGAAACAAGTAACGATGAAAAGGCATATGAACTTAATGAAACTCCATCAGTATCCAAAAAAACAGAAATTGATATGAAATATTTCATTGCCATCATCATATTTACACTGATACTGTTGGCAGTCGGATATAAAAGAAATATAAATAAAGAGTAAATAGCTTAGCTATTTACCTTAATCCTATTTTTTAGCATTTAACTTATTGTTCAGGTCACGTGCAACCAGATAATAATATATGTAAAAGCCACACCAGAAAACCGCTGCAAATACACATGCAATTATTATCCATTCAACAATGATTCCTATTCCAAGGTTAACAGGCATCCATTGAAGATAAATTGCGACTATGAACAGTATCAGCATTCCAATACCCATCTGGAATGCCACCTGAAGAGGAAATGCAATATCTTCACGTTCATAGATAATGCCTGTCAATGAAAATCCCCAGCCGACAACGATTGATCCCAAAAAGGCATTTATCATTGTTGTCCCACTAAAACTTACATTTTGAGGACCATCCTGTAGAGAAATTAAAACCATGACCATCATTACAATAAAACAGCCCACGAAAGCACCCAACGCCAATCTTTTTATCAAATCTATTTTCATGTTTTCACCTATAAATCCAATGCCTGCTTAAAATCGGGCAAGTATTTTCTTGAGATATTATCCTTTAAACCATTTTTAAGCTGTATAAACATCATTCCCTTTAATGATGGAGCTACTCTTTCAATTTTTCTTAAATTAACGATAGTTGTTTTGGATATTCTTACAAAATCAGAACTTAAAGTCTCTTCAACCTGATATAAAGGTTTTTTAATGAGATATTCCGCTTTTTCAGTATACACTTTAACCTGCTTATCTTCAACACGAAGCATGAACACATCGCTGAACTCCAAAAGTGCAATGTCTGATCCTTTCTTGACTGCAAGCATATCATTTGAGTCATCGCTTTCAAGAATGGACATTGCCTTTGTAATATTGTCGGTCAGTACATCCGTGTGAATGTCTGCATAAGGCTCTTTGATGTCTTTTGATACAAATAGATTCACTTTCATGATTTATTTCCTTAATTTTTCCATTTCTTCCTGAATTTTACGTTCCCTGTAACTTTCATTATCGAAATTAACAAATACGAATGCCATTAAAAAGTCTTTAAGTACTCCAATACCCCAGAAAAATAATGGAAATGCAACCCACCAGAATTCAGGAGTGAAATACCAGTTTATGGCAAACAAAATTGCATTAACAATAACATACGCTGTGAAGTTTCTGTAAAATTTAATTTTATCGTCTACACGTTTTTCTGCTCTTGATCTTAAATCGCTCATCTAATCACCCATTTTGGATATTTCCTTGTTAATCATCTTTTCCCTATAATCATGTCCTGCAATATCATGAAATGAATATGCCTTGAAGAACTTTTCCAAAACACCGATGCCCCAGAAAAACATTACGAAGAACAATAACCAGAAACTTTGTAAAAAACATATGCTAACTATTGCTATTATTAAATTTACAATCAAATATTTATATAGATTTTCTTGAAATTCGATTTTTGCATCAACTCTTCTTTCGGCTTCTTTTCTTATATCCATATTGTATCACCAAATAACTATTCGTTAATATAACTTGGTAAAAGACTATATAAATGGCTATTTGGCGATGTTTCCAAAATGCAAAAATCAGTGATTAAGATGCAAAAACCACCACTTGAAATCATATGAAAAAAAATTTGTTAAAAAAAAAAGTTGAAAATGACAATTAAAAATTGTCCTAATGCTTTAAAAGCCACTCGTATACGCGCTTACAATTATTCTTATCTGTGTATTTAAAGAATGAATCGACCCTTGAGGCATATTCATCCTCCATTTTACAGTCGTTTTCCATATACTCGATAACTTTATCAACTAAGGCATCTTCATCTTCGACTACCTTACCGAAGCCCATTGTTTCATAATCGTAATATCCTTCACCATAATGATATTCCCCATCCTGATAATAGATAACGGGTTTTTTGAGATAAGCGAAATCAAAGGCAACTGATGAGTAATCGGTAATCATTACGGAAGCTGTCTTAAACATTTCCTGATACGGACCTTCAGATAAAACAACATTTTCCAAATTGATAAAGTCTAAAAATTTCCAAAGCTCAGGGTGAGGTCTGAATACTATCTTGTAGCCCATTTCATTAGCTTTTTCAATTAACCTTTCGTTGCTCAAAAAGCTGTTAATGCTTTTAAGGAAATCGGAGTTTAAAATCTTTTCAGGATTATCAAGTTTTCTTCTCCAGGTAGGGATGAACAGTATCTCCTTTTGAGGGTCGCTTTTTAGATTGTCATAACGAGGGAATCCCAATACAGGAATTCTGTCTTCCTCATAATTATAATGGCCATTGACCATTGAATCCCTTTCCAAATCTGATACGGTTAAAAACAGGTATAGATTCTTATGGTACTTCTTAATCCACCATGAGATATCGTCCTTTGTTACTCCATGCTGTAAAAAGCAGAATTTATAGGTGGATAAACCTTCGTAGATATAGCTGTTTTCATGGGTGAAAGGATTTAGGATACCTCTTGTAACCTGGGAAATCATGATTTTTTCAGAAAATAGATACTTGATTTTATGCTTGAAAGATCCGAAAGCAACCACGTTGTCAAGGGAGCTGTTTAGCCTTTCATAATCAGGACTGTCCCTATTTATAATGAAGTATTTTTCTATTCCGTCATCTTGCTTGATGCAATATTTGAATAAATGCTCTGCATTGTCATCGGCTATGATGTCACGGTCTATGAACAGCCAGATTGTCCTGTTTTTCCAGAACGGATACAGAAGCACATAGACAATGCGGTAAAATATTCCCTGAAGCAGGAATGGACCTCCGGTCCTTAAAATCCTGATGAGTGCTTTGAATTCCAGTTTTAAAACTGATGAATATGAATATGGCTGGATGTAGAATGTTCTTCCTCTGAAAAAGATTATTCTTCCATTTTTGATTAGGTAATTTCCTAAATTGGACAGTCCCGCAAATTCACGAAATACGATATGATTGTCCATTGCAACATGGTGATTTTCATCATCATATACTATCTTAAATGTCAGATTGGACACTTCATCTTTGGTTAATGGAATTTTCAAATCGAAATTGTATGGGAATTGCCAATCAATGCCTAAAAAAGTTTTGATACGTCTGTTTGTTGTTGGATACTCAACAAATTTTCCAATGAAAACCTCTTTTTTACCGTTTGCAAATTCGCGTGTCATCTCAACTGTCATGTTTTCAGCATATGAATTGCTTGAAAGGGAACCGGATATGTTGAGAGTATCTCCAATCAGCTCAATAATGTCTATTCTTAGCTTATGGAAATGAAGACTGTTGATGAGATAATCATTTGACTTTAAGAATACCTTATTTAAATCCTCCCTTGATTCGACATGGAAATCCCTGTTTTTCAGAAATACCAGGAATGACCTTGTAATCCTTGGAACTTCATTGTGAACCTCCAAATCCTGGAGATTTAAAACATCCAAAACATTGTATAATTCATTCCAAAAGTTGTCGATTTCCTTTTTCGGATCATAATCATCAGGCACGTAATCGATTCCTTCATCAAAACCGTAATATTCATTTATATCCTCGATTTCTGTTTCTTTCGGGTCATAAAATTCATTTAAATCATCGATACGGACAATCGGATTCAATTCACTGGTCAATATATACTGAATATATCGTGGAACATCACCATTAAACTTATCAATGAAATAATTGAAGAATAGTTTAAACTTGTTTTTAACATATTTCGGTGTTTTGTATTCATTTGGCAATTTTTTCTTGTTACGAACGAATTTGGCATTTTGAACCAATGCATACTTTTCCTTTTTCATCAATATCTCTGTGAAAAACAAATCGATTTCACAGTCAATAAGCACTTCATCAAATTGCAGATCACCAATTGCGTCTTTTTTGATGAATGCTGCACCCAGATAAATGATTGAATGGTCAATATGCTCATTAACATCAACAATATCACTTTTGACATAATCCCATTTAGGGAGAAGCTTTTTTTGTTTTTTATCGAAATAATAAACAGGAACATAAACTATATCCACTTCCGAGGAATATTTCCTGATGTATTTTTTAGCCTCGGAATATGCATTTTGAGATAATTCTGACCTTGAATCGAAAAAGTGAATAAACTCCCCTTCAGCTTCCTTTAAAGCCTGATTGAAATAAACACCGTACCCCCATGATTCATCGCGATACTGCATTAATTTAATATTATTGGGATATTTGTCCTTATATTGCTGGGCAATTTCATAAGACCCGTCACTGCTTCCCAAATCAAGTAAAATGAGTTGAATGTTTTTTTCAAAATCTCTGTTCTGTGAGATGATGGAATCCAGTGACTCTTCAATTGTCAAAATTTCATTATCTATTAATCTTATTATTGAAATATCAAAATCGCCCATAACTATCCCTAAAATCAAAAATATTAATATTAGTAATTATATTTTAAATAAAATATATAGTTAATGTTGATATAACCAGTCATAAACACGGCTGCAATTTTTTTGGTCAGTGTATTTGAAGAAGTCATCCACACGCTTTTTGTACTTTTCTTCCATTTCGCAGTCATTGTCCATGTATTCAATAATCTTGTCAACCAAATCCTCTTCATTATCGATTACATCACCGAAGCCCATTTCCTCATAGCTGAAATATCCCTCATCATAATGGTAGTCATTTCCCTCATGATAATAGATTACAGGTTTTTTAAGAAATGAAAAGTCGAAAAATACACTGGAATAGTCAGTAATCATTACTGCAGAATTATTGAATATTGTCTGATAGGAATCATGAGTATTTACTTCAATAACATCAGTATCTATTGTGAATAAATCAAGGAAAGGCTGCAAATCATAATGAGGCCTGAATACGAGTTTATAACCTTTATCCTTAATTGCATTCAGTAGCCTTTCATTATTTAAAAAGCTGTTGAGACGGTAGTAATATTCGGATTTTTCAAATGCCTGTCTGTTTATCAGATGCTTTCTCCAGGTCGGTGCAAATAAGATCTCCTTTTTGGCAACTCCAAATTTTAGATTGTCATGGCGAGGAAGTCCGAATGCCTGGACAACCTCTTCATCGTAATTGTATGTGTCTCCCAATATTGAATCCCGCTCATAGTCGGATGATGTTAAAAACAAGTGCAGGTTCTGGAAGAATTTCCTAAACCAGCTTGACAGGTCATCCTTAATAACCCCATGCTGCAGGAAACATTTCTCAACAGTCAAAAATCCATTATAATATGGTCTTTTCGGATTGAAAAACGGATTCAGCCAGCTGTGGTTTACATGAGATGAAATCATTTTCTCGGCAAAGAGGTACAGGAACTTATTTTTAAATGAACCTAAAGGCACGATATTGTCGTCAATCTTTTTCATTTCACTGAAGTCTTCACAGTCCTTGCTGATTACAAAATACTTCTCGATTTCATCATCCTGCTTTACGGCATATCTGAACAAGTGTTTTGCATTGTCATCCGCAATGTCGACACGGTCCTGGAATAGCCAGATGCGCCTGTTTCTCATGAACGGATACATGAACAGATATAATAAATGGTAAAATATTGCGGGAACTGTTGAGCTGTTGTGGTCCTTAATCATTTTCAGCATGGACACTATTTCAAGTTTTGCGGACTTTAAAAATGAATAGGGCTGTAGGTAGAATGACTCGTCAGCCCTGTTGTATATCACCATTTGATCATCTTTAATCAGATAGTTGCAGACTTTGGAAAGGCCCGCATCATAATTCTGGAACTGCAGAGGATTGTGCATTACCGCATGTTTTCCGTCTTCATCATAAATTAATTTGAAATAAATTCTTGAAACTTCACCATTGGAAATCGGGATTTTAAAGTCAACGCAATAATCAAAATTCCAGCAAACCCCGATTGACTCGCGAGGATATCTGTTGGTTGTCGGATAGTCAAAGAATTTTCCCTCATAACTTTCCTGTGAACCGTCATTTTTAACTTTAACTGCCTGCATTGTGAAATATTTATAATCACAGCTGCTTCTGAAAAATGTTGAGAAATTTAAACTGTTTTCAATGATTTCCACAACATCTACAACCAATAAACTTTTATGGAGATCATCGATAGTGAAGTCATTGGATTTTAAGGATACCCTATTTGCTTCAACGTCAATGTGAAATTCATTGTTTTTCAAATAAATCAGAAATGATTTGATGTTTTCGCCTAAAAACTTATGATTTAAAATGATTTCATCATCAATGTAGGCCAGCACATCCTGAAGGGATTTTCTAAATTCATTATATTCGGATTTGGTTAAAACCGTTGAGGATGGAACATCATAATATTCCTGAATGTCTAAAGCCAGGGAATATTTGATGAAATCAGGCAGATATCCCAATTCACTTATCGCATAGTCAATTAGCTTTTTATATGAATGGTTTACTTTGGTTGTGAAAAAATCCTTTTTTGATACTGCAATATCCGAAACTGCTGTTTCATCAGGTCTTATCATTTGAAAATAAGTGCAGTTATTCAGAATTGCATATCTCTTTTCATTGAATAACAATTTGTTGATTAAAAGAAAATCCTCACCTATGATTAAGTTTTCATCGAAATTGTCAGTTAAAACATCCTTTTTAATAAAACATGACGAAATATTCTGTTGCGGATATTCAATGTCCTCCAAAACATTAACAATCTTGTTTTGAGCGAATTTCTCCAAAAGAATATGTTCCTCATCACTTCCAAGATACTCTACCGGAATTGAAACTATTCCCACATCATTCCTTTTGAAATAATCCAACACCTTTTCAAGAGCATCACAAGACAGCTTATCGTCACTGTCAAGGAAATTTACATATTCCCCTTCTGCATGTTTCAATCCGAGATTGCGAGCGGCAGACTGGCCGGCGTGATTTTGTGATAGAATAAGAATATTGTCAGGATATGACTCCTGGTATTTTAATGCAATTGTTTTAGATTCGTCAGTTGAACCGTCATCAATTAGGATTAACTGAACATTTTCCTTAAAATCGAGAGTCTGGTTAACTACTGAATCTATTGATTCTTGAATATAATTTTCGCAATTATAAAAAGCAGTGACTATCGAAAACTTAAAATCATTTTGCATGATAATAATATTAGAAAAAAATAATATTTATATGTTGAGAAAAAAACGGGAAAAATGATGGATTTAAAAAAGTTTTTTTAACTTGACTGAAACACCCATCAACGACATTAATTTTTTAATGCTTAAGTTCCGCTGACCTCTTTTAGATATGGAATCTTACTGCAAACCCCTATCAGACCCCATGAGAATAAAATTGCAATTAGCATTATGAAAGGAATCCATTTAAATGGATTTCTTAAAAGAATATGTGTCTGATAATTTGTTATTTTGACAACCCAAATTACAAAATAATGGGTCAGATACATTCCGTAACTGCATATGCTTATAGAAGTGATAATCTGTCCGATTTTTGAGTTTGTGATAAATGAAACAAACCTGCTGGTTATGGATGTGTCGCTTTCCTTTGCATAGTCATCACATGATTTGAACAACAGATAAAAGCCGATTGCCTGAATAACAGGCAATATTGTCAGGTAATAAACCTCATCAAGCAGTTGCAGATAAATGCAATATGCAGTAACCAGTGAAAAGACAACAAAAACAATGAAACTGCAAATCATCATTGCCTTATTGGATATGCTGAACTTCTTATTATTCAAATACCATCCCAGAACAAAATATCCCAGGAATTTTGCAAAATAGCTTAGCTCCACATTTTTAATTGGATAAATGCCCAAAGTATTCAGTATTATTGTCAAAAGCCATATCGCCAGGAAATATTCAACACCTTTTATGCCGTATTCCCTTATGAATGAATTGATTACCGGAGCAATAAGATATATTCCCATCATTGTCCAGACATACCAAACGAATCCTTTAAAGAATATGATGTCTATAAGACCCTCAATTGTAGCAGGGTAATTCAGGTAGTTAAGCTTGAAAATTATAATAAAAATAATCCAGAAGAAAAATGGAATAAAAAGCCTGGAAAGCCTTTTTTTATAAAAACCGCCCAAATCATCATATTTTCGGTTCAGCAATAATGCACCACTGATCATGAAAAAAATTGGGACACCAACATTGCCTAAAGATGCCAATGATGATGAAAATGTCCAGAACAGTGAATGGACAGGCTCGCTTTTAGCAAACCATTTGCTTGTATGAATCAATATTACAAAAATTATAGCAAAAGCCCTTAGGGCATCATAATAAAAAATACGAGTTTTTTTCTTGGTTGCGGTTACATTCGACATAATCTACCTTAAAAAGTTTTATAGAATAAATTATATTTATTATTGTTTATTAATGTATCCATTAAGAATTAAAAAAAAGAAAAGATGATAAAATCATCTTATTTGGCACCAATGACCCTATTGACATATGGAATTCTATTCAATACCGCCATGACTACCCATGATATGACCAAAGTCACCACAAATATTTCCACAAATAATGTACCGTAACCATTAAATGAGTGAGTGACTTTTAAATATCTGACAAATACATTCATTATGGCCTGATGAATTAAATAAAATCCATAACTGTATTTTGCAATAGAGAATATTCCTTTTCTGAATACTCCTCCAACTTTTGATAATGAATCGTTGTTGAATGTAAATCCTGAAAGGTTTCTGAATAACAGGAAGATTCCGGCAACCTCGATTACATTAAAAATGGAGTATCTATCAAAATGGAATAAAGTCTCTGCATTTGAGTTTAAAAATGATCCGAAAATCAGACAGAATAACCCAATCAGTATCAGCAGCACAGGAAGCCATAAGTTGTCAAATATTTTTCTTTTGGTGTGCCTTAGATAATAACCTAAAACTACCATTCCGATTGGTCCTGTGAAATATATTAGCTTAATTGGAAGTGGCTTATAAAGAGTTGAAGTAAATAAACATGTAGCCATCCAAATAACCAAAAAGTACTCCGCCTCCTTCAAATCGGCATGCAATAGCCATTTATTAAAAATAGGCATAATTAAATAAGTACCCAAAATCATCCAAAAGAACCAATATGGTCCAAATCCGAAAACTTTACCAGTACATGCTTTAATGAAAAAATCTGAAATTTGTCCAAAGGTAAAGGCAGAAACCACATTAATCATGCCAGGATTATAAAATTGAATTAACAATAATGCAGATCCCAATATTATAACCCAAAATACAAATGGTTCCACAATCCTAGGTATCCTTTTACCTAAAAATGACCTTATTGACCATTCCCTTCCAAGTGACAGAGCACCGGATAACATAAGGAATAAATCAACCCCTATGATTGATCCTGCAAAGAAAAAATCTCCAAATAACCAGTGAATATTGATATGTGGAGTGTATGTGGCAATAATCTGAGGTTGCAAAGATTTTGCAACATGAAACATTATTACAGACAATATTGCAAGAGCCCTTAAAGCATCAAAGTAAAAAATACGTTTTGATTTCTTTTTTCCTACGTTCGCATTCGTCATAAAACCTATCCCTCTTTATCTAATAAGTTTATTTTTATAATACATATTATATAATATTAATGACAATTATTGCATCTAAACTAATCAAAAATACACATTTTTGAAAAAACTAAGAGAAAATAAGACATTGTGCTAATGCTTCATAATCCATTCATAACATCTTTTGGAATTGTCCTGATCGTGAAATCTGAAAAATTCATCAACACGTTTTTCGTAAATGTCTTCCATTTCACAATCATTATCAATATATTCGATTATTTTATCAACCAGTTCATCTTCACTGTCGAATACAGGCCCAAAACCGTTATTTTTGTAGTTGAAATAACCGTTTTCCACATCATAGTGATAGTCATTTCCATACTGATAATAAATCAGTGGCTTTTTAAGATATGCGAAATCAAAAAAGATTGATGAGTAGTCTGTTACCATCAGGCTTGACTCGTTGAAGATATTCTGATAACGTGAATCCAAATCTATTTCCACGAAATCATTTCTATCAAACATGTCCAGATATTTTGTCAGTTCCGGATGAGGCTTGAATCTGATTGCATAATTTTTATCCCTGCAGTGATTTATGAGATTTTCATTGTTTATCAGTGAGTTGAACCTTTTAAAATATTGGGAATCAAGCAAATCGTCACCAGATTCAATATAATTTCTCCAGGTCGGCATGATAACTATCTGCTTTTTAACATTTTCATTGGTGAGATTATCATATCTTGGAAGGCCCAAAAGCTGAATAACATCCTCATCATAGAAATATCCCTCATCAAACAGGGATTCATACTCCCTTTGTGTGGAGGTTACAATCAATTTTGGGTTGCGGTCATATTTTCTAAGCCAGGAGGACATGTTATCCTTTATGACACCATGCTGCAGGAAATAAAAGTCAAGATTACAGATGCCCGCAGTTAACTGATGGTTTGTGTTTAAAAACGGATTCAAGTCAAATTCAGATCCCTGTGATGAAATCAGCTTCTTTGTGAAAATATAATATAGCTTATGTTTGAATGAATCGCAGTCAAGGATTTGTCCTTTGAATAGCTGGTTAATTCTTGAAAAATCAGGACTTGCATTGTGAAGGACAAAGAACTTCTTGATTCCATCCTTTTTATCCTTTATGTATTTGAAAAGGTGCTCCGCATTATCGTCAGCCATTGTCTTTCTGTCCATCACCAGCCAGATATCCTTATTTTTCATGAACGGATATGCAAGGAGAAATATGAATCTGAATAAAATTGCCTGGCCGTAAAAACCTGGACGATTTTTGATGATATCGATTAACTCCTTTACCTCCAATTTTAACATTGAAGAATATGAATAATCCCTTACATTAAATGACCCATTGAAGTAAACAATCTTATTATCTTTAACGAAATATTTACTAAAATGAGAGAGGTTGCAAAATTCCCTAAACCTAATCGGATAATCTACATCGTCGGTTGAATTTATTGTAATTTTTAAATTTTCATCATTGACGGGCACTTTAAAATCAAAATTGTAGATGTCTTCATCACGCCTTGTCGGATAATCAAATGAATTGACACTGACGTTTTCGCCATTGCACTTCACATCAACACCCTTTTTAGCATTTTGACATTTGAGATAACCTGAAACATTTAAAACGTTATCCCTCAATGTAACAAAATCGATGTTAATCTTATCATTAAACTCCATAAAGACATTCCCGATTATTTTCTAAGGCTTGCAATAGTTTTTGAAAACTTATAGCCAACATATTACCAATATAGCCCTACACTCAGCATAATAGTGAGCATCAGATGAATATTTAATATTCATTGTATTTAAAACACCCTCATTTTTATAATTGAAGTTAATTAGCAATACTGAAAAAAATAGACAGTTAATGATGTGAAATACTCAAAAATTAAAAAAAAGAAAAGGAAAAATAAGTTTTTCCTATTTTACGACCTTTGCAGTTTTTAGAGTAATAACCTTACCATAGCTTACAAGATATGAAACTTTTTTACCGACTTTAAGATTCTTAAAGTGTTTTTTCGCTATTGAAACAGTAGCTATGCCTTTTTTATTGGTCTTTACCTTAAAGGTTTTCTTGTTGAACTTGAAAGTAACCTCTTTATATTTGGCCGCCTTTCCATTGATTTTTAAATTTGCAGTAATTTTTAATTTGCTGGCTGATTTCTTGACATTAACCTTTTCAAGTGTCAATGAAATATTGGATTTCTTAACGACAACGTCAAATGTTTTTGAGAAATAAGTAATTCCATCATCGAACCAAACACGAACTGCATGTTTTCCAACCTTCAATCCATAGAATACCTTGGAAGCATAGCCGGACATGAGTTTAAGTGTTCCCTCAAACTGGCTGGTGTCAATATCAATATATCCATATACATATGACATATTCTCACCATATGCCTTGACCTTAACAGTTTCACCGAAACTGATTTGGGAAGGAACAACCTTGGCGGAAAAGCTTTCACTGTTATTCAGGACCTCAACTGAAAGTTCTTGGCTATCCTTATATCCTTCTACATTATATTCCACTATAAATCCATATATGCCTGTAGTCAGGTTGTTTAAAGGAATGCTAGCATATCCATTTACAATATCAACATCAAATAGTTTTCCAACTTTTTTATAGCCTTTAATGTATACATCTTCAAAAGTTTTAACAACAGCCTGATAAATACTTGCAGTACCTGATGTTCCCTTAGCGGATTTGATGATTATGCTTTGTTTTTCGCCCACTGACATTTTCTCCGGAGCATATATATCAGGAATTGTTTTTATAAATTTAACTTTTTGTGTTAAAGAATAGGATTTGCCTGTACTTGAAGCATAAGTGACTTTAACCTTATACTTACCAGGATCATAACCCTTAGCAATATCGAATGAGTTTATATACAAATACCTAATTTTATTTGAAGCCTTGAATGACTTGCTGTAAACATTTTTTCCGTTGATTGCAACCTTGACTGTACCGACTACATATCTGGCTTTAGGATCAGTGACCCTTATTGCATTGCCATTTTCTTTAAGAGTCAGAAAATCGTAAATTGATATCGGATTGTTAGCGTCTCTTTCATCCTCAGAATAGAGTAAAAAGCTATAATCTGCAAGATTGACTGTTTGATTGCTCATGGCATATTTTATAGAAATTTTATAATTTCCAAGGGTTTTTATACCCAAACCCCTCTTAACGCCATCAATATCGAGAGAAACAAATTCAACATTTTGGGCATCAACCTTTTTATTGAATTTCAATTTGTCGTTTACAAATATTTTTAAAGTACCGTTTTCAGGAAAATCAGACACCAGGATTTGCGGTTCATCCCACTCGTCGTCTTCAGTGGCCAAAGATTTTGTAGTGTAGACAAAAAAGTCGTCTGCAGTTATTGGCCTTTTGGAATCATCAGTGCCGTTGACAGTGTCATTATTTACATCACCGGCATCTGTTGAGTTTTCATCCACAACAACTGTTTCATCACCGGCAACTGTCGAATTGCTGTCTTCGACAATCATTGCATCATCAATATCTGTCAAATTATTATCCGTTTGTGATGCACTAACCGCACCCAATGTCAAAATAATAATCAGACATGCAAACAATATCTTTCTAAATTGCATAATTTACCCCTTTTACAAATTATAAGGATATTTTTTTAATCATTAATATATACAATTTGTGTTTGTTTTTAGAAAAAAAAGAAAATAAAAAGAAAAGTAGCTATAATACAGCTACCAGATAATATAAAATAGCAGTTATGGTAGGAACTGACAAATTGTCAATACCTCCGTAACTTAATGCTTCACATACTGTTGCAACAGCAGAAATCATTAAAATATAGACTATATTGAATTCAGGCATTACACATCCGATTGAAGCAAAAACCATCCAAACGAACACACTCATGACTGAAGTGATTACAAACATGGTAAGTGATCCTTCAACTGATTTTGTTCCTCCGAACACTGTGTATTTGAGTCTGCCGAATTTCTGACCTATAAGTGCTGCAAATCCGTCACCATATACCATAGGAACAATAGCTAATGCCACAATCCATATGAAGAATTTAGGGTCATTTGCAGGAGCGATTGTTGTAAATACTGCAATCAGAATTGTCCATATGCCCGCATAGAAGAACAGTCCCAGTGCATGACCGGATTCTGTTACGCTGTTTTCTATCTTGATAGGAGAATATTCTGTCAAAAAGAACAGCCCGATTGTAATCGGAAGTGTTAAAAACCATACCATTACCCACGGATCTGAGAAAAACGGCATGGCAAATATCATATTACCTACCATGATATGCAGAAACTTACGTGAAACTTCAGGCCTTGTCTTTAAAACCATTTCGGCCACTACAAAAATAACGGCCACATAAATATAAACGACAATCAATGCAAGGATATCTGTGAATATCATTACTTATCATACTCCCCGTATTCACATCCTGCATTTTCAATTTTTACATGGTCGATTAATGTTCCGTCCTTTTTGTATAGTTTTATTTCACCCCAACCGTTTCCACCATTCCATAAACGGTTGTGTCTTTTCTGACCATCAGGAGCTTCGTAGTTAATTAACAGCATTTCGTCACGTTTGCAATAAAGCACCAGTTCCATTCTGGAGTTCTTGTTTGTTGCATTTACATGCCAGGTATGCACCTCTTCACCTTCCTGGAAGTCGAAATCGATTTTTACCATGTTCCAGAATCTTGCGAAGTTGTATTCATACATTGTGCCTTCATAGTAAAATCCTATTAACAGTTTACGAGGTATTGAAATACCGAATGCCTTTGGTTTTCCACCACCAGCTTCAAAAGCGGAATTATTCAGCTTTTTGCCTGTTATAAGACTTGTTATGTTACATGATGAAATCCAGAGCCATGGTGAGGTAAAGTCTCCTCCCCAGTTTTTATCGGCATATCCATAGGATTTTTCCGGAATTACCTCATATTCTTCACCGTCAAGCCAGATGGTTCCGCTGTATTGGGTCTTAATTCCTTCAGCATGCCAGAACATTTCAAAGGAGTTTAATTTTCTAAACAGGGAGTTTGCACCATAACCCACATTAAAAGCGATTTGCTTGTCAATGTCCAAATCCCACATCATCTCTCCGGCATCGCACATATATTCAGGGTGTGCTTGGGCCTCTTCTTCTGACACTCTTGAAAATCCGCTCATATGAGTTTCAGTAAGGCTGCAGTCACCTACACGAATGTTCAGTTCATCATCCGGACAGTCAAAGTATTTCATTGAGTAAAAATTATGTATCTGCTTCGGATTTTTACCCCATGTTCCTGCCTTAACCATGCAGTAAGACGGTTTTTTGCCTGCTGCCTTATTTTCAGGCAATTGTCCTAAAGTTGGTTCTTCTTCAGCCAATGCCGGATTACATACAAAGTATTCAATAAAAAATGGCCTTGGTTCACCGGTTTTTTTATTATATGCAGTTAAGGAATGCCACCACCAGTCATAACCCTTTTTGGCAAGTGGTCCCTTGAGCATAAAATAATCTCTTTTCAAATCACTTTTGTTCATAATAATCCTCCAAGATAAGATAAAATAAGTTTTGTTTTAAATACATTAAATAATTTGTTATTAAACTTAAAAAAAATAGAAAAAAAGAGATGATATTACATTTTAGATTTCATTTCCTTAATTTCTTCACGATAGTAAAATGCAATTGTTAAACTTATTAACAATAGGATAAATGAAATTCCCGCAACTCTTACAATATCATCCTCATCAAGTATAATTTGTTTTATTACAGATTGACCCTGTGAACCAGCCGTATTTGAAGGGCCCGCACCGCTTTGTGATGCGCCCTCCTGGGCTGTTGAATCCACATCATAGTTTTGTGAAACATCGTTTATAGGATTGTTTACATTGCTGGACGGTTCGTTTTGTTGGCCGTATGAGCTATTTCCGTTTGTCTCACCGCCATGCTGAGACTGACCGTTGCCATTGTCGGCTTCGCCTGAAGAGCCTTCACCGTTGCCGTTACCGTTTCCGCCACCTATATCTCCATACAGATCATATTGAGGAATCGGAGGATATTCATAAGATGGAGACACACCGTTAATCTCTGAACCCTCAGCGGTATTTGAATCATAAACATTGTTTCTTCTGGAATTATCCACAGTTGCCTTAACAAGATCGCCATCCTTTGCATCGGTAGTGAATGATGCCGCTCCACCACTTATGGTCATGCTTACGGTTTTTCCGTTATTGGTCTGGAACGTTAATGTCCTGTCGGGAAGCAAACCGGCAATGTTTCCAAAAGAATCAGTGAATGTGGCCTGGAACTTGTTTTCACCAATCTGCTTGACTGAAAATTTGATATATTTGGTGCTGACCTTAGGGCATACGCCATTAAAATCAGTGTACCAGTTATCTCCAATCTGCAATTTGATGCCGTTTTCCTGGTAGTAAGTGTCTTTTGCTTCAATGTCCCTGCCCAAATTGCTGAACACAGCATTATAGCTGATTTCCTGATTTTTCGGCATTACATAATTGTTATAAAATCTGATACCGTTTTCCCAATTTTCGGATATTACGTTTGACTGAATGGTATTTGTTCCGACAATACCTAAAGAAATTCCGTTTTCATGATTTGCCTCAACGGTGTTGGATTTGATATTTATATTGTTTCCGGCATATTTAATCTCAATACCATCCTTGCCGTTTTTGAAAACTGTATTCTTATTAATCTGGATATTTTTTGGACCTTCACCGTAATTTATTCCGTTGATGCTGTTTGTGAGGTAAACTCCCTGCTCATTATTGTTTGAAATGGTGTTTCCATCAATGTAAATACGGTTTACTTTAGCAACACCCAGTCCTACATCGCCATTGTTGGAAATCTTATTATTGAAAATATAAAGATTTGATGAATTTCCAACCAGTATGCCGCTTTTTGAGTTCTTTACAACATTGTTTTTAGTGATGTTCAAGTACTTGGTTTCGGATGCGACAATACCATTTCCTCTGGTTGAGATATCATTTCCGTAAATAGTTACATAATCGGAACCGGTGATTTTAATGCCGTCACCGTTTGACTGGATATTGAATCCTTTTATGGAAGTTAAGGAAGCATCTTTGCCCTTGATTGTAATTACGGGATTTGAAGATGAAGATTTCAATGTAGTGCCCACATTACTAATCAGGGATAAGCTTTTTGCAATTACCAGATTTATATTGGAATAGCTTTCCCCCTTAAACAGAATAACATTATTTGGCTTGGCGCTGTCGATTATTGCCTGAATCTCCGAATTGCTCATGCCACTATCTACAATACGGACATTATTGATTGTTACTTTGGTTGTAAGGGAGGAAGACCCGTAATTTGAGTTTCCGCCAAATTTGGTAACGATCTTATGTGTACCGTCTTTAAGCTTAAGTTGAAGCAGGGCAATACCCTTGGAATCTGTGTTTTTATTATAAGTTTTTCCATCAACTTTAAATGTCAGTTTGGCATTTGCAATAGACTTGTTATTCTCATCAGACAGCTTTACTTTGAAATAATCTCCAATGACGTCAAATGTAGTGTTGCCTTCAACATCCAAATGAGTATTTAGCCTGGATGATGATTGAACAACACTCACATCAGAAGATGCAAGAACAGGATTATCCGAACTTGCATTGATAACATCAGTGGAATTTTCATGGGCAACGCTGAAATTCAGCGATAATAACACCAGTACAGATAGTATTATAATAAACCTTTTTTTATTCATGTTTCACCTCCTTTATGCTCAATAATAAAGAAGTAAATATTGAAAATTTATCTTTATGGATTATCTTATAATTTTAATAGTATATATTATTGACTGTTTTAATTAAATTGCATTCAATTCTAAAATTAAGATGTTTTAAATTAAATTAATCTAAAAAAAGTAAAATTAATAGAATAAAAAAAATATGATATTACATATTGTAATATCGATAAACAATTAAAAAAAATAGTTAAAACTCATCCTCATCAATGCAGTAAACATCATTTCCGCAGTTAGGACAATATTCCTCTCCATCCTCAACAAATGCTCCACATACAGGACATCTCATCAAATCACCTACAAGTTTATCAGGATCAATCCCACCATACAGACAGCTATTCCCACAATCTGATTCAGGGAAACGTTTTCACGGTATAGGAAATACCCGACGAACAAAAGAACGCATGCAAGCCCAATGTTTGCTACAACACTGGCCGTGCTGACTGTCCATCCTGCACGGTACACAAATACGTAACCCACTTCAAGGCCTACGATCGCCAATGCCAAAACAACTGACGTCCAGTTGATCTTTGAAATTTCAACGCCGACATTTGATGGTCCTGCAACATATACAAAAATTATGGCTGAAATAATGGCTGCAACCAGATAGGTAACCATCAATGCGCCAAAAGGATTTACATCATTCGGCATTGATTTCATGCAAACATTATAGAAAGTATTTGAAAGCAGAACAATTAAAATCGGCCAGATTAATCTCCACATATCAATCAACAATTAATTAAATATTCAAAAGGATTTAATGTTTCCTCATTTGTCTAATATTAAAACAATACTATAAAATATTTACTTATTTTAAAAAATTGAAAAAAAAGAAAAAAGTTGAAAAAATTCCTAATCTCAGATTTGAGGAATCCTTTCATTGGTATTTTGCGCTGTCCAGCCAACACCGAAGCTGTTATAAAGATTATCCAACTGTGTCTTGGTGGAATCTGCCAGATTATAATTCAAATTAACAATGACTCCTGAAGTGTCATAGTCATTGAACATTGAGTACATATAATCTACTGTCAGCCAGTTGGTTGGAATGCTGTGGCTTCCGTGGTCATAATCCCCTGAAGGATTGCCCACCAGAACCTGCTTACCGTCTTTACTGATATCCAGGATTGCAACATAATGGTTCCATGTGTGGAAAATTAAAGCACAAGCTCCTTTCTTAAGCTCATTGATTGCCTTTTTATATGTTGAATTGTCATAAATGGTACACTTATATCCACATTTCTCCAAACCCTCTGCAAGAAGGTCTGTAAATGAACCATCCTCATATGTGGTCTTGGAAAGTATTGCCAGTTCGCTTTCACAGCGATAATTTTTTAAAACCTGACTGCACATACTTGATGAAGTCGGACCGCAGGTATATCCTGTATCCTGCACATCCCTCACCTGAGGATAAGTATAGGATTTGCCTTTCAGAGATACTGTAATCTGTTTTGGCCAGTACCCTGCCTTATTGGCCAATACAACTTTTGTATTTACGGCACGTTCAATTACGTTCCACTTTTCCCTTACAATAACATGCTTTAGCTTAGGTGCCTGTTTTGTTTTAAATAAAACATACTTTGACATTTTTTTGTATAGGTAAAGGGTCTGACTGTCCCTTTTTATTGTATCCTGATATTGGCTTTTCAAAAGGGTGTACTTCATGTCACCGTCAGCCATTACATAGCTTCCAGGCATCATATCAATGTCCGGAACGCCGTTGACCAAGGCTATTTTTCCAGTGTACGGGCTTTTTGTACTTCCTTCAACACCAATGACATTTTTAGAACTATTTGATGCAAAAATTGTAGCTGTACCCTTATAAACAGCAGTTACCATCAGATTGCCTGTACCCAGCTTAGGGGCAAATATCACACAGCCTTCGGCATTTGTTGTTTTTAAAAATGAGCTATTGCCTATTTTTATCAGGATTTTCTGGCCTGAAATGGCAGACAATGTCGGACTTTTCAGATAAACTCTCAAATATCCTTTTGTAAGCAGCTTTTCATTTCCGATGACGACAGAAGTCGTTGCCGGCACAACCATCGAGAGTGTTCTGGAAACCGCCTTGTAGTAGGTGGATCCCGCAAAGGAAATTTTTACCGGATATATTGCATTTGAACTGAATGTGTTCTTGAATGAAGCAAGTCCGTTTTTATCTGTCTTTGTAGTGTAGGTAAGCTTATTAACTGTGAAAGTCACCTTTTTGTTTTTCATAGGATTTCCGAACTTATCCTTTAAGGTCGCATTGAAATACTGCTTGTTTAAAACAGTGGTATTTTCCACCTTAATCAGTGATTTTAACTTGACCACGTTTATATTGAATTTTTTGCTTACTGCAGTGTAATTGTCATTGCCCTTGAAGGCTACCTTTAAAATATAGCTGTTGGGTTTTAATTTTAACTGCAGACTTGTTTTACCATTATCATCAGTATACATACTATAATACTCATTGTTGACTTTTGCAATCACTTTCTGACCGGAAATAGGCGCGTTATTGGAATCCTTCAGTGATATTCCAATGGAATGCTGAGTATATACCTTTGATGCATTTACCGCCACAACGGGCGTTTGCTTTACATTTGAATCAGCACTTAAGACATCTTCAGTGATGTTTTCACTAGCCGACACAGTGGCAATGAAAAATGCTGATAAGAATATGCAAATAATTAAAAATTTCATTTTTGAATTCATAAAAATTCACCTAAATTGTAGGTATATATAAATTTGAACTCATTTAAAAATGTTTTGTAAAAAATAATCGATATTAAATGAAAAAAAAGAAATTATAAGACTGAAAAGCCTTATTTTTTCTTTGAAAAGTTAGTGTGGAAATAACAAAAAGGGTTTTTATGTAATGCTTTAGTTAGTTAGTGTTATTTTCTTGCTTTTCCTACACGACGGGCAATAACCATTTCTCCAACGGAAATAAGGCCCGCAAAGAATTTTTCCAAACCGCCAGTAGACCAGATGGCTTCCCCAAATGTGGCGCTTACAATGTTTGCTTCGTATTCTTCAGCTGTGATTTTCACACCGGTTGTCTTGGTGGACACTATTGCTGATGCTGACATGAGCTCTTCCCAGGTAACGCCCTTAAGCTGATTCTGCATTGCCTTGTATAACTTTTCAACTTTAATGTCATAAAGTTCGGACAATAACTCTACAATATCACATGCACGGACCATACCCACTATCTGATTGTCGTCATTTACAACAGGCACAGTAACGAATTTGTTGTTTGCAGTCAAAATAACCGCTTTTCTTGCAGGGTCATCTTCATGAACGGTTGCAACTTCCTCATAGCCACTCATGATTTCTGAAATTTTTTCATTTCCTTCCCTTAAACCTCTGGTAATGTCAAATGAAGTAATCCATCCTACCAGCTGTTTGTTTTCATTTACAACAGGACAGGTAAAACGTCTAATCTCTTCCATTACTTTTGAAACTTCAATTACGCTGTCTTCGCAGTTCAAATATACGAAGCTTTTATCCATTAATTCTTTTGCTCTCATAAACAACCCTCATTTTATTCAATATCAACTATTTTAAGTGCTCCTACAGGACAATGACGGGTGCATTCAACACAGCGTATACACTTATCATTGTCAAGAATCACTTCACCATCCACTAACTCAATTGCCGCAGTCGGACAATTCTCTTCACATAAATAACAGTTCACGCAGGCTTCATGATTTATATCAAGGTTTCTGCTGTGAATTATCGGACCTATGTATCTGTCCAGTTCGATTGCATCGTCATTATGTGAAATCTCAACACATGCACTGCATCCGATACACATCTTTTCATTAACATACGGATATAGTGTATCTTCAGCCATATCAATGCCCAAATCAATATTCAAATCCTCAAAAAACTCTTTGAATTCAAGAGTGAATGCCTTTGTCGGACATAAATTCGCACAATCATCCCAATTATTTTCGACAGAGCAATCGATTGAAATGCTGTTCATTCTGACTACCCTGTGAGAAGAGCTAACGTTGGACAAATTATATTCCATGAAATCGTTTTCGTCCTCGTTGTTGTAAATAACTGAATTGTCAATCAGTTTAATTGCTGAAACAGGACAAGTTTGAACACATATTTCACATTTGACACATTTTTCAGTTATTTTAGCTATTCTGAATATATTAGCTGGTTCGATTGCACTGACAGGACATTCTCCAACACAGGTGTTACATCTAACACACCTAGGTGCAATAGCTATGATTTCCTCATTTGCATTGAAATGATCCAGTTCAAATTGGAAATCATCACCATCATCATCTAAATCAACAGACTTCAATAAAACTTCACGCTCTAAGTTTTTCATCTGTTTTTGAAACGTTACATTCATATTATTACCAACTAACTTTTTTTATTATATTAATAAACATGATTCCCTAAAAGAAATCCTCCAGTTCCTTTAAGGAAGGGAATTTTTCCATTCCAAAGCCTTCAATGGCCTTGCTTGCCACCCAATTTGCAATTCTGCAGGATTTTTCCAGATTGTACCCTTTTAAGTATGAATACAGAAAACCGCTGTTGAAACTATCTCCAGCACCGGTCGTATCGACAACGTCACATTCATATGTGCAGACCTGACATTCCTCACTGCCGTTTGTGGCGTAAACTCCTTTTGAGCCCTGCTTTACGACAACTGTTTCGATTCCCAAATCAAGGAAACTGATAACCAGTTCATTTACCGGAGCCTCGCTGCCGTTGCATAAAAGTCTCAATTCCGATTCGTTTATAAGCAGTATATTTGTTCTCTCAAGTATTGGGCGCAGTTCATCGAATCCCTTCTGAACATACAACATGCCCGGATCGAAACTTAAAACTGTATCCCTGCTTAGTTTTTCGAGAAGCTCAATTTGGGTTTTGAATGAGTCACCGACAAATGATGTGTAATGCATTATTTTACATCTCATAATGTTTAACGGATTGATTTCACCAATCTGGATTTCATCATTAACTCCAGGGTCAATGTAAAGGCATCTTTCGCCGTCACTGTCAACGAATCCCAGACATTTTCCAGTAGATCCTGTTTCTGAATAAATCAGATTGTTTGTGTAGACTCCATTGATTGCAAGATTGTACTCTATCAAATCGCCGTCTTCATCTTCGGCTATTTTTCCGATTATGGAAGTGTCGCAGCCGAGCCTTGCCAAACCTACGATAGTGTTGGCTGCAGAACCTCCTGGAGTTTTGGTTTCTGTTTTTATAAAGCTTTCCTCGTCCGCTCCAACAATATTTTCTACAGAAAATAACTTATCCACATTCAATGCTCCGAATCCGATTATTTCTGCATTTAAATCATTGTCAAATATTTCCATATTAAAACCCTACTTTAAGATATCAAGTAAATTTATGTTTTTATCTCCGAGTTTGCCGTCAAAATTGCCTGCAGAGATTTTAACTACACCATCAAATTCCAAAGCCGCATCAATTCCTGCCTTTATAGCTTCATTCATTGACTGTTCACTGATTGCATTTACCACAATTTCAGGAATAAAGTTTACGCCTTCAGGGACTTTGGATTCGTCGCCCAGTGATTCCTTCAGGGAAGGGCAGTAAACGTGATTTGTGGTCGGTCCGATTTCTGGGAAGTTTGTCTCCGGCTTTGAAGCGGCAGAACATACGTCAAATGGTGCGGTGGCGCCTTCAACATTCATGATTGCGTCGATTATTGCCTCGCCTGCTTCCAATACGGCTTCTGGAGTTTCACATAAATACCAGAAGTTTCCTCCCATTATTCCGTCGTTGATTTTGAATTTCTCTTCAATCTGGAAATCCGGAACCGCAATAGGTACATTGATCATTTTTCTTCCGTATTCCTCAACTATCCATTCATATCCGTCGCCGCAGTGACCTACAATGTCCATCATTTCAATATATTCGTCACTTTCGCTGTCGGAATAGTCAAAGATACGGGTAAACGGTTTAACCAATACATCCTGACGGAGCCTGTAGGACAGTTCAAATGCGAACTTTTCGACATCATCGCCGCCTAACCAGTATTGCACGACAGCACCGAATCTTCCGTCCGGAGTTTGGGACTTATCCAAAAATCCTTCAACTCCACCTTCAACCCTTCCGATTACCGCACTTGGGGTTGAAGTTGAGTCATATGCTGCTCTTTTTACAATTTTTTCTGTAGGTCCGGTTATTAAAGCTCTTACGTATTTTCCTTCAAAAGCTTCAAAAAATGTATCATCTACTTTATCATAGCTCATTATATTACCTTCTATAAATTTAACCTAATCCTCCGATATCCTGGCCTCTGATATTGTTTCTCATATGTTTACTAGATTTCAGGACATCTTCATAATTTTCATCTGTTACTATTTCAATAATAGGATATTCTTTGCTTGCGAACACTTCAAAGAATTTTTCCCTTATTTCCAAATCGATTTCGTATTGGTCAAACAAAACCTTCAAATCATCTGAAGCGTTGTAATCTTCTATAAATTTTAAAACCTTATTTTTATCGTATTTTGCATAAATATTAGCAATCACAGCTGTTGTTACTGCGCTTGGTGAAACAATAGCTATTTCAGCCACTTTAAGCGGGTATTCATTGCCGTTGAATGATATGCTTATTCCGTTGTTTTTTCTTGCGAACTGCAGCGGTTCGACATCTGTGATGCTGTCACCAATGTATAGCATATTGTTAATGTCGATGCCATCCCTTTCAATTATCTTATCGATGGCTAATTTTTTACCTTCACCGCCAACAACCTCAATATCCTTGATTTTTTCATATATTCCCATTTCGGTTATCTGGTTAAAGAAAATATCGTCAAACAGTTCATAATCATCCGGATTTTCCAGAATCAATTTTTTGAACTGGCCGATTTTTTCAATTTCATCATCATTCAAATTCAGGACATCCACATCAACATCTGTGTAAAATGTGTTTTTGAAATCAACATCCATATAATTGGAAACAGCTTCTATATACTGGCCGTAACTGGTACTTACTATATAAATATTCATAGCTTTCTTCAAGTAACTTAAAAGAAATTTTGAATCCCTGACAGAGTAAATATTGTTTCTGGAAAACTCGACCATATCCCTGTTTGTGAGATTCTCACAGGCAAAGAAAGGCAAAATCAACTTCAAGGTGTTTCCTGCCTTATAGTTTTCCTTTTTAACAACATCTGCAAGATAATCATCATACAAACTAAGAACCTTGAATAATTCGTCCCCGTCATCAATGACCTTTGCAGCCAGTTCAAAGGCGTTGTCATTCAATGTAAGGGGACCTTCACAATCTGTAATATATGATTTTTCAAACATAATTCACCTGAAGTTAACAATTCTTATGGCATCAAGAGGACAAATTGCCTCACATGTTCTGCAATAAATACATTTTTCGCTGTCAAAGTCTATCTTGTCATTGTTTAATGTCAATGCTTGGGCAGGACAATTCTTTACACATATTGTACATGCCTGACACTTCTCATCGGAAAGTGAAAAGTCACCTAGTCTCTGGGAGTGCAAAAAGGACCTTGCGTAATACAGGTCAGTGTCCTTACTGTAGAAATAATCATCATATGCGCCAATGGCATCAAACTGACATTGCTCAACACATTTTCCACAATATACACATTTATTTTCATCAATCACCATAGGATTTGGACCATTGAGCTTGATTGCACCTGTAGGACAGACGTTAAAACAATCTCCACAGGCAACACACTTTTTGTCATAGACTTCAATGTTCCTGTCCATCAGATAGGAACCGAACAGCTTGGTGAACTTGGAAATTTCAATGTGGGAATCAAGACTGATTTTAAGTTCCTGTTCCATCATGTCATTTACCTTGCATTCAATGAAATTTTCAAATGTCTGGTCATTGAATTCAAGAGCTATTGTATTTGCAACCTTTTCTAAAACCTTATTCAGGCTGATTAAATCCAAAGACAGCTTTTTGATGTCATAGTCCACAATTCCTGAGACGATGTCAAATGACTTGATTTCACTGTACATCTTGTAAGCCTTTTTACGTGAGGAATACTTGATTGCGGTTGAAGGACATGAATGCATACACTCTTCACATCTTGCACAGTAGCCGGGATTGATATACGGAAGCTTGTTGGTTCTTGCCACATTTATTGCTCCCATTGACGGACAAACCCTTGTACAGGTCATACATCCGATACATTTGTCCTGGTTGACAACAATTGCCTTACCACCCTTAACAGTTTTGGGAAGGAGCTGACCGTATTTGATTGCATCGGTCGGACAAACCCTGAAACAGTATCCGCACCTGACGCATGTGTCCTTGTCAATTTCACTGTGAGGAACTTCACTGCCGTCAGCGACTATATGAATAGAACCATTTTTACAGGCCTGAACGCATGCTCCGCAGGCTTTGCATAATTTTACATTAATGTTAGGAACGTTTTCTTTTATAGGAGGGTCCATATGCACATCAAGAGAAATTGCATCAAATGGACAAGCATTACGACATAACACACATCCGAAACAGGTGTTTTTTAATTTGATAAGACCGTCATCCTCATCCATATAAATCGCATCAATAGGACAGGACTGAAGACATGGCTTATCGCTGCATTTTGCACATTTTGTCTGATCAACAAGATAATCAACATCAACGTGTCTTAATGGCCTTGGTGTTTTAGTATAACTATCAATCATAACACTCACTCCATGTAAATATCCTCATTTAGGTTTGATGCTTTTACGGTAGCATGAATACTCTCCTTATCGTCCATTGTGAATTTTGCAATGAAATATTTAATTACTGAAAATGGACAGGTTTGGTAACATATGCTACAGCGTAGACATCTGCTTTTATCTCTCACAATTGTGTCTTCATCATCATCAAATGAAATACATCCTGTAGGACAGTCCGGAATACATAACTGACATTTTTCACATTTTGACTTGTCCCAGTCAATTATTCTGATTTTAAGTCTGTTTACTGCATTTGACATTATTTCGAAAGCAATTTCCTCATCAGGAATTATTTTCAATGCATCATCCCAAATTTCAGAAACCGCAACGTCATACTGCAGCAGCTCATCAGTTTCCAATGCCCTTAAATCCTCTTCTTTATTATTTATGTAATCTTCAAGATAGTTTACAGTCAAAAGAATAAGATTCTTCTGGTCCTGTAAGTTTTCAACAAATACTCCTTTCATTGCGCCGTTGACCGGACAGACGTCAAGACAATCACCGCAGGAAATGCACTTAAGCTGGTTGACTACAAGATTTCCATCCTGAAGGCTTATTGCATCAACAGGACATTGCTTCATGCACTTTTTACATTTGATGCAGAGATAATCGTCCACAATGTACTGCCTTTTGGACGGTATGATATTGAATTCAGGCAAAATCAGATGGTTTTCACCGCATACCAGTGTCTTAGGGTCTGTTGGGCAGACTTCGGCACAGAATCCGCATCGGATACATGCTCCCTTTTTAATTACAGGATAAGTCAGACCTTCGCCCTCTTCTGAATCCTCATCACGCACAAGTTTGATTGCATTTGGTGAAGGGCATGAAATTGTACATGCACCGCAGCCTATACAGTATTCCTTATTGACTGTAGGGAAATCCCTGAAACGTTCCGGCTTTTCGGAAATTTCAGGCTGTGAATGCGCATTTGCAAATGCGTCAGTCCATGCCTTTCTTGCAAACTCATATACGTACCACATTAGAGATGACATCTTATTTCACCTCGTAAAAGTCTTTGATGAATGTTTTTCCAGCTTCATTTGTAATGGCCACCCTTTCTGCACAGGCCACACAAGGGTCGCAGGATGCATAAGTGGATACGGCATCTGCAACAGTTGGAACATCACGAATCATGTATTTTGCACAGGAATCCATATTTGCAATACTTGGAGTTCTGATGGAAATGTTTTTAATTAAATTACCGTTAGTTTCAATCATGTAAGTAACTTCACCACGGGGAGCCTCATTTTGTCTCATTGCATAGCCGGATTTGATATTTGCAGGAGTACGAACTTCACCTTTAGGCATATTTTCAATAGCTTGCCTAACAAGACTGATTGATTCAGGTATTTCATCAAATCTGGTCATTGTCCTTGCGTAATTATCTCCCTCTTTTCTTACAATAACATTAAAATCAAAGTGGTCATCATATGTCCAGTGACCTACACGGAAATCCTCGGTAATGCCTGAAGCCCTTCCTATAGGCCCCACTGCTCTTCCCTTAATTGCCTCTTTTTTGGACATGTATCCTATGCCTTTACACCTTAAAGCAAGGGCAGGACCTTCAGCAAACAGATTACGGGTTATTTCAAAGCCTTCTTCGATTTTTTCCATATTTTTGAGTATCTGTTCGAAGTGGCGTTCATCTGCATCCATCCTTACTCCACCAACAACATTCCAACCCATATTAACCCTGTTTCCGGTTAACAGTTCGATTGAATCCATTGCGTATTCCCTCAGCTCCAATACGTGCATGAACAATGTTTCATGATCCATTGATTTAAAGAATGTTGAATTTGCAAGCAGGTGGCTTTGAATTCTGTCCAGCTCATTTGCAAGGACTCTTAAAAACTGGGCTCTTAAAGGCACGTCAACATCGGAAATCTTTTCGATTGTTTCTGCAAAGGTCTGTGTGTGTTCATATGAACAGATTCCGCATACCCTTTCAGAAAGATAAATTCCTTTCTGCCAAGTCTTTCCTTCGATTATCTTTTCAATTCCCCTGTGAACATAACCGTATTCAATTTCAGCCTTAACGACCTTTTCTCCTTCAGTTTGGAGTTTTAATCTGATAGGTTCTTTTAAAGCAGGGTGAATTGGACCAATAGGCACTATCATTGTTGTTCCCTCCCCCTATCGGCAATAGCTTGCGGTCCTACGGCCAGTATTGCTTCCAATATTTCATTAGGCCTTGGCGGACATCCCGGAATTTCTGCCGCAACCGGGATGAAATTTGATGCAGGGGCATTTACATGTCCCCCTTCCTGATTGAACACATCACCGGATATCGGGCAGTTTCCTACAGCTACCGCGATTTTTGGTTCAGGAGCCTTGTCATATATTCTTTTTAAATTGGTTTTCCATTGTTCGGTTACAGCACCGGTCAACAACAGAACATCAGCTTCACGAGGATTGTTGTGAACGTAAATACCATACTGCTCCAGGTCGTATCTCGGAGACAACAGTGCAACACATTCGACATCACAGCCGTTGCATCCGCCACAATTTACGATACAGACATGTATTGAGCTTTTCCTCACAACATCCCTTATAGCATCTAACATTGTACTCCCTCTTTAATTTTATAATTTAAATATAAACTTGATTAGTATCTCGCTTCTTTTTTTAACAATTCAAATAATTCCAAATGACCTTCTTTTAAGGCTTCTTCATAAGACTTGCCGTTTTTGACTTCTTTGACCAGCTTCATTTTAAGCTGTCTGGCATCTTCAGGGTCGATTACCTCCAAAGTGCCGCTGAACCAGCACAGCCTTAAGTCTGCATTAAATTTTTGATATAGGCAAATGTCTTCAGCGGAACTATACGTTCCATGCATCGCTTCAAGAGTGTCCATATTAAACAGATTAAAGAACACCTCTTCAAGCTCCTCAACAGTACAATCAAAATCTTTGGAAAGTGGAACTATTACATCTCTTTGCCAAGCGTAGCTTTTTACAATTCTTGTCTGCATTAATCTTAATCTTTCACTGTCATCCATTCCAATCACATCATACCGTTACCTTTCAATAATACATAAACGATTATTCCAATGATTAAACCTACAGCAGATTCCTTTCTGCCGTATCCAGGTCTTTCTCCCATGACAAATCCTGCTAAAAGAAAACCAACAGCAGATAAAATAACATTACCTGAATTAAATCCTAAAACCCATCCCACAGTTGAAACTGCAGCAAATGGAACATTGAAGTCGGTCACTGCAACAAACGGTTCGCCATGCTGTTTGTAGCTGTAAAGCAAACCGAGAATTGATCCGACCGCAAATGTGAGTATATAAATCATATAATCTAACATAATATCTCCTACATCGGTTTATAAAGCAATATAAATGAGCAAATAATTGCTATGAATGTTATAATGAAACATAATTTCTCGATAAGTTCTGTTTTATGTGCAAAGTGTCCTTTTGCAAGCAATGCAAATACTGCCAGAATCAATCCAATAGCTATTACTGGAGCAATCATGGTTGAGTGCAGGACTGTTGCCAAAAGACCTACAACTATTACGCCGGCAGCAACCAGCGCTGTGAAATAAACAATTACATCTTCACTATTCATGCTACCACTCCGGTAAATATCATCAATACTGTTCCAAAGAAGCATATTGCGCCTATGGTAATCTGGGTCATGACTGAATGATTTGGAGATAACAGCGGAGTTGTAGCATTGATAAATGCTGTTATGAATGTAATCGCAATCATTCCAATCAGATATCCTACGGCATTCAGCGGTCCGAAGAATATTGTCAGAAATACCCAAAGCAGCACATACCATGCGATAGCTTCGGAAAAGTGCATGAAACCTCTCAGGAAACCGAAGTGTTCAGTTTCAAAACCGGAAATCAATACCTTATCCTTGGTTATTGCAAATGGGGAATATGGGGATTTTGTAATAATCAGCATGAAAAACATCAGGGCCGCAAGAGGAACTGTAAATACCAATGGGCCGTGTGCGGACTGATATGCGATAATCTCTCCAATATTCATTGATCCGGTAACAAGATATACAAATACGATAGCAGCAAACAACGGAAGTTCTGTTGCCGCTGAAAGAACTGCCCTTACACAGCTTAACTTACCGTACGGGGAACCTGAACTGGATCCTGAATTGTGCTCCACAATCTTGTAAACGGCATATACGCCGAACAGTATGAGCAGTGAATCATGAGCTACAGGACCTGCAATGACCCCTATAACCCATATCAATGCCAATATAAACACGATACCTATGTAAAACACTTTTGAAACTGTTTTTGGAATTGCTGTCTCCTTGAAGAAAAACTTCAATGAGTGTATCAGATGCTGGACAATAGGCGGTCCCGGACGCTTTTGAACACGGGCCATGATTTTTCTATGCAAACCTAGAAGAAGGCTTCCCGCAAGAAATGCAATTACAACTTGAATTAAAATTTCTGCCATTAAATTCATAATACCACTCTAATACCCAGTAAATGGTTCTTTCACCCTTTCTTCCGCATCTTCAGGTTTTGGTTTGGCCATAGTCAGCAAACCTAAAGACAATATCCATAATGGAATACCAAATATAGCTACTGCGTAAACGATCCATGCCTCAAAGTTGATTACAAGGCAGGCGAGAATAGCTATTGTTGATAATGCCAATAATATAATACATGTAATTTTTTGACTAACCATACTACCATCTACCACAATACCAATAATAAAATTTCAACAGCTCTTACAATAATGAACAGGGAACTTAAGTGAATGATTACAATATACGGAGAACCGGCTGTTCTGAACATTTCTGCTTTGCTTGCAAAGAACGGTGCCACTCCGCTTTCACCTAAAATTCCAATCAACATCAGCACTGCACCAAACACCACCATAGGACTGGCAGGCATTTGGGATAAAACCGCCAGAGACAGGGTTCCTGTTGCCGCAAGAATTATAGCAGCACCACCAAAGAGCGGCAGACTACACATCATTGCAATCAAACCGTAATTGAATGCTGAATTCAATACACTGGTCTGTTTAACGGCTGATACAATACCGATATTTAAAATACCAACCAATGCCATGAAGAGAGTGAAGTTGAATAAATCTCCTGTAATCATGGCTCCAGCTGATGCAATACCACAAATTATAGATAAAAATCTTCTTTGTTTAAGTTCTTTCGGACCTACTTTAACTTCAGTATTATATAAATAATGCATAGTAGCTTCCACCTGAGTTTCAGGCTTACTCAATGCTATGAGAAGGGTAAATCCGAGTAAAACCGCAAATAGGAACAGGTTGAATGGAGTAAGGTACAGCACTATGTCTCCAAGTGGAATTATTCCGAGTAAATTTCCGCCAAGTGTAACAAAATCCATTTTCTCACTACTCCCTATCAATATCCTCTCTCATAAGCAGTCCGATAAGTCCTACTTTTGAAGCTACTTTCAGTAATAATCCGCATGCGGCGATAAATAAACTTAACAGCCAATATTGAGGTGCCACGAAGAACAATAAAAAACCGAGAATCCATAAACACCAGGATATTCCGGAAACACCTGCAATACCATCTAACATCAGTACAGGAAGGCCCCTTGCCTTTTTGGATAATGCGTACAGTACGATTCCGCCACCTGCAATTGCACCACCGGTAAATCCGGTGAGGAAAATACCGTATCCTATAAGCACCAATGCAATAAAGTTAGGAGCAGTATTCAGTATTTCCATATTCAGTGCGAAAGGCTGCGGGAACAGGGATGAAGATTTCGGTAAATTTCTTCTTGGATTCTGTTCGATTATCCTCATTTCCCTTGTAATCAGTATTTCAGAAATGGCTAAAGTTTCCGCCAGCTCCACAACCAGACCCGGTAAGATCAGTGCTTCCGCAAGGTCTGTTCCGACTGCAGAGACTACAAATATCATTGCAAGACCGACCAAATCAGTCAGGATAAGAATGTGTATCTCTTCCCTTTTCAATGCAATTGCCATTGTTGCAATAAATCCGACAATCAGTCCGGCATAGATTGCAGGCAGATACATGGAAATGAATGCATCAGGAACAACAACAGGTAAAACAACCATCAGTTATCCCTCCTTAACTGTTTGGCTCTTGCCTTTTCATCATTTGCCTTGACTTCATTGGCTACTTTTCTGGATTCGGAAATGGCTTTTTTGACATCTTCCTTAATCTCCTTTTTGTCGTTTTTACGGTCCATGGTGTAATTGATGGATAACCATGAAGCGATGACGAATGACATCATCAATATACTGGATTCGAGAATTGTATCGAAACCTCTGGTATAGTATAATATTTCATCTATAAGCCCTCCTGGGGATGAATAAATTGATGTTCCGAAGTACGGAGATATAGAAGACACGAACTGGGCCAGCGGTGACATGTATCCTGTTATCATACCCAAACTTGCTGCATTATCCGGATATTGAGGATGGATAACGCCCGGTTGGGTTAAGACTTCACCGCCCCTGTCATAAGGAGCGATTGCCAAACCGTTGTCAATTTGCTCTTGAGGAGCGGGTCTAACATATAATTGATCTGGATTCAGTGCCATCGGCACAATCAAACCGATGACTAAAATTATTCCCAAACTGAAAGCAAACAAACGGGGAATGTTTTTTGGTTCGGCAAGTTTATTCCATAAAACTCCAATTCTCATACATCTGCCCCCATTTCTTCTAAACGAATAATAGCTCTAAATAAAATCAAAGTGATTACAACAGTTGTTGCAAGTAAAGTAAGTAAAGCTAAAACATGATTATAACACAGCAACACCAGACAAACGCCTATTGAAGCAATTTCAGTGTTGAATGTTCTCACGACAGGGTCATTTACTCCAGGACCCCATGCAGTGGCTATGCTTCCTACAATAGCCAGAAATATTCCAAAGTAAAAGAATAACGGAACGCTAATCATTTAAATCACCACTTTCCAGCTTTTTCTTTCTGATTTCATTAATTTTCACAATGGCAAAGATAAATACCAGTGTGGATAACGGATCAACCAGAGCCGCAAACATTGCCACATCCAAATATTTGAATAAAACAACGGCTAAAATGAATCCCGCATCAAGTATTGTAAACATTATCACCTTGTCAAGCGGTTTTTTGAGAAATATAATACCGAATGCTCCGATTACCATTAGAGCAATTGCAATTACAGAAACGAAAAATTCCATCTTACCTCACTCCAACAGTATTTCATCATCTAGCCTTTTTAAAGTATATGCAATCGCATTTGCACTAATTGTAGAACAAATGAAGAATGCCGCTGCAACTACAAGAGCGAATGGAGTGTTAATCACCAAAGCAATTATGGCTGAAACTCCAAATCCGATAACGTTTAGATATAATAATCTTTCAGCCCTGTTTCTGGTTATCAGTGCTCTCAATGCAACAAATATGACTATGACACCAATTATTTCAACATACATATTACCACTCTCAAGCATGCCTATTGAATTTCTCGGCTATTTTGCCCAAAACGATTGAAGCTCTTCTGTGGTCAATGCCCTGAACGGTCAGGATTGCAATGACCATTCCCACAATAAACATTTCGGGAGTGAAACCCAAAAATGAACAGATAAAAATTATTAAAGTAGCTGTTAAGCTTCCTACAGTTCCGGCATAACCCGGATCAGCACACAATCTGTTTCCCATGAATACAAAGAATGCTGCAATGATTCCTCCGGGAATTCCTAAAAGCAGATATCCAATAGAAGCCATTAAAGTACCGGCAGATGCGTCCGGAGAACAGACAATGTTTCCTTGGAAGAATCCACCAGCAATATCTCCCCCTCTTTTTTCGACATTTTCACCAATTATCCTGGCTCCTTTAACGCCAGGTTGCTCGGGAAGTCCGAAATATGTATCAACAATAACAAAATTCAACCAACATAGAATTGCAGCAATTATAATACCAATCACTTCATTCATCACATATCCTCCCCCTCATCTCCATCTAAAGGCTTTGGAAATACAAAATCAAACAAATATTTCACAAACAATGCAGATAAAATACCAATAATAACAGCCAACACGATTCCATTATACATGAAAGTGTAGTTCAAAACTAAAAAAATAGAAAGAATACCAATAGCTATTATCGGAGTCGGATATATTGCACTAACATCAAAAGAATACCTATATGGTTTGCCGGGTAATAATGGGAGTTTTAAAATTAACGCAACAACAATTGAAACAATGACAGTAACAATATAAGCTAATAAAACATCAAATAAACTAATTGTTATGTTACTTAGCCCAAGATAATTACCATAAGAAGCAAAGAATATGGCATTACACATCAAATCAAACATATTATTAGACTCCTCTTAAATAATAATTATACTATATAAAAATATATAAATGTTGTTACTTAAAAATTAATATTAATAGCTTAAACATAATGAAAATTAATAATTATTCCTTTAATTGAGAATAATAATATTTTAAATTGTTGTTAAGCATAATTTATGGATTTTCAAGTCGAAAATTTATTAATGAAGGACAATGAAGTCCTAATTTTCAATAATTAATCTGATAGTGACATTAATATCTTAAAAGACCTTAAATTACGAAAATTTGAAAATCGCTGAGATAATACTTTGCAGAAGCAATTTGAATGACTTTGCATCAGATATCCGTGACATTTCCAAATTTAAATCAGATTTGGTGCTTTAACGATTGACAATGATTGAAAATTCAAACAAAAGGAAGAATCAGTATGGATAAACAAGTTAAGGATTTTAACATAAGATTGAGAACCATTAGACTTAGAGAGCTTGCGGTAGGCATCATCATAAGCATAATTCTTACCGGACTAATCATGGCAATCTTTCCAATGATCGAAGAGAATGACGATTTAATGTTCATAGTTCTTCTATCATGTGTTTTGCTGTTTTTCATCTGGGAATTGAGGGGCACAACCGGCATTGCCCGTAATTTTGAAAATTTGTTTGTCGAAAAAACCAGAAATGAAATACTGTATGTCTTTGCCATCAATCTTCTGTTTGCATTTCTCTTTACATGCCTGGTTTCAGGAATTGACATTCTCATCGGATTTTATGATCCAGGATGGGTTACAGGAATAGATATCGACTCTGTCGACTTCGCCCCAGGAGCATTCCTTTTAAGCGCAGTCGCATCAATAATATTTGCGCCGCTTCTCGAAGAGCTGGTATTCAGGGGAGTTGTGTTCAACAGACTTAAAATAAGAGTGGGAATAGTTCCGGCAATGCTCATCTCATCATTCCTGTTTGGAATCGGACATGACTTCGGAGGCATTACAAGCGCATTCCTGTTTGGATTGTGCATGTGCATACTATATTTGAAAACAGACAACATTCTCGTTCCGATGAGCGTGCATTTCACAAACAATCTTGTTGCAACAGTACTGGAACTGACTCCGCTGGACAGCATCATCTCACAGATGCCTTGGATAATCCCTGCAACAATAATAACACTGACAGCAACAGTTCTTCTGATAAAATACATTGTCCAGGAGACAGGTGCGCTTAAAAAGAGACTGGGCTAAAAATTAAAAAAAGTTAGTGGAATCCGCATCCACTACAAGTTTCACATTTTTCTTCTTCCAAAGGATTGTACTGCTTATCTTCCTGCAGAGTTGCTGAGATAAAGTACTGGTCAAACTCATCCTTATTTTTCAGGACAGGGGATATTCCCTTAAAATCACATTTGATATCGCCGGTTCCGCCGATATCCACCATGATCGGTTCGCCTAATTTAAATCTTTTAAAATATGCTTCAATTTCATCTATTAAAGAACCAGGCACTCTGAAATTAAAAGATAAAATATTATTTTCCTTCATTTTTAAACCGACATATTTTTGGTCTATTTCATAATTCAAACCAAGCTGTTTTTTGAAAATAACATTAGTACCAATTTCACTAGATGACATTTCATAATCTCCTTGTTTAATTAATTTAAATTAAAATTATTAGTTTGTAATATTTAAAACTTTCTTAAACTGTAGGAAAAATTGCAATTTAAAAAATTATTTTTAAGGGAATTTATAACGAATTATCACGATTTTTGATAAGGTTTATATAACTTCAAAATCAAAGATAGAATATGTTATAATATTATATTATAATAACAAATCAATTGAAAAATATAAGGTGTTTATGAATGAACGAATACAATAAAGATATTGGAAATAGAATTAGAGAATTGAGAGAACTATCAGACATTACTATTAAAGAAATTGCAGAAGACTTGAACATTACAGAAGAAACCTACATCCAATATGAAAACGGTGAAATAGACATCCCAGCAAGCTTTTTATACGAACTTGCACACATTTTTAAAGTTGATTTAGGATTATTATTAACAGGTGAAGAAAGCAGGATGAGCATCTTTGATATTACCCGTGCTAAAAAGGGAGTGTCAGTTGACAGAAGAAAAGAATATACACACGAAAACCTATGTTCTAACTTCATTCATAAAAAAGCTGAAACCTTCCTTGTTACTGTGGACCCTAAAAAGAATCCGCAGCCTTCACTTAATTCACACCCAGGACAGGAATTCAACTATGTCCTTGAAGGTTCCTTAAAAATTTATATACACAATAACGAAATCATACTGAACGAAGGAGACTGCATCTTCTTTGATTCCGCACACAGACACGCAATGGTAGCGCTTAACGATAAACCGGCTAAATTTTTAGCAGTAATCATATAACATTTACAGGGAGTTAATTAAATGACATCAGTAATAGCAGATTTTGTAGAAAGGGTCGACTATGACTCTTATGAAGACTTTCATGAAAATTTCAAATTAAAATATGATGAAGATTATAATTTCGGATTCGATGTGGTTGACAAATATGCGGAAATCGATCCGGACAAGATTGCATTGATATGGACCAACGATGAGGATGAAAATCACACATTCACATTCAAGGAAATGAAGGAATATTCCAATAAGGCCGCAAACCTATTCAAAAGATTAGGCATCAAGAAAGGCGACTGTGTAATGCTTACCCTGAAAAACAGATATGAATTCTGGTTCTGTATGGTGGCACTTCACAAAATCGGTGCAATAGCAATTCCGGGAACCCACATGCTTAAACTTCACGACATTGATTTCAGAATAAGGGAAGCCAACGTTAAGATGGTCGTTTCAGTTGAAGAGGATACACTTTTACCGGATTATGAAGAGACAGAAAAAGAATTAGGAATAGAATTACAAAAATTAGCTATCGAAACCGACAGAGACGGCTGGATTAATTTCAATGAAGCCCTTGAAAAGGAAAGTGACGTTTTCGAAAGGCCTACCGGCGAAGACAAAACCTATGCAGAAGAGATATTCCTTATCTACTTCACATCCGGAACCAGCGGACTTCCTAAAATGGTTTCACACAAGCATACCTACTCCCTTGGACACATCCCAACAGCAAAATACTGGCATAATGTCGTGGAAGACGGAATCCACCACACAGCAGCAGATACCGGATGGGGTAAAGCTGTTTGGGGAAACCTCTACGGCCAATGGATTGCCGGAACCAGCATATTCATTTATGACTACGACAGATTCAACGGACTCAAACTGCTTGACAAAATCATTGAAAATAAGGTCGATACATTCTGTGCCCCTCCTACAATATACAGATTCATGATCAAGGAAAACATCGAGGGATATGACCTTTCAAATTTAAAATACGTTACAACTGCAGGAGAGCCTTTGCCTCCTGAAGTATCCGAAAGATTCTATGACATTTCAGGATTAAGGATTAAAGAAGGATTCGGACAGACCGAAACCACACTGTCCATCGGAACATTCATCTGGCTGGATGCGAAAATCGCTTCCATCGGAAAACCTTCCCCGCTATTTGACCTTGAGCTATTGGACGAAGACCACAATAAGGTTGAGATAGGTGACGAAGGGGAACTCTGTTTTAAAATGGGCGATGAACCTATTCCGGGACTATTCAAAGATTATGTGAATGACGATGAAAAATACAGACAGCAAATCCACGACGGATATTACCACTGCGGAGACACCGCATGGATTGATGAAGAGGGATACGTTCACTTTGTCGGAAGAAACGACGACATCATCAAATCTTCAGGTTACCGTATAGGACCTTATGAAGTGGAAAGCGCCGTGCTGTCCCACGAAGCAGTGGCCCACTGTGCCATTACCGCTTATCCTGATGAAGTGAGAGGCCAAATCGTAAAGGCGAGCATTGTTCTCCAGCCTGGCTTCGAGCCATCAGAATCATTAACTAAAGACATTCAAAATCATGTTAAAAGAGTTACAGCTCCTTATAAATACCCAAGGATGGTTGAATATGTTGATGAACTTCCTGAAACCATCAGCGGTAAAATAAGAAGGGTTGAAATAAGAGACAAAGACAATAAAAATTAATTCAGATGATATAAATGACAGAAGAAGAGATATCTTATCCAGTTATTAACAAGGAAATCTGCAAAGGCTGTATGAGATGTATAGTCGGATGTCCTCAAAATGCAATATTGCTTTCACAAGACATGAACGACGCAGGATATCAGTTTGCATATTATGGCGGAAATGGATGTACAGGATGCAAAGACTGTTACTTTACCTGTCCTGAACCATTGGCGCTAGAAGTACATCAATATAAAAAGATTGTTAACGATTCAGTCGCTAAAATGATCAAGGCCAAAGCAGCTAATCAAGGGGGAAACTAAATGAGCAATCAAATGGTTAAAGGAAATACTGCAGTCGTCATCGGCGCAATGTATGCCGGCTGTGACTGTTTTTTCGGATATCCGATTACTCCAGCAAGTGAAATTCTGCATGAAGCGTCAAAATATTTCCCGATGGTTGGAAGAAACTTCGTACAGGCCGAAAGTGAAGAGGCATCCATCAATATGGTCTACGGTGCGTCAGGTACCGGCCACAGGGTAATGACCTCATCATCAGGACCCGGCATCAGCCTCATGCAGGAAGGATTTACATTCCTTGCAGGTGCGGAACTTCCTGCAGTTATTGTTGACATTATGAGGGCAGGACCTGGACTCGGTAATATCGGACCTGAACAGGGAGATTACAATCAGGTCGTCAAAGGAGGAGGTCACGGTAACTATAAAAACATAGTTCTGGCTCCAAACAGCGTTCAGGAAATGTGTGACCTGACCATGAAGGCATTCGAGCTTGCAGACAAATGGAGAAACCCTGTTGTTGTTCTTGCAGACGGTACCTTAGGCCAGATGGCTGAACCGCTGGTGTTCCCTGAAAAGGCCGTTGAACCTAAAAACGACAAGCCATGGGCAGTAAAGGGAACAGAAGAAACCATGGACAATCTCATCACTTCAATTTACAATGACTTTAATGAACTGGAAGACTTCAACTATAAGCTTCAGGAAAAATACGCTCAAATCGAAGCTGAAGAAGTAATCTATGAGGAATACCAGGTAGAAGATGCGGATATCGTTCTTGTATCCTTCGGTATAAGTTCAAGAATCGCAAGATCCGCCGTTGACAAAAGCCGTCAGAAAGGCGTGAAAGTAGGACTTTTAAGGCCTATAACATTATCACCGTTCCCGGTTGACAAAGTAAAGGAACTGGCAGACAGAGGAGTCAGCTTCATATCAGTTGAAATGAGCAACGGCCAGCTTTTGGCTGACGTGCAGTTTGCGGCACTCAGAAAAGAGGACACCCACCTTGTCAACAGAATGGGAGGAAACCTTATTGAGCTTAAACAGATTCTTGCAAAAATCTATGAAATCGCAGGAATTGAAGATGAAGACATAGACTTGTCCGAAAGAAGTGAGGAAAAGGCAAGTCCGAATATAATTGACTAGGGATGTGGAAAGATGAGTGATAAAGAAAATAAAGATTATGAATTGAAAGTACGTAGAAATCCACAATCTCTTTTGGAGGAATATCCTAGAAAAGGAACCAATATCCAATCAACTCACTACTGTGCCGGTTGTGGACATGGAATTTTACACAAACTTATTGCGGAATGTATGGACGAGCTTGGAATTCAGGAAAGATGCGTCATGATTTCCCCTGTGGGATGTTCAGTATACGCATACTTCTACTTCAACTGCGGAAACTTCCAGACAGCACACGGAAGGGCACCTGCAGTGGCTACAGGTATTTCAAGAGCAGAAGATAATGCAATCGTAATGAGTTATCAGGGAGACGGAGACCTTGCTTCCATCGGTTTGAACGAAACATTGCAGGCTGCAAACAGAGGAGAAAAGATTGCAGTATTTTTCGTAAACAACACAGTTTACGGAATGACCGGAGGACAGATGGCTCCTACAACCTTAATCGGTGAAAAGACAGTTACATGCCAGACCGGAAGGGATCCGGACTATGCGGGACACCCTACACACATGTGCGAGTTAATCAACACATTAAAGGCACCTGTCTTCATTGAAAGGGTATCCCTTGCAAACCCATTGAAAATCAGGCTTGCCAAATTTGCAATCAAACAGGCACTAACCGTGCAGAAGGAAGGAAAAGGATACTCATTTGTGGAAGTGCTCTCACCTTGTCCTACCAACCTTAAACAGGATGTTGTGAGCGCTCAGAAATTCATCGAAGAGCAGATGGAAAAGGAATTCCCTGTCAAAAACTTCAGAAACAACATGTACACCAAAGAGCCTGTCCAAAGACCTGCCAGTGACTTTTCAACAGAATCACTGGATAAAATCTTTAACGTGAACAGAAGCGAAGGTTCAGGATATGTTGATGAGGATATCGAACCTGTAAGCATCAAGGTATCAGGATTCGGAGGTCAGGGAGTTTTAAGTGCAGGACTTACAATAGCTCAGGCAGCATGTGCTGAAGGAAAGCACGTTTCATGGTATCCCAGCTACGGACCGGAACAGAGAGGTGGAAAATCCAACTGTTCAGTTGTAATATCCAATGAAACAATCGGAACACCTGTCGTAGATGACATTGACATTCTCATTGCATTGAACAAGCCTTCTTTGGAACAGTTCTCACAGGACGTTAAAGAGGGCGGAGTTATACTTTACGATTCAAAAATAGGCGAATTTGAAACAGACCGCAACGTCAAGGTCATTGCAATGCCTTGTGTTGACATTGCAGAAGAACACGGCAACGCAAGAACTGCAAACACAGCACTTTTAGGTGCACTGACCGAACTGGGCGATGTTTTAAAACGTGAATCTTATGAAAACGCCATCCGTGAAATGTTTGCATCCAAACCTAAAGTCATTGATGTGAACATTGAAGTTCTTGAAGCCGGAGCGGAATGGATTAAAAACAATTACTAGCGTGATTTAATGACTTATAAAGAAAATGCTGAAAATTATATGGAAAAATATGGTTTAGGTATAGGCGATAAGATCAAAGTCAACAAACAAGACATCTCCTATACTGGTATTTTGCTTGATAGGCCGGAAGATGCGGATGACGGGTATCTTGTAATCAAATTATCAAGTGGATATAATATCGGAGTAGCTATTGAAAATACTACAGCAGAACTTATTGAAAAGGGAGAAAAACCTAAAATCGGATTTGGAGAAACCGAAATTCCCCATGACGATTCCAAACAGAACATCTCCATCGTTTCAACAGGGGGTACCGTATCATCTGTCATTGACTACAGGACAGGTGCCGTTCACCCTGCATTTACAGCCTCAGACCTTGTAAAGGCAAATCCTGAACTTCTGGACTATGCAAACTACAACGTCAAGGCACTGTATAATATTTTAAGCGAGGACATGAAACCGGAATACTGGGTAAAGGCGGCAGAGGAAATTGCCAATGACATCTCAAACGGCGCCGACGGTGTCGTTATTGCCCACGGTACAGACACAATGCACTACACATCAGCAGCATTGAGCTTCATGGTTAAAACACCCGTACCGATTATCATTACAGGTGCTCAGAGAAGTTCCGACAGACCTTCAAGCGATGCAAACATCAACCTTATCGATTCAGTAATCGGGGCAAAATCAGACATTGCGGAAGTCTGCGTCTGCATGCACGGAAGTTTGAACGACGAGTACACCTACCTCCACAAGGGAACCAAGGTAAGGAAAATGCATACTTCAAGAAGGGATACCTTCAGAAGCATCAACGCTCAGCCGATAGCCAGAATCCAGAACGGAAATGTTAAAGTCAATCCGGATTACAGCTACACCAGACGTGGCGAAAACGAACTGGAATTGAACACCTCAATTGAAGATAAGGTAGGATTCATCAAAAGCTTTCCGGGCATTTCACCGGATTACATCGAATATCACATTGACAAAGGATATAAGGGCCTTGTAATTGAAGGAACAGGTCTCGGACATGTTCCGAATGACCTTGTCGACTCATTCAAAAGGGCGCAGGATGAAAACATCCCTGTCATCATGACATCACAGTGCCTTTACGGAAGGGTCAACATGAACGTATACTCCACAGGACGTAACATCCTTGATGCAGGAGTGATTTCAGGAATTGACATGACCCCTGAAACCACCTATGTCAAGCTGTGCTGGGCATTAGGTCAAAGTGACGATTACGAAAAAGTTAAGGAAATTATGCAAACCAATGTTGCAGGCGAATTTGGAGAAAGATCCACTATTGAGGATTTCTTGAATTAGGGTGATAGAATGGATTATGAAAAATTAGGATTAATGATGGGACTTGAAATTCACCAGCAGCTGAACAGTGAACATAAGCTATTCTGTCCATGTAAAACAGAGCTTGTTGATGATGATTTTGATGAACTGATTCAGAGAAAACTCAGACCTACACAGTCCGAGCTTGGAGAAATCGACAGGGCGGCTCTTCAGGAGTCACTGAGAGGACTTAACTTCAAATATGAAAACTTCGCAAAACATACATGTCTTGTTGAAAACGATGACGAACCGCCTCACAGCCTGAATGAGGAAGCTCTTGACATCTGTATCACCATAGCATGTCTGATGAACATGCATATCGTTGATGAGTTCCACACCATGAGAAAACAGGTAATCGACGGAAGTAACACAGGAGGTTTCCAGAGAACAGGTATGGTTGCAACCGACGGATACCTCGACACCCCATACGGAAGAGTCGTCATTGAAAGTTTAGGCCTTGAAGAGGACGCCGCAAGAAGGGTTGAAACCAAAGACGGATTTACCGAATTCAGGCTTGACAGACTTGGAATACCTCTTGCCGAAATCACAACAGACCCTTCAATGCACCACCCCGACCAGGTAAGGGAAGTCGCATATATGCTCGGTCAGATTTTAAGAAGCACAAACGTGAAAAGAGGTCTCGGTACAATCAGACAGGATTTGAACATTTCCATTGCCGAAGGCGCACGTGTGGAAATCAAAGGTGTGCAGGACTTGGATTTGATGGCTGAAATCGTAAACCGTGAAGTCCAAAGGCAACTTGCATTAATCGACATCAAAAAGGAACTAAATGCAAGAAACGCCGAAGTTTTAGATGAAATCCATGATCTGGATGAACTTCTTGAGGACACCGAATCCAAAATACTGAAGTCTGCCGAAACCATCAAGGCAGTTATCTTAAAAGGTTATGACGGTTTGATCGGCCGTGAAGTGCAGCCTGGAAGAAGATTCGGTACTGAAATTGCAAGCTATGCTAAAAAACGTGGCGTTGCAGGCATTTTCCATTCAGACGAATTGCCGGCATACGGAATTAAACAGGATGAAGTTGACAAAATCGTTGAATTCTTAAACATCGGCGAGGAAGATGCATTCATCATTGTTGCCCATGACGAGGACATTGCCGTCTCAGCGCTTGAAGAGGTTAAAAGAAGGGCAGAACTTGGTCTGGACGGTGTTGTTGAAGAAACCCGTAAGGCATTGGATGACGGAAACACAGAATACATGAGGCCTCTTCCGACCGCAAACAGGATGTATCTTGAAACAGACATTCCTCTCTTTAAAATCACTTCCGAGAGAGTCGAGCCTATTGCAAACAACCTGCCGGAACTTCCTGACGTGAAACAGGCAAGAATCATTGAGGAGTACAAGTTAAGTGAAGACCTTGCAACACAGCTTGTCAAAAGGCAGGAAGCGGACATGTTTGAGGCAATTCTAGCCGACGTTGATGTGGATGCAACACCTGTAGCTTCACTTCTTGCATATGATTTAAGAGAAATCAAAAGGGAAGGCCCTGACGCCAGTGTGCTGACTCTTGACCACTTCAAGGGAATCTTTACCCTTTTGGCAGATGGCAAAATTGCAAAGGACAGCGTACGTAAACTTGCTGTCGAAACCATCAAGACTCCTGACGTGGATATTGCTGAAATCGCCGAGAAAAGCAATCTGGTAATGATGAGCGATGAGGACGTTAAAAAAATCATTGCAGAAATCGTAGCCAACAATGAAGGAATGGTTAAGGAACGTCAGATGGGTGCCATGGGCCCGTTAATGGGAATGTGCATGAAACAGCTTAAGGGAAAAGCTGACGGAGGACTTGTAAACAAGATAGTCCGTGAAGAAATTCAAAAACTAATTTAAGGAAACTCAACCGAGTTTCCCAAAAACTCTTTTTTTAGATTTGAAAACATCATCATTTAATTGATGATACCTACCTGAAACACTGCATGTTGAAAAATGATTTGATACTAAATTTAGGAATGCCTAAAAAAATAGAAACCTTTATATATTACATCAAACAACATTATAATTGGTGATGAAATTTAGGTTCACCTAAATATATCATTTAGTTAAAAAAAACATAACTCTCCAAAAATTAGAATCGTGTTAAATTAGATTTCTCACAATTTCTCTAATTTGATACAAGTCGTTGGAAAATTAAAACAAAATCTGCCAAACACTAATTTTCCTCAAAAATCTGGTGTTTAAACTAGTCACTTAAACACCACTTATCTCTCTTTTTAAAAACACTTTTTTCAATTAACTGATGTTATCATACCAACACCAACATTTAGCAACATCATATAAAACTTTAATAATTATGAATAAAACAGCATCAAGAACATAAATACATCATATGCTGCATCACCTTGTTACTTTTATGCAAAATTTTAACTTGAATTAATTCCAGATAAACCTCACTACTTATTACTAACCTTTCAAACTCAAAGCAAAATTGCATTAACATAAAAATTATAACCTGTTAAACACAAAAATAAATATTATAATGATTAAAAGGTGTTTCTCATGGACATTGATGTTGAAAGCGAAGCAATGTTAGAAGAAAAATTCATAGAACAATTAAAAGGAATGGGATATGAATTTATCAAAATAAAAAATGAAGAAGAACTCAATGCAAACTTTAAAATCCAATTAGAGAAATTAAATAAAAAAGAACTTAATGGAACAACAATATCAGATGACGAATTTGACAGAATAATAACTCATTTAGATTCTGGATCAATTTTTGATAGAGCAGAGAAACTTAGAGACGAATATACTATCAAAAGAGATGGAGAAATGTCTGTATCCATTAAATTTCTAAACCAAAAAGATTGGTGCAAAAACATCTTCCAAGTATCCAACCAAATAACTATGGTGGGATCCCATACAAACCGTTATGATGTTACTTTATTAATAAATGGATTGCCATTAGTCCAAGTAGAACTTAAAAGAAGATCAATGGACATAAAACAAGCTTTCAACCAAGTAAAAAGATATATGAAAACATCCTATGACAGATTATTCAAATACATACAAATTTTCGTAATTAGTAATGGTAATGAAACCAAATACTTCGCCAATGGCCGTCCAAGCAAAATAAACTTCGGATACACCTTCTTCTGGAAAGACAAAGATAACAACAATATACACAACCTTAGTCAATTTACTGAAGAATTCTTAGAAAAATGCAATATTGCAAAAATGATTTCCAAATTCATGGTACTAAATGAATCAACAAAAGAACTGATGGTTTTAAGAGCATACCAAAAATATGCGGTCGATGCAGTATTAAATCAAGCACTAGAAGTAAAGAAAAATGGATATATTTGGCACACCACAGGAAGTGGAAAAACACTAACATCATTTAAAGTAAGCCAACTACTTGCAGAAGAAGAATCAATATACAAAGTAATATTTGTAGTAGATAGGCGAGATTTAAACGACCAAACCAATAAAGAATTCAATAAATTCTGTCCAAAATGTGTTGGAACATCCAAACACACAGGTGCACTAGTTAAAAATCTCTTAAGTGATAAAAACAAACTCATTACAACAACCATCCAAAAATTATCAATAGCTGTAAACAGAAAATCCACTAAAAAACAATTGGAAAAAATCAAAGACAAAAACATCATATTAATTTTTGATGAATGCCATCGCAGCCAATTTGGTAAAATGCACAATGACATTACTACTTTCTTTGAAAATACATTATCATATGGTTTTACGGGTACACCAATATTTGAACAGAATGCAATGGGCCATAAAACCACCAAATCAATATTCAAAGAAAGACTGCACACTTATATGATTAAAGATGCAATAGCAGACAATAATGTATTAGGATTTTCCATAGACTATTATTCCACAATGAAAACAAAAGAAGGCATAATTGATGAGGAAGTTGCAGCAATTAAAAAGACAGAAGTTCTAGCACATCCAGATAGATTAAACATGGTTGTAGACCATATTCTTGATACCTATGATTATAAAACAAAAGACCGTGAATTTAATGCAATATTTGCAGTATCGCAAAAGTCAAAAGAAAATCCAACAGGATACATACATGACTATTACAAAATATTAAAGCAAAAAAATAAAGAACGTGGCATGAATTTAAAAATTGCAACAATATTTACTTATGCACCTAACGAAAACTTCGATGAACAAGAAAAACACTCACAGGAACACTTAGATGACTATATAGCTGAATACAATGAAACTTTTGGAACAAACTTTGATTCCGACACAATGGGAGAATACCACAGAGATGTATGTAAAAGAATGAAACACAGAGAAATAGATTTATTGCTAGTAGTAAATATGTTTTTAACAGGATTTGACAGTAAATTACTCAATACATTATATGTGGATAAAAATCTTGAATATCATACATTATTACAAGCATTTTCCCGAACTAACAGGATATATAATGCACGTAAATCACAAGGAAACGTTGTATGTTACAGACCAATCAAAGAATCAGTAGACCGAGCAATAGCATTATTTTCCAACAATGCACCAATAGAAGACATACTATTGCCACCATACAAAGACCTTGTCAAAAGATTTAATGAAGATTTAAAAGTCTTACGTGATTTAGTTAAAACTGCACAAGAAGTATATGAACTTCAAAGTGAAAATGATAAAAAAGACTTTGTATTGGCATTTAAAAAATTAATAAAAACAAAAAATAAATTAGATATATTTTCAGAATTCACTTTTGATGATCTTGAAATGACAAAACAAGAATATGAAGATTATACGGGAGCATACCTAAACATTAAAGACACAATACCTGTTGAAGATGGGCCTGGTGCAGTATCAATATTAAAAGACATTGACTTTGAATTAGAATTATTGACTAATGATAAAATCAATGTAGATTATATATTGGGATTGATGGAAACTATGGGTGTAGATTCTGACTTTGATAAAGGTAAAGAAAAAATTATTAAATTAATGGAACAGTCTGTACATCTACGTAGTAAAATTAAACTTATAGAGAAATTTATAGATGTGGAGCTACAAGACATTAACGAAAAAGGATTAGATGTACCTGAAGAATTCGATAAATTTGTAAGAGATGAAAGAAGGGAAGCAATTTGTGATTTAATTGAAGAAGAGGAACTAATAGAAGATGTAACAAGAGAAATATTAAGTGAATATGAATTTACAGAAAAATTAGATGATTCATTAATCAAAAAAGCATTCAAAGATAAAGAATTAAAATATAAAGAAAAGAAAAATAAACTTAAAAAAGTTAAACAAGAAATTTTAGAGATATTTGACATATTTGACTTTTAATGGTGGAATAAGAAATGGCAACAAATTTAGAAACAAAACTATTTGCAATAGCAGATGAATTAAGGGGAAATATGGATGCAAATGAATACAAAAACTATATTTTGGGTTTCATATTTTACCGATACTTGTCTGAAAAGCAGGAAAAATTTATTAATGAATTACTTGAAAAAGATGACATCACATTTCAGAAAGCATGTGAAGATGAAGAGTGGAAAGCAGATTTAAAAGAAGATTGTATTAATAACTTAGGATACTTTATAAGTCCAAAAAGCCTGTTTAGCTCAATGATAAAAAAATGTAAAGTTGGAGATACAATAAGAAATGATTTGAGATCAGCATTTAATGAAATAACTAACTCCTCACAAGGTACAGAAAGTGAAGACGACTTTGATAACCTATTTGACGATGTAGATTTAGATTCGCCAAGATTAGGTAAAAAAGACAAAGATAAAAATAAAATAATATCCACCATATTGTTATTGTTAAATGATATTGATTTTGAATTAGACAATGATGAATCAGACATACTTGGAGATGCATATGAATATTTAATCAGCCAATTTGCATCAGAAGCAGGTAAAAAAGCAGGAGAATTTTATACACCTCAAGAAGTATCAAAAATCCTAGCTAAAATAGTAACATTAGGAAAAGACCAAATCAAAAATGTTTACGACCCAACCTGTGGGTCAGGATCATTACTTTTAAGAATATCAAAAGAAGCAAGAGTAGCACACTACTTCGGACAAGAATTAAACACAACCACATTCAACCTTGCAAGAATGAATATGATATTGCATGGAGTAAAATATGACCAATTTGACATAAAACAAGGAGACACATTAGAAGACCCACAACACAAAGATATGAAATTCGATGCAGTAGTTGCCAATCCACCATTCTCTGCAAAATGGTCTGCAAGAGAATCATTCATGGACGATAGCAGATTTAGTGCATATGGTAAATTAGCACCAAAATCCAAAGCAGACTATGCATTCGTACAGCACATGATATACCAATTAAATGAAAGTGGAACAATGGGCATTGTATTGCCTCATGGAGTGCTATTCAGAGGAGCTGCAGAAGGAAAAATAAGACAATACTTAGTGGGAGAAAAAAACTACCTTGATGCAGTAATCGGATTACCGGCAAACTTATTTTATGGAACAAGTATTCCAACATGTATATTAGTGTTTAAAAAATGCAGGGAAGATGATCAAGATATATTATTCATTGATGCAAGTAAAGAATTTGAAAAAGTTAAAAACCAGAACAAACTGCGTTCAGAAGATATTGATAAAATAATCAATACTTACGCATCAAGAGAAGAAATAGAAAAATATTCTCACAAAGCATCACTTGAAGAAATAGAAGAAAATGATTACAACTTAAATATTCCACGTTATGTAGATACATTTGAAGAAGAAGAACCAATAGATCTTGATGAAGTAGTTGATGAATTAGAAAGAATTGATGTTGAAATGGAAAAAGTAGATGCTGAAATCAAAAAATATTGTGACGAACTGGGCATTAGAGCACCTACATCATTGAGATGATAACATGACTGAAGAAAAATTAGTACCCAAACTACGATTTAACGGCTTTGATGATGAATGGATTGAAGTTAATATAAAAAATTATTCAACAATTAAAGGTAGAATTGGTTGGAGAAATCTAAAACAGAGTGAATATACTGAATCAGGACCCTATTTAATTGCGGGGAAACATATTACTAATGGAATTATTAATTGGGAAGAATGTGACCATTTAAGTATGGAAAGATATGATGAATCCCCAGAAATAGCACTGAAAATAGGTGATGTAATCTTTTCAAAGGATGGTAGTTTAGGAAACCCTGCTTTAATAAGAGAATTGCCCGATAAAGCTACAATCAATGGTACTATGATGTTAGTTAGGTTACATGAAAAAATTATGCCTAACTTTTTTTATCAAGTTCTAAATTCCGATTCATTTTTTAGATTATTGCATATTCTTAAATCGGGCAGTAGTATACCACATATTTTTCAAAGAGATATGGAGAATTTTAAATTCAAGGTTCCACAAAGTTTAGATGAACAAAATAAGGTTTCTAATTTTTTAGAAGTTGTGGATAAAAAAATCGAATTGTTAAAACAAAAACAAGATGATTATCAAAATTTTAAGAAGTATTTGATGCAACAGATATTCGCACAGAAATTAAGATTTAAAGATGAAAATAACCACCATTATGAAAACTGGGAACAATTACAATTAAAAGACATTATTTCATTAAAAGGAGGTTTTGCATTTAAAAGTGAACTTTTCAAAGATGAAGGAATGGCAATAATTAGAATATCTAACATTTCTCCAAATAATTCTGTTATATTAGATGATTTAGTGTATTATAATAAATTAGAAAATGATTCTGATTTCATTATAAAAAAAGGAGAACTTATAATTGCAATGTCTGGAGCTACAACTGGAAAAGTTGCAGTTTATAATTTAGATTATGAATCTTACATTAATCAACGAGTAGGTTTGTTTAAACAAACATCAGACAAATTATATTATCCTTTTTTAATCCAATATACTCATAGTGATGATTTCAAACGAGAATTGAAAAAAACATTAGTAGCTGGTGCTCAACCAAATATCAGTAAAAAAGAAATTGAATCATTCAGTATTAAATTACCTCAATATGAAGAACAAGAAAAAATAGCTGATTTACTATCTAATTTGGATTTAAAAATTAATACAATTAAAAATCAAAATAATGAACTTTATATGTTTAAGAAAAGTTTACTTCAACAAATGTTTGTTTAAATGCTAAACAAAGGTGATAATTATGTCTGAAATAACAAAATGTTTAAACGAATGGAACGCAACTATCGAAGCTTTAGGTCAAGGAAAACAAACAATATTAATTAGAAAGTATGGGACAACATTAAAAGAATTCTTACTGTACCCAACAGTTAGCTATGCCCTAAAAGATGATGTTTTAGATTCCTTCCAAGACCAAAACTTCGCAAAAGGCAATTTACTCCCAGCTGGCGAAGATGGAACTTATGGAGTAAAATACTATGCTACTGTCGAAGGCGTGATTGAAAAACCTTCAACCAGGATTGGCGCATTTAACAAGTTCCACATCTGGACTCGTGATCATGTGAAAGATTATCTTGGCCACAAACCTGTACAAATTTGGATTTTACGAGTTTACAAATTAGATGAACCGCAGATGTTGAAAAGAAATCGTGGTATGAGATATGCAAATGTGGAGCGCCCAGTTAAACTTGAAGGAAAACCAGTTTTAAGTGATGATGAATTTGAGAAGTTAAAAGAAGAGATTATGAATACAAAATAATTATTACTTTGTTATTCTAAATTTTTAGCTATTTCATACCAACATCAGTTAATCTGTATTATCTGCCTTTACGTGCTTCAGGATTTATTATCTCCAATGGTTAGTTTTTTTCCAGTACGTTTAGCTATTTCTTTAGGTATGAGCACATTACCATCTAATGAAGTTAAAATTCTTTATCTGCATTGTGACCGTTTAACAAACTCAACAGTATCATTATCCATTCTTAGACTCCATTTATTTAAATATCTCATTTCTTAAGTTAATTGCTCTTTTACTAGTATCTGCTTTATTACTTTTAAAATTGCTGGTTTTTATGTGTGCGTTGCCAGTGATGATAGAATGTTCCTTAATTTTATTAGGTTTTGGTTTGATTGGTTCTTTTTTAATTTTTGGTCTTGATTTGATTTCTTCATCTTTTATTTTACTAAAATTTAAGTAAAAAATTAGATAATTATTGATAAAACTCCATTTTTCAATTTCAAATTCATTTAAATCACAGGAATCAATTGATTCTTGAAGAGATTGGCCATTTTTGATAGCGATATAATAACTTTGTATATTATTTAATTCTTGAGTTTTATGATTTTTTGGGATGTCCTGACCAAATAAATTATCAATATCCAATATTGAATCAATATTATAAGAATTATCCATATGGGACACATATAGTTTAAATTTCTCAAATGATGTCAAACCTCTATCAAACCAATTAGAAACTAAATGATGAGAAATACCTATTTTTTGAATTGCATTGTTGCGAGATTCGCCTTTTTTCATTAGTTCCAGGAAATTTTGCATATTTGACAATTCAGTTTCATCAATATTTAATATGTCAGGCCTGTTTGAAGTTGTGCAAGATATAATTTTGAGATATGAGAAAGGACTACCTATATTAATAAATTTTGCATAATAGGTTTTATTTTTCATGTCTAAAAAGTCAAAAAGTTCTGTTGATTTAAATATTTGCTGTTTAGCAAACTTATCCTTCTTTTTTTTAGTATGTATTCTTCCAACAACTTCACCATCATCATTTAAAAGATTTATACGTTTTTTATAACCTCTATAAGCTAAAATTACCCTATCTCCAATTTTAGGTTTATATATCAGATAACGTGTAGTGCAACGAGTAATCATAAAACTCCTCAAATCTTAATTAAGCTAATAAATGAATATGCCATATATTATTTTAAATTGAGTAACATATTGCATTATGCTTAAAGTAATCAATTTCAAATAATATTTGTATTAATCCTATTTTTAACAATTCCTAAGGTGAAAGAGGTAATGAATTTAATTCTATGAGGATATAATGAGAGTCTTTTAATATATGTCAACTCTGAAAAAGTATTGTAAGTGAATTTGCACTTACAATTTTTAAATCCATACCGTGACTGTGGCTTGGTCAGCTTTTATAGCCAAATCATTATTAATGACTGTTTTTTGAGTATTGTAAATTCCATCATTCGTATAAACCCAAATACCTTCACCTGAACTAAAATGAATATATGCTTCAGCCCGAATGTCAGTTAATCTTATATTATTTTTGTAAATATATATTCTAACGTGCACATCTGAATCAACCCATTTATAAGTTTCAACAGAATATACTCCATAAGACCTTATAACATGTTCATTTAGTTCAAATGGAACAACCAAAGTAAAAGAAGATACTTTTTCTTCATATTTTATTTTTTTAACATGAATATTAACAGTTGTAGAACTAGCATGAACCTGTTTATTTCCACCATAATTGACTGTAGCCTTATATGTTCCAGCATTAGTCGGTGCTTTAATTTTAACTTTAGCTACACCATTATTTACTTTAGCAGAATAAGTTTTTCCATTGATTTGTACTTTAACTGTTCCAGATTTAATTTTTTTACCATTTGAGCATTTAACATTAACTTTTAATGTATATTTAGACTCTGGAGCAATAGTTACTGAATTTACAGTAGTTTTACTATAATATTTTTTTACAATTAAATTAAATTTTGCAGAAGAAGATTTATAGACAGAATTTTCTAAAAAACTAACAGTACAAGAATATGTTCGAATCTTTGATGGAATATTAATCTTTAATGTAGCAAAACCCCTATTAACTTTGGTTTTGTAAGTTTTTCCATTAATTTTACATTTCAAATAACCATTTTTAACTTTATTGTTCATTTTATCTTTTATCATAATTTTCAAGTGATATATGGTGATTTTTGTTGTTGTTTTAATGGTATTAACTTGAATTTTTGTTGGAATCTTTTGTATGTCCAAGTATGATTCTCTTAAAATCTTTCCATTTTTATCAACTATTTTAAAGATGTAATATCCAACACCAAAAGTCATGGTAGAAATGTTATTTGAGTATTTATTAAATGTATTCTCAGTATCAACATACCCTGAAGAATCTAAATCAATAGTTTTAATTAAAACTGACCCTTTGTATATTTTTAAAAATCCTTTGAAGTAACCCTTCCAACCATAATTAATAAATTTATTTTCCCCATAATATGTTGTTACAGAATCAATATGCATATCTTTATATTCATTATCAACATAAACTGGATTAACAATTATTCTATTTGTAGTAACAATACCACAATACCTGGTTGTGATTGTATAATTTCCAACTTTTAAATGTGTTTTAAAACCGGCATACCCTTCTTTATCAGATACCACATCATATCTTCGATTATCTAAAACAAATGAAACAGTTAAATTAGCTGTGAATTTATTATTTTCATCAGCTACTCGAACATTATATTCTGTTAAATTTTTATAATCAGTTATTAAATCTTCAGCCTCAATTATTCTCTTTAAAACAACTATCTCCTTTTCTAACACTTCACCAGTGAAAGGGTTTTTTATTTTAATAAGATTAGTACCGAATGGAGCGAAGAAATAATTATTAGAAACCCAAGACTTACCCGTGAAAAATTCACACAGTATTCTCACACCCCCATCAACATAATATTTTTCATTTTCTTTAATAACCATCGATGATTTATAACATACTCGAATAGTTTTATTACACGGAACATATACGGATGATTTACCTTTATAAACAAAAACAATATCATGATAAGAATTATGGGTGAAATTTAAAACAATATTACCATTAGTGGCATTAAATTGATTATCAACATCACCATCAATATAATAATTAAATATATCCTTTATTTCTCTATCCAAACCGTCTATTAGCTTAACTTTTATTGATCCATAAACCTCCCCATCATAAGTTGTGATAGAAAATAATGATCGTGAAGGCCCCTTATTTGTTAAGGTACATTCACCCACTGTTGGCTTAAAAAAATAAACAGTATCAATACAAGTCCCATATATTCCATCAGTAGAATACCATAAGGACAATGCATGTGTAGCATTAGATTCTAAACTATTTGGAATACTGATAGAATTACCCGAAAATGTTTTTTGAACAGTTGAATAATCAAAAGAATAGAATACCTCTGCATTTTTAACCAAATTATTTGAAGAATCCTTTAAATTTATTGTAATGATTTTATTAAAAGAACTTGGAACATCAAAATGTGTATAAATCAAGTCAGTACTACACAATTGGTCATCATAAGAAGAAGACAATCCATTAAAATCAACATCACCATTATCCGAACTATCATTATTTAAAATAATCTCATTCTTTGCTAAATCTAAATCCAAATTTTCATCTGAAATTACATTCAAATCATTTAAATTTTCATCATTAATTACAGTATTAACAAAATCATCAGTTTGATTATCAGCTGCATTTGCCGCAGATAGAGCTAATAATCCTACTAGTATTAAAGTTAATATCAATGCAACTTTTTTAATCATTTTATCACCCATTATTTGAATTCAACAGATTTTGCCATCTCTTTAACTAAATTCAAATCATTTGAAACAACAATCACCATTGCATTATCACCATGTGTATAAGCCGCATTTGTTCCATCGATATTTTGAATACCTTCAACAACAGTAACATTGCCATTTTTAGAAGAATTTACACCATTTTGAGAGGTTACATTATTGATAAATTTATCATAATATGCATCATCAATTGTTGTGTTAGCTGATTCATCATTTGTATAATAAACAACAGCATCACAACCTACTGCAGAATATACTCTCCAAAATCCATCATAAGTACCATTATTGAATTCTGAACCTTTCGGAGCATTAATTGTTAAAACATCACCCACATTTACTTTTTCCATATTTCCAGTAGCAGAAGTGTTTGTAGGGGATGAAGTTTTATTAGAAACATCAATTGATGCACTTGTTCCTAAATCTGCACTAGCTGCAATTGCCTTAGCCTCATCCAAATTCTTATCAGTAATAATATACATTTCTTCACTTGAATTAGCGACTACGACATATTTTCCATCTTTTTGGAATACTGTAAATTTACCGTCCACTTTACCATCTTTTAAACCATGTGAAGTAAGATAATCCGTGAAAGTTCCTCCTTTAATGTCGTTCAATGTTAAATATTGAATTATGATTCCATGCCCATCTTCATATTGGTGACCGTCAGCTCCGGCATTGGCCATCCAATAGTTACCAGGGACATTTAATTTGAATTGTCCGTTAAAATCGTGTTCCTGTAATTCTGCTGCAGAAACAGAACCTAATAAAAATCCAAACGCTACAACAAATATCAATATTGTTAGTGTCAATATTTTTTTATTTTGCAAAATGTTTTCCTCCAATACTTATTAATTGATATATATTTGTGTTTAAAATAAAATATATTTGTTTTGATAAAAAGATTAAATGGTGAATATTTTTTTATATGATAAAAAAAGTAACTGGAAGAATAATCATTCTATAATGTATATACTTCCAACTTCTTTTTGTACAACACCATTTATACTCTTCTTTTGCATTAAAATATGTAATGAGGCAAAAAACTAATTTTATAAACTTTTCACCATATTACCAACCATGAATATAGGGCTTGCGCAGTTTGATAAAACTTAACTTCTGACTTAGGGTAAATTAATATAAGGGGTCATGACCACAGTCCATCATACATCTTTTATATAATCTTCGCATATCCCGTTGGTAACTTTTTTTAGGAGATGAAGTTAGATTAACTTGAATTAATGGAATATGCATTTTCCAAAGTTCAATATTTTCATTAGGTCTTTTTTTTATTTTAGGTTCCCCAATTGCACATTTACCCCACCAAGTATTATTAATGATGTCCCGTATCATTTGCTGTTGATTATTTGGTGTGAATGGTCTTCGTATAGTAATTATTTCAATTATATCACTTGGTTCATGCCCTCCTTTACTTTGAATCCATTCATTAACGTTATCTTGACTTTCTTTAGGAAGTGATTTTAATCCGCTATTTTTAAGTTTTTCTGATTTTTCTTTTCTTTGTTTGTTCATTTCATCATTTAGTCTTCTTTGAAAGATAGAGTATTCATTTGAATCAATAGAATGTTCATTTCCATATCTTAATATTTTATTCATACTTGAATAAGTGTACATTCCCCATTTGTTTTTTCTAGCTTTAACCCTTATTGCGATTGTTTCAATGGGAACTGTATTTATTCCTTCAAATTCTACTTCATTATCAAATTTAGTCTTGTTATTCACCCAATGTTTTGAATTAGCTTTTGAAATTTCGGATTCACGCTTAGTTTTTTGTTTAGATTTTTGTTTAGCTTCAATTTTTTTATCAAACTGAGTATTATTAACAAAGTCAATTCTCTTCCTAAACATATTTAAGTCCTTTTGAGAATTAGTGTGCTTTTTAGCATATTTTAACATTTTATCATAATCTTTAGGTGAAAAAAAACCATCTTTTGTTTTTTTAATTTTCAATCTTCTTGCTATATCATCAATAGAAACACTATTAATTCCTTTTAAGTCGATTTTTTCATCAAAATCATAATTTTTATTTAAGGATTTTTGTATTCTTTTGTTTGCTTTTTTTAGAAATGAACTATTGGATTCCATCATATTAGATTTAATATTATCCTCATCAACAATCTTCTCTCCACAATTTTCACAGAATTTTGCATCAGATGCAACTTTTGATCCACATTCAGGACAATACATACTTTCACCATTTATATCAATCTTGTTAGCATATTTGTTACCCCTATTTTAAAGTTTTATTGTAAAATAACTTGTTGAGTATAGGCATAACTGAAACTGTGATAAAAAAAAATAATTTTAGAGAATCATTATGGAAATGATTCTCAATTTCCTCCGAGAAAATATAATCTTACTTTCAGATTTTATCTTTTATCAGTATCCCAAACTAGCTTTTTGTGCTTCCCATTCTTCAGGACTGTTAGCACTTTTACCATAAACTTGAAGTGTTTTGTAATCTGCTTCACTAATTGGGAGCCCATCTTCTCCGATATACTGTGGTTCACTATTACTCTGCTCAACAGTAGATTCAACAACTTCTTCTTGAACAACTTCTTCTTTTTTAATAGTTATCTTCTTAGTAGCATTGCATCCATTATACTTATCATTTCCACCATAGCTAACAGTTACATCGTATTTTCCTGCATCCTTATCAATTTTTAAGGTCCCAACACCTTTTTCATTAGTTTCTACAGAATGATAATCACTTGTGCCATCTTTATCCTTGATTGTGACATTAATTGTTTGATTAGCTATTGCAGTTCCGTTGGCATCAGTCAGCTTTACTTTTAATGAATCCCCTTCTGCTAATGTGGAATTGTTTTTAAATTTCAATTTTGTATCCTGTTTCGCCATGTTTGGCATCATTGTAAATGCCATGCCTACCAGAAGAGCAGCAATGACAACAATTAAAGCCAAAATAATAATTTTGTTTTTATCCATGAAATCACCTAAGTAATAATATTATTTAATATTGTGTCAATCATATGTATATAACAATTCCGACATAAAAAGGTAGGATAAAACATTCGATTCATGAAATGGCATGGAAAAGTGGGAAATGATTAGACGGCTTGAGGAAGTAATCAAAATAAAAAGAGTGTAGGTGGAGTTTCACCTACCTAATAAAACATTAAGAAGTAATCCTTGCGTTTTCATCGTATGCAATCCCATCTTCATAAACAGAACCCTCAGCAGAATATCTGGTAACAAATTTATGACCATTCCCATCATGATATACAACAATACTGGATCCAGTATCTCCTCCAGGATGAGTTTCAGTCCAACCTACAGAATTTGAACTGGATGGCTCGCTAACAGTTTCTTTGACCTCTTCTTTAATAGTTAACTTCTGTGTTGCATTGCTTCCAGTGAAATTATCATTTCCAGCATATACAACAGTAACATTATATTTGCCTTTCTTCAAATCCAAATCCAGTTTGGCATTGCCTTTGCCGTTTGTCTTTACTGTTTTATTTGCTACAACTTTGCCTTTGCTGTTTTTAACTGTGATTTTGACCTTTTCTTTGGATAATGGTGTTTTGTTTAGATTAGTTAATTTGAGAGTTATGTCTTCGCCTTCATATAGTGTTTTATTGTTTGTTATTTTGACTGTAGTTGGTTCTTTTGCATTAGTTATTTGCAAAAACATGGCTCCTGCAACAACTGCAAGAATGGCAATAATTACTAGCATTATTATAATAATGTTTTTGTTTTCCATAATATCTCCTCATGTATGATAGAGTCCATTATTTGGATCACGGGCAGTATAGCCGCCAACAGTCACATACTCTCCAGGCCTGTCACCATCCACCCTCATTTCAATGTAATGCATGTCATGTGCAATTGCATACTCCCTGGTTATGCCTTGAGAATCAACTTCAGGGCCATATTCCGGATATATGCCACCATCAGGAGCATTTTTGCTGGCATGAGTTGTGGTTGATGTTTGCTCCTCACTAACTACTTTGGTGGTTGCCTTTTCAACTGTGATATTGTCAGTGATGGATGATGAAGCATATTTGTCATTTCCATCGAATCTGCATTCAACGAAATACTTGCCCTTTTCCTCCATCGTGAATTTTGCTTTACCTTTGGAGTTGGTTGCTGTTTTTTCATCAATAGCTGTTCCATTTTTATATGTAAGTTTAATATTTACTGTTTCATTTGAAATGGGATTTCCCTGACTGTCAGTCAATTTAACAACCAGTGAATCACCAACATTGACCTTTTTATCGGCAATTTTTAAGTTTGACTTTTCCTTTGCCATTTGCTGAGACATCACACCCACAACCGCTGCAAGAACGACAATTATCACAACCAGCATCATGATTATGTTTTTGTTTTCCATGATGACATCTCCCCATTATTTAGATTTATCAACATATCGATTGGCAGGCTCTGCATCAGGATAATAAACGCTATTTGGTTCATTTGGACGATATTGCTTACTAGGGCCCAAATTTTCTAAAAAATTACCATTATCATCGACTGTATAATAATATCCGTCTTCACCAATAATGGTATGTGTGCTACTACCGCCACTTTGGCTACTTTGAGCACTATTTTCCGATACAGTAGCTTCAGCAACTTTCTCCTCAATGGTTATCTTCTTAGTGACATTGCATCCTTTATACTTGTCATTTCCGCCATAGCTGACAGTAACATTGTATTTTCCGGAGTCCTTATCCATCTTTAATGTTCCAACACCTTTTTCATTTGTCACTACAGAATGGTCAGTTGACTTGTTTTTATTTGTTATTATTATATTTACAGTCTGA